>NZ_JAKLTD010000002.1:380547-572094 GCF_022014235.1 Methanothermobacter sp. K4
TACAATGGGTTAAACCCTCTCTGATTCCCCTTTAAACAGTCACCTCTTTTTATATGAATGGGTTAAACCCTCTCTGATTCCCCTTTAAACAGTCACCTCTTTTTATATGAATAATAACCCTTGAGGACCTTCAGAGTGCCAAAAATCTTCCGGAGGTCCTCATATTCATCATATTCACTGCTCACAACAATTACGTGGGCTGGTGGGTGTATCCCCCTCACAGCCATTATGGTCTCTGTATCGCCCTCCTCAACCTCAACTGCGGCTGCAACCGATGACCTGCTCCGGAGGTTACCTCCAAGTATGGATGCTGCCATTTTATCTGCGATTTCATGTTTCATTATGCGGGGCCTGCCCCTTACCCTCAGCCCAGCATGTCTTTCAAGATCCGCAAGGGCATTCAGGATCTTATCCCTGCTATCAGCCCTTAAGATTATTAGAGACACGTTAACCACTTCTTTTAAAGGGATTTAACCCCTTCTGAATGAACTTATCAGGCTGCTCCTGAAAAGCACCAGGAGTACCATTACAAATCCCAGGGCGGTCTGTATGTTGCCAAGGAGATCAAGGATATCTGAACTCACAGGCAGCTCCATGGGGGGTGCTGTCCGATCGTCTGGTAGTGGTGTGTAGTAGACACCAACCGCCCTTGAACTTGGTTTGACGTTTATATCCTTGGGTTCAACGTAGTTCACACCCACAAGGAAGCCGTTCTTTATTGCCCTGTTTATGGATCTCGCTATGGCCTCTGCACTGTAACCATTCTTTCTGACCGATGCCCTCACAATCTCCTGGGTGGTCTGCACCACACCCGCCTCCTCTGTTCCATACACTGAAACTGAAACAGAGCCGTTGGTCACTGTTATGGCATCCTTAAGGGCCTCGTATGCGTAGATCACCTTGAGTTTACTTCCATCAATCGGGCAGACCTGATAGCTTTCAGCTGCAGGGTAACCTATGCTCCATCCACACTCATCGCATACCTTGACGTAGGGTTCATCCATAGGATAACCTGTCTCATTGAGGTTCTCAGGGGTGAACATGTCCCCGGTGGATACCCCTGAGGCGAGGTTCACTGCACCACCACCATATTTTTCACCGGCGTCCTTTGCAACCTCCTCGAAGACCTTACCAACTATGTAGGTGGCTGAGTAACCATCCCTTATCATCTTACCTATGTTCACCGCTGTCTCCTGGCGCACCCTTGTTGCGGTACCATACTTGGGGTTACCATGTGTGTTCCTGAGGTGTATTATTGCACCCTTCTTCCCTGGTGGGAGGACAGCAAGGCCGCCGGAGTATGGTGTCACCGTTATTGTACCGTCATCCTCCACGATAACCACGTAGGCATCGAAGGACCCGCCAACAGCCGCACCTATACCCGGGCCTCCACACATTACCCTTATCCCCTGGTAACTGTTGGCTGCTGATGCGGCCTCTGCGGCTGTGGCACCATTCTCAAGGCGGTTTATAACATCCATTATCGCCATGAGCCTCGGTATGGACTCACCTTCACCCCCTGAGAGGACAGCGAATCGTTTCTCCTTGGACATGAGAAATGTGGACTGGAACATGTTCTGTGCAAAGGACATACTCCCTGCTGCTGCGCCGTTGGGGTCCGCACCTGTGGGGTCCGTGATTACGATGACGTTCATCGTGGCGGATACAGGACCTATGAGGAGGTTGAATATAAAGATAAGGGCGATTAACTTTGAAATTTTATGCACCGGCTACCCTCCTGTTCTGTTGGTGATCTTAACAGTTGAAAAGTCCTCGATAACATTAACCGTCACTATACCCGTTCTGGTGTCCACCTTCACATCTGCAGCTGCTATTGGTGTGACACGTGTCCCGGGAATTGTTGTTCTCTTAACAAATTTCTCTGCGTTTTCTATTGCCTCGCTAAGGGGAACCTTCCTCTTGGATGTTACAAGTATATCCCCCTTTATGTAGCTCCCTGGTCTGAATCCGGCAGCATACACGTTGGTCTTTATGGATGAGATTGGAACTATGTCGTTTCCCTTCACTATGACACCTGCTATTGGAACTCCCCCTGTATCCTCCATTGATGAGGCATAGGCAAGGTAGGTCATAACGCGCCCCGACAGGATGAGTATGAAGGCGAGGAGGAGTATCACAAGCGTATCCCTTCTGATCTTTATGAGCATTACACTTCACCTTTAAACTGCAGTTTATTACAGTTACTGAATATTAATTCTCGGCTCAAGGTTTATAAAGATTGAGCAGCAGGAGATGTTGCTGGATTGGTATTATAATAAAATATCCGGCACCCCTGAAAATTCAGGAGCTTTTACTGGTTAAATCGGCTATAACCTCCGCCGCAGGGTCCATTCCCTGGGCCCCAAGGAGGAGAACCGTATCACTGGGTTTTGCATTTTCCAGGACTCTTCTGAGCGCATCCCGCAGATTTTCGATATGGGTATACCCTATCCCATTCTCATCCAGAACATCCAAGAAGATCCTTTTCTCGTTTTCAAGGACCCTGTTTTGCTCATCAACAAGGTCGCTGCTTGATGTTACCACCAGTTCAACATCAAGGCCCTTCAGGGAGTCTGCCAGGGCCTCTGCATTCATGATGTTTATGTCCTCCCCCCTAGATCCCCTTATGGCATTCACAACCCACAGTCTTCCATTGAGGCCAGAGGCCGCGCTTTTAACTGTTGCCCTTATACCGTCAGGGTTATGGGCGAAATCGTCAATGACCCTGGGATTATCCATTAGAATGGTGAATCTCCTCTTAAGTGGTCTGTAAGTTTTAACACCCCTACGAACATCCTCATATGAGAATCCCAGTTCCAGTGCTGCTGTGACCGCTGCAAGGGTATTCTGTATGAAGTGTTCACCTGTGAATGGGAGTTCATCCTTCTGAATTATAAGATCGTCTCCACGGTAGATCCCATCCCCACCGTACCTTACGGATCCATGGGATCCATAGAAGACCGTCCTGAGGAGGGGGTTGATATCCGCCATTGCCCTGACCCTCTCATCATCAGAGTTCAGTACAGCAACCCCTGAATCAAGAGCCCTGAGGGCTCCTGAAACCTCCCTGAAGACGTCATCCACCGATTCAACAAGACCTATGTGGTCCATTGCAACGTTGGTTATGACAACAATCTCTGGCTTGATTGCTGAGGTCATGAGGTAGGCGTGGTCCCTCATCACCCTCCCAAGCCAGCCCTGAACCTCTGAAACCTCGAGGACCATGAATTCCATCTGCTCCTTACTGGCAGCCTCTGCTATCTGCTGCGCAACAACAGGGTCAATGAGGGTGTTGAACTCTGACCTTGAATCTGTATTTGTGTAGGATGACCTGCCGGCTGTGGTTATGATGTGGTTGATCATGTGGGTTGTGGTTGATTTCCCGTTGGTTCCGGTTACAGCTATCCTGCGGGAGGACGGTGAAAACCTGTTTATAGTCCATGACAGTGCAAGGGCATTTGCGATTTCAATCCGATCCACAAGGATGATGGGGACATCCATGACCGGGGCATCGGACCTCAAATCCTGGGTTATTATGGCTGCCACACCCCTTTCTGAGGCAATCTGAATGCCCCTATCGTCGATCCAGTGCCTTATAACAATGTCACCTTCCTCTGCAGCCCCCAGGGTTGTGAATTTACCCCTGAACTCCCCGCCACTTCCCAGGAGTTTTCCTGAAACTCTCTCTACGATTTCCTCGATGTCCATCTTATCCACCATCCTCTGAAGTTTCTGATGAAAGGGAAGGCGATGTTGAGAGCTCCAAAATGCCCATGTTATCCACCATCAGAATGTGAACCCGCTGAGGTAGAGTCCGAGGCCGCAGACCGCCGCGGTTATCAGCCAGTAGAGTAGCACGATCCTCCTCTCGGACATTCCACGGTAGTGGAGTGTGTGGTGCAGTGGCTCCACAGGTAGTCTGATGACTCCTGCACGGTGAAGGAGGCTGATTATAACCGAGACCACAGGGACAGCTATGGCAAGAACACCAAAGTAAACTGTATCTGTGAGCATCACCGCCGTTGCATATCCTGCTCCAAGGGCAAATGAACCTGTATCCCCCATGAATATGCTGGCAGGGTGCCTGTTGAATACAAGAAAACCTGCAGAGATTCCTGCAAGAACCACAAATGGAAGAGCGGCTGTGGATAATCCCAGGAGCAGTGCACATGATAGGGAGGCTATGAGCATTATCCCTGAGGCCATCCCATCCATACCATCTATCAGGTTAACAGCGTTGATCGCCCCCACCATTCCCCCGATAACAATGGGTGCCGCTGCAAGACCCAGATTGAATCCGCCAAGTCTGGTGACCGCGCCCCCAAGAACCAGGAATACCCCTATCATTAGCTGGGCGAGTATCTTCTCACCCTCGCTCACCTCGCTCTTTATGGGTGCCTCACCGACCACCTCAACAAGTCCCCTCTCCAGTAACTCCTCCACATCCCTTTTCGCCTTATCCGTGGCTGCCCTTGCCTCCTCCCCTGGCTTCAGCACCAGCTGACCAACCTCAAGGGGACCTTCAGATACGTTCCTGATTATCTTCTGGACCTCCTTAACCTTAAGTCCAATGAGGTCGTCCAGGAGTCCCACAATGGCTGCTGTGAGGACTATGAGTGCTGTGAGGACAAGGTAGGTGTTGTTACGGTAGATGATGGTTACAAGAAGCACTGCAAGGAGCATGCCAAGGCCCCCCATGGTGGGTGTCCCTGCCTTGTGGCTGTGCTCTGTAACTATTGGCCTGTCCCCGATACCCGCACTTCTCAGAACGTTCCTTATAAAGAGTGTGAAAGCCGCCGATGCAGCGGCACTTATAATGAATGCTGTTAACCCAATCTCCATCATATCACCCTGAGTCTCTTCATGATCAGATCAAGTTTCTCCCTATTCTCAGCCCTGGCTGTGAGTCTCATATGATTCTGAGGCCCGTGCAGTAGCCACTTTACCCCATCAGGCATTAATGATTCAATATTCCCTGGATTGCCCAGAGGTATCTCCACCGCATGGTAATCCTCTCTTTTAAGTTTATTGGGGTCCCAGTCCCCCATTGCCATGTCCACAAGGCTGTGCATTGGATTTATGCCTGTGGCTGCATCGGAGATGTACCTTGTACCGCTGGGCCTTGTGTTGACCTCTATAGCATAGAGGATGCCCTCCTTGGAGAGTATCATGTCAACGTCCGTGTTCCCCTCGGCTCCAAGTAGTTCAGTTATCCTGGAGGCCATTTTAAGGGCCTCATCTCCACTGAAACCCTCAATGACTGCGGGGGCCCTCTTCAGCTTCCCCAGGGGATGGAGTCCATCAGTACTTGTGGGGCCCTTGTCCACAGCCACAAGGGGGAAGGTTTTCCCATCCCAGCGGAGGACCTCCACTGAGATCTCAACTCCCTGTATGTATTCCTCCATGATTGCAGAGTCATGGGAGCTGAGGTATTCCTTCACATCAGCATTTGAAGCTGCCACCTTTATGTTTGATCCTCCCTGTCCCTCCCTCTGTTTAAGGACGGTGGGGAATTCCTTTACTTCATCTGCAGTCTCTATCAGACCATAACCCGGTGTGTTTATACCGTTTTCAGTGAAGAATTCCTTTGTTTTGAGTTTATCGGTGGAGATCTCAGCTGCCCTTTGGCCAGAGGCAACAACTGGAATCCCGTAGCTTTCCTCAAGTTCCGTCTTGAGCCTGGCAACGTCCCTGAGGGGACCGTCGACACCGATGAGGGGTACGACCGCGTCAACATCCTCCTTCAGTGCAACTTCCAGGGGTGCCTCCATGCCGCGGGGCACTATGAAGTAGGAGTCTGCGAGTTCAAGGTTGGGTGCCTCTGGATTTGACTCTGAGAGTATTGTGGTAACTCCCCTTGATGAGGCATAGTCTGCAACGTCATTGAATAGCCTTGAGCCAATGAATAGGATCCTCATGTTATCACTTAAAAATCAAGAACTGATTTACTGTTTGGGAAGCTATTATAAATAATTTGACACCCTTAAAGTTGGAGGTTATGGTCCCAGATCCTGGTTTAAATTGGGGGGCTCTTGCTGCAGGATGCAGCATCAATTGCCGAGAGGAGTAAATCTCTGAGTTCATATGCAGCCCCCCTGACCCTTGCAGATAGTTCCATTCCAAATTCAAGGTTTTCTGGCTGAACCCCTATCAGGGTTACCCTGCAGCCGGACTGCTCCTCAAGATATTTCACCAGGAAGGAAAGGGGCATGGCGTGGGTGGAGATGCTGTACTCTGATATCCTCTCCCTATCAATCAGCATGATGGTTCCTGGCTCTTCACCCATCTCCACCGCATCCACTATGATAATGTGGCTGGGCCTCTCTGACCTTATCCTTCCTGTGAAATTTTCAGGAACTGTGCCTGCATTTATGAGTAGATGGCCCCTTTCACTTACATCCCTGGATATGATTGATGCGAGGTATGGTCCAAATCCATCATCGGACCTCAGTTCATTTCCAACTGTAAGTACAAGGAGCCTGCTGCAGCCTTCCAGAAAGTTACTTAAGCTCTGCCTTAACTGAATCAAGACCACCGCCCATTGTGTATGAGAGCTTCACCCTGAAATCGCCAGCTTCGAGGGCATCCTCCAGGGGCAGGAGGAGTGGGGGGTTCATCATGGGAGTTGGGCCACAGATTATATTCTCTGCAGGGACTGTGAAGGAGGTTATTCTTATGGCGTTGAAGGGACCTGATGCCCCAAGTTTCAGTGTTCCCCTGAATTTTTCTGGTATCTTTTCCCTGAAATCAACCCTATCATAAACGTGTAGAGGGCCTGCTGGGGGGGCTCTGATGTTTTCATCATATGAGATGCTCCCGCCCTCCATCATTACAGGCTCCGCCGCGTTGATAACCGCAGCGGGTATGACGTTACCTTCTTCTTTAAGGAATCTGATTGCCCTCCTCAAAACCGGGACCTGCTCCTCATCTATGAGTGCAGTATCCAGCATTTCACAGATTATTGTATCTGCCTTCTCACTGAATTCATATTCAAGGGCATCTTCATTTAAAACTGTAACGTTCTCAAGACCCGAGAGATTCTCCCCTGCACATGCCGCTATTCTGGGGTCCCTTTCAATTGCAATGACATGATCTGCGTATTCTGATGCAAAGAATGAGAGAATACCGCTTCCAGCCCCAAGATCATAGGTGAGTCCCCGGGCAGTGGATGCTATCGCCTCATGGAATGCTGAAAGGCGTTCATGATCCTGCAGGAGGTGCTGGTGGTACGCTGTGACCCTGAATTTCATCTGATCCTTGCCTAGTGCTCATGCTCCACTTTCTGTTCTGTTGATGTGCTTGTGAGCCTTACGTGTTCAACACCCTTGAGTCTCATCATCTTCTCTGTGAGTTCACGGATCTTTGAAACGTCACCCTTGACAACGATCACCTCAAGGCAGTGCTTCTCTGTCATGTGCACGTGCATAACCGCATTGATGTATTCACGGTAGTCGTGCTGGATGTCTGCAAGGTCCTCCATGACACCCGTGTAGTGGTGGTCATAGATAACCGCAATTATACCTATTCGCTCACCTTCCATTTCATTCATCCACTGGTACCTGACAATGTAGTCCTTGAGGGCATCCCTTATACCCTTGGACCTTGACTGGTAACCACGGTCCCTTAAAACTTCATCAAACTCATTCAGGAGCTTTTTTGGTAGAGACATGCTTATTCTCATCATAACTATTACCCCACAAGTAATTTTATATGAATTTATGATAGTATTAATCTAAAGTCATATTTAAACTTTTTTTAGGAATGCAGTATTGTCTGTATGAAACAATCAGTTATTACATGAATAATTAACCTGAATATTTAAAGGCATCGGAATGGGAACCACGTGCAGCATCAAGTCCAGTATATATATACATGATACCGCCCCGAACAGTGCCAATGAAACAAAAAAACTACAGGTGTCCCGCCATCAAACAGCAGATGGAACAACAAAACATAAAAAGATGCCCCATCATAATATTAATAAGTGGAGTTTTGAGGGATTATCAATGAAAGTTAAAGAAGCCATGAACCCCGAGATAATAACGGTGAGCCCCGAAACAAGGCCCCTTGAAGCCTTTGAAAAGATGTACAAACACGGTGTCAGAAGACTCTTTGTGCTTGACGAGGAAGATAAACCCGTTGGCGTTGTATCCTACACAGACCTCATAGGGGTCCTCGGTTCAATAAAACCCGACAGTGACCACCCTGAGAGGGACCTCAAGGTGAGGGACATCATGGTGGATGAGGTGATAACCATAGCAGCCGACGACAACATAGAGGACGCCGCCAACCTCATGCTTAGGGCCGATATTTCAGGCCTCCTGGTACTGGATGACGACAAACCTGTCGGGGTAATAACAAAAACAGATATCTGCCGGCTGGTTGCAGCAGAGATACTGGTACCCTCCTGATTCAGAGGTACAGCGGCGGTGTTTCTCATCATTCTCACAGAGGAGGTAACCCTTGAAGATTATAACAAGAAAGGAGAACATGGTCTACAGGGAAATACGATACATGCAGCTTGATCTCAACGCCCCTGTATCCGAGGAGATGCTCAAGAGGAACCTTGACCTCCCTGAACACGAATACCATGACATAGCAGCAAGCCTTGAGAAAAAAGGACTTATATCAAGAGAAAACGGGAGGATAACCGCTGAGAACCCTGATGAAGATGTCCAGGTAATGGAAAGTCAGGAGGAAGTCAGGGAAGCTGAGCTGAACCAGATGGAGGAGGAAACCCTGAGGACCATTAAGGAACTTGGAGGTGGGGGACCCGTTCCCCGTTACCTCCTTGAGGGTCACCTTCTCTATGGTCCCCTGAAGCTCAGCACAAGGAGCATGTACAACGTGCTCCTTTCACTTGAAAATAAAAAGCTTATAGAGATGGTGGTGCTGGATGATGGTGAATATTACCGCCCTTCAGCCCCCCATTATACCACCCAGTGAACATCAGTTAATCTTCTGCCGCTAAAGTTTCAGATCATCAGTCACCGGGAGGCCTCTGAGCCATCCAAGGTCGCTCTGGTAGAGCATCCTTATATCCTTTATATCGAATCTTATCATTGCAAGCCTCTCGATACCCAGGCCAAAGGCAGCCACGGGGGTCTCAACACCCAGCGGTTCAAGGACCTCTGGCCTGAACATGCCCGCCCCTCCAAGTTCTATCCAGCTCTCCTTCTCAGGGAGGTAGATTTCACATTCTGTTGAGAGGTAGGTGTAGGGGAAGTACGCCGGCCTGAACCTCACCTCAAATCCCAGTTTCCTGTAAAACTCCCTCAGTATACCCAGAAGGTTTCTGAAGTTAACATCCTCCCCTGCGACTATACCCTCAACCTGGTGGAACTCAGGCAGGTGCTTGTAGGTTATGGTCTCCCTCCTGAAAACCCTGCCAACAGAGAACATCTTGAGAGGTGGTTCATTCTCCCTCAGGAACCTGGCGGATACACAGGTTGTGTGGGTCCTGAGGACGCTCTGCCTTGCAACGTCCCTGTCCCATTCATACTGCCAGCCCTCGGATCCAGTGGAGCCCCCTGTTTCATGGGCACTCTGAACAGCCCTCACAAGATCCTCATCCGGGAGTTCAGTTACTGGGGGATTTTTAACGTAAAATGTGTCCTGCATCTCCCTTGCAGCGTGGTCCTGGGGCTGGAAGAGGCAGTCAAAGTTCCAGAATGCTGATTCAAGAAGTGGACCCCTTGACTCCGTAAACCCCAGTTTAAGGAATATGAGCCTTATCTCATCAATTATGCGCCTCAGCGGGTGCATCTTACCTGGATAAACTACAGGGTACTCTGCACCAACATTGTACCCCCTGTAGTGAAGCTTCCTCCAGGAGCCTGTCTTCAGGTGCTCGTGGGTGACCTGGGTAGCCTCCTCAGCGATCTCCACACCCCTCTCAAGGAGTTTCCTTCCCTCAGGTGTGAGTTCAATCCTGTGCTTCCTTACCTTTTTAATATCAACTATACCCTTTCTCCCTGCAAGGTCCTTAAGGGCCCCCTTTAAGTGTTCAGGAAGTTCCGCGACTCTGATGGATTCTGCATCAAGGAGCATTTTGAGGAGTTCCTCGTCATCTCCAGTCTCAGGGGGTTTCTCCTGGATGGCTGAAACCTTCCCGTCGGCTATCCTTGCCCATCCCTTCCTAACAAGCCAGCCTATGGCGATCCCTGATTCAGCCTTATCAAGGCCGGCCCTTCTGGAGAGTTCGGACATTTCAAGTTCCCCCTCCCCAGAGATGACATCGATGACTCTCCTCTCTGGAAGACCCTGGGTTGCATAAGCCTTCCCATCATCTGTGAGTGACGCTACCTCCTCTACCTCCTTGATGACCCTCACAAATCCCCTTGATTCAAGTGCACCCGCTGCACTCATCACGGATTTGATATCCATATTCTGTGACTCTGCTATCTCCCCTGGTTTAAGGGGTTTATCTGAATCCTCAAATGCCTTCAGGACCTTTTTCTCGTAAATGTGAAGCTGATCGATTACCCTGTCAGGATCCATATTGATTCCTCCGTAAACTGCTTAATCCAGTTTTTCATATGTGTTCTGAATAATAATCAAGAAGACCCACCATTATGGATGATGCTGTAAGATCGGCTGTTGTGCCGGGGTTTAAACCGCTGCTGTGGAGTTTCCTGTCAAACCTTTCAACACGTTTAAGCCCGGCCTCTGTGAGCACACCACCTCTATCAACAATCTCAGCGGCCTCCTCTGAAACCTCCTCTGCTATTTTTTCATCATATTTCCTTGCTATGAGGGTGTCCGGGAACCTTGCAAGTATTGTGAGGAATGTCTGGACAACTGCCCGGTTCATTCCATGCTCCCTGACCGTCGCCTTGAACACCGGGAAACCAACATTGAATGTGACTGGCATCCCCGATGTGAGTTCCCTTGCGATGAGGTCCCATTCAGAGGATATCTTCAGTGTATCGAAGAGTGTGATTTTCTCATCAAGTATCCTCTGCTGTGATCCCGGGTCCCTGACATCAAGACCTTCATGTTCACCCATACCCCCTGGATTCGCAGCAGAAATAGCTCTGTAGAGGTTAACAGCATCATCAGGTGTTGTCTGAAGTATTAACCTGTTCACCTGTTCCCTTAACCCCTGTAGATCCCCCTCATCAACCATTCCCGCTGCTGCTGAGAGTGGCGCGAGGAGCATGACTATACCCAGGTTTGTGTTGGTGGAAACCCATTTCCCGGTATCCTCCACAGCTCTCAGTATGAGTTCCCCAAGTCCAATTGATGAGAGATCCAGGCTATCCCTCAGCCCGGCCCCCCTTCTAGCGGCGAGGCGCATGGTATCCCCTATAACTATTCCGCTCACCAGGAAGTCCTCATAGACCATGTCATCAAAGTCGCGGGTTCTGTGGACGTTACCTGGTTTCGGATAACCACTAACCTCCAGTACAGATGCTATCTGGGCTATCCTTGAAACATAGAGGGGGTCCATTAGATCACCCCCAGCAGTTCCGGTGCGAAGTGTGAGATTATAAGGTCAGCGCCTGCACGTTTTATTGATAGGATAGACTCATATATCGCCTCTTCAGTAAGGTATCCGCTATCTATGGCTGCCCTCAGCATTGAATATTCCCCGCTCACATTGTAGGCTGCAAGGGGGACCCTGAATCTGTCCTTCACCGCCCCTATCACATCCAGATATGCCAGGGCGGGTTTCACCATCAGTATATCGGCGCCCTCCTCAAGGTCAAGTTCCGCCTCCATGAGGGCCTCGCTGACATTTGCAGGGTCCATCTGATATGATCTGCGGTCACCAAATGAGGGGGCTGAGGAAACCGCTTCACGGAATGGTGCGTAGAATGCGGATGCATACTTGACGGCATAGGACATTATCAGCGTGTCACTGAAACCTGCATCATCCAGGGCCCTCCTTATAGCTGCAACACGCCCATCCATCATATCAGAGGGGGCAACCACATCTGCACCGGCCTCTGCATGGGAGAGTGCTATCCTTGCAAGGACATCCAGGGTCTCATCATTGACCACCTCCCCCTCCACAACGATGCCACAGTGGCCGTGGGTTGTGTACTGGCAGAGGCAGACATCTGTCATTACCACCAGTTCCGTCTCCTCCTTCAGCCTCCTCACGGTCCTCTGCACAGCGCCATCAGGGTCATATGCTGATGAGGCAAGCTCATCCTTTTTGGACGGCATGCCAAATAAAAGGACGGCTGAAAGCCCCTCATCCTCAAGTCTGGATGCCTCAGAGACCGCATCATCCACAGAGTACCTGTACTGTCCAGGCATTGTATCTATGGCCTCAGGTTCACCCCCCTCAAGTTTTTCACTCACAAAAATGGGGTAGATGAGGTCTGATGAGTGCAGTCGTGTTTCTCGGAGAATTTCACGTATCTGTGGACTCTTCCGCAATCTTCGCATCCTTTTTGTGGGAAACTCCATAATATCACTCACAGGTAACTCTTAAAAGATTGAACAGGATAATATTTATTACATTTTCACCGCTAAAAAACATAACGTCCGGATGCTGTACTGACCTGAAGGATACTTCACTGAAATCACGATTCCACGTCCACAAGGATTTCAACCCTCCTTACAGCCTCATCAACAGCTTCAGGATCCATAACTATTTTCAGGGCATCTTCAGGGCACCTCTCAGCGCATCTCCCGCACATGAGGCACCTCCCGGTATCATGGTGTGCTCCGCCCTCACTGATGGCACCTGTAAAACATGCCTCCCCACAGCGACCGCAGAGAACACACCTTTCAGCGTCCCTTACAAGACTGACCCCCTCCATTGGTGTTATGGACGACGCTATGTCCTCAGAAAGAAAAGGTGTCATCCTCCAGAGACAGCAGCACTCACAGCAGTTGCAGACAGAAAGTAATTCATCGTGTGGACCTGAATTGAGCCAGACAGAGTCTATCCTGTTTCTACCTATTATGTGGACCAGACCCGCATCCCTGCACCTTTCAATGTGATCAAGGGCCTCCTCCCTTGATATGAGGCCCCCGACCTTATCTGATATCCTGAGTGCCCCCGGGCCAAGGAAGAGGCAGCCAAGATCGTGGGGGTAGTCCCTGCAACCAGAGGAAACCCTGCATATGCAGAAGTCCATCTTGAATATGTGCTTTGAGCGAAGTATTATCCTCCTTAGAACATCTGATGGCAGTGCAGTGCTCTCTGGCGGCTGGAAACTCACATTTACCTCAACCGAGGCGTCCCTGGGTATGACCTGTATATCGTCCCCCTCAAAGAACAGTCTCTTAACAATTTTCCTGAATGTATCTGACCTTTCAGTGATCCTGGCAAGTTCAAATCTCCTGTGGAAAGTTCTCTTTATTATTGCAATGCTCAGATCAGTGAAATCAATCACCTGAATCACCATAGAGTCTTTGTGGTAGGGGATCCCCCTCACCATGAACCCGCCCCCTGTAATAGAGTTTTCCGTGCCTCACAATGAGGGCATGGTACTCCTGGAAGACCCTGAAATCGGGTTCAAGGTTTTCTTCAAAGATCTCCTTTATCACCGAATAGCCCTCATCTCCCCCTATAATGCCAGTATGGGATAACATCCTCCTTGTGTATGCATCAACCACGAATTCAGGTTTTCTGTAGCCGTAGAGAAGGATGGAGTCTGCGGTCTCATATCCAACACCCCTGACCCCCAGGAGCTCCTTCCTGGATGGTGTGGTGCCCTCAAGGGATATGAAGAACTCTGAAATCCCCCGCAGGTATGATGCCTTCTGTCTGTAGAAACCAGCACATCTGAGGGCACCCTCAAGTTCATCGTCATCGGCTGCGAGTATACCCTCCGGGTCAAGGACATTCATTGATGCAAGGTTGCGGAGTGCGGCTGCAGCGGAGTCCCATGACGTGTTCTGGGTGAGTATTGCCCCTGCCATCACCTCAAAGATCTCCTTCTCAGATGAGGGTAGAGTGTAGTCGCCAGGGTGATACCTGAGTTTGAGGGTATTCCTATCAAGGAGGGGCCACCACCCCTGGGGACCATAGAGTTCCATGAGCACCCTGTAGATATCCCTGAGCACCTTCATGTATAGGGATAAGTATGGAGACCACAGTTAAAGGTTTAGGTTACAGCTGGCATCGATATCCTATGGACCTCTAAAGAGCCAAATACCTGAAAGACATTCCCACCGGGTTACAGCTGGCATCGATATCCTGTGAACCCACCTCTGCCCCAGACCTCCAGACGCGGTAAATTAATGCGACTATCACACCTATTGCATTCACATTCTGTAGATGCGCAAACACAGGGGCTTCAGTGAAATCAGTTCACCAATTCTCCGGGAAATCTGCACACATAGGGTCGGCTGATCAGTTTATTAATTAAAAGCTACACAGATAACTGCATGAAATATGAAATTATACACAGACCAAGTTACAGTATGGCGAATATCCAGCTTGAAAGCGGGGAAGCCATAAAGGCAGAGGCCGGTGCAATGGTGAGTATGAGCTCCAACATAGAGATTCAGACAGAAACAGGGGGTCTTTTGGGGGCCGTTAAGAGATCCATGCTTGGAGGGGAAAGCGTCTTCCTCAACACCTTCCGGTCCCAGGGGAGGGGTGAGATACAGCTTGCACCATCATACCCCGGGGATGTTGAGGTCATTGAAACCCATGAGACAGTCTATGCTCAGAGCGGCTCATTCATGGCGGCTTCAGAGGATGTGGAGATAGATACAAAATTTGGGGGTTTCAAAACATTCTTCGGAAGTGAGGGCCTCTTCCTGCTTAAACTGAGGGCCTCTGGACCCATATTCCTTTCAAGTTTCGGGGCAATATACCACAGGGAACTTGTGAATGAGAGGTTCGTGGTGGACACCGGCCACATCGTAGCCTTCACAGAGGGCCTCGACTTCCATGTGCGAAAGATTGGAGGACTTAAAAGCACATTTCTCAGTGGAGAGGGACTGGTAGCGGAATTTGAAGGTACAGGAACCGTTTACATGCAGACAAGAAGTGTTGATAGCTTCGTTGGATGGTTAATACCCATGCTCCCCTCAAGGGAGTAGATTGGCGAATTCATAATTCCATGGTGGTGATTCGGTGGCTGGAAACAGTACCGGCGAAGTATTCAGGGTTACAACCTTCGGGTCCAGCCATGGACCTGCACTTGGGGCGGTAATCGATGGCTGCCCCGCAGGCCTTGAACTGAGTGAAGATGACATCCAGAGGGAACTCGACAGGAGAAGACCCGGTACGAGCAGTTTAACCACCCCCAGGGGTGAGATGGACAGAGTTGAGATACTTTCAGGGATATTCAAGGGTAAAACAGACGGTACCCCCATAGCCGGAATTGTCAGAAACCGTGACGTTGACTCTGCAAGTTACAGTAACCTCAAATCGGTGCCAAGACCCGGCCATGGAGATTACACCTGGAGGGCCAGATTCGGCCACTATGACCACCGTGGAGGTGGCCGTGGAAGTGGAAGGGTAACCATTGGACACGTGATTGGCGGGGCGGTTGCAAAGAAACTCATCGGAACCCATGGTATCAGGGTGAACGCACACGTAGTACAGGTGGGTGACATCAGGGCAGACAGGGTTAACCTGAAACTGATAGGGGAATACGCCGAGAGAAACCCTGTTAGATGCGCTGATCCCATGGCGGCCAGATTGATGGAGGAGGCCATCCTTGATGCTAAGGAGAGGGGAGACTCCATTGGCGGCGTTGTTGAGGTTGTGGCACTGGGGGTGCCCGCCGGAGTCGGGGAACCTGTCTTCAGTAAACTTGACGCTGACCTTGCAGCTGCACTCATGGGTATTGGGGCTGTGAAGGGTGTGGAGATCGGAATGGGATTTGAGGTTGCAGAGCACAATGCCAGTGAAATAAATGACGAGTTCTACATCTCTGGCGGTGAAATCAGGACCACCACCAACACCTCAGGGGGTATACTGGGTGGTATATCCAGCGGCATGCCCATAACTGCAAGGATAGCTGTGAAGCCCACGCCATCAATATCACTGCCCCAGAGAAGTGTCGACCTTGAGAGGATGGAGGAGACCGAGATTGAGATCCATGGAAGGCACGACCCCTGCATATGCCCGAGGGTTGTGCCGGTTGCCGAGGCCGCGGTTGCGATGGTCCTTGCAGACCACATGATAAGGGCCGGTTTCATCCACCCCACAGATATAAATAAGCAAAATGACGGATAAACTGGTGGAATTCCTCGAGGAGCTCAGCAGAGCGCTTATAGCCTCAGGAAACTCTGTTTCTGAGACTGAAAGAATTTTAAGGGGCGTTGCAGAGTCACAGGATGTGAAGGTTGAGGTTTCAGTCCTCCCAACCATGCTGATAATCAAGGCAGGTGGGGAGACATCAAGGATGAGCCTTGCAGCCCAGTCACCTGGTGTGATGCCTCTCCACCAGGTTACAAAGATTTACAGGCTCATTGACGATGTCAGGTCAGGCGGGACTGAAATCAGCGGCGCACTGGCTGAACTAAGGGAAATAGTGGGTGGACGCCACAGGTTCGGGCGCTGCGGAATGTTCCTTGGGTATCTAATCCTCTCGGTGGGTATAGCCTTCCTGATACAGCCTGATCTGAACCTTGTGGTCTATTCATCACTTCTAAGCCTTATATCAGGTGCGCTGATAGTGCTGGGTTACGGTAACAGGAGGCTTTCCCTCATCATGCCTGTTCTCGCCTCCTTCACGATTTCAGGTGTTGCATTCTTTCTGATAAGAGCAGGGGCCGTCACAGGTAACCTCACCCTCATTGTACCCCCACTTATCTACTTCATCCCTGGGGTTACCCTTACAACAGGCATATATGAACTTGCAAGCGGTGAACTTGTATCAGGGTCAAGCAGGGTGATATACGGCTGCATGCTCCTTCTGCTCCTGGTATTCGGTGTTCTGATGGGTATGCAGATCAATGGATTTCCCCAGGAGGAATTCGCAGCAATCAAAATTTCAACACTGAGTTACAGCCCCTACATTGGTGCTGTGCTCTTTGCGGCTGGAATATACCTCTTCCTATCGGTTTACAGAAGTGATTTTCCCTGGATACTCCTCGTGCTCTACACGGCACTTGTTGGTCAGCAGGTTGGAAACACCATTGGAGGAGGGCTTCTTGGGGCATTTCTTGGTGCCCTCTCAATGACAATGATGGCGAGGGCCATTGAGATGGCTGGTAAAACCCCACACTTTGTCACACTCTACCCGGCCTTCTGGTTCCTTGCACCGGGATCAATAGGGTTCATAGGACTTGCCAATCTTCTTGGGAAGAACTACCTGACATCCATTGCAGAGATAACACTCTTTGCAATGACCGTGATTGCAATAGCCCTCGGACTCCTGGTTGGAGCCCTTCTAACAGAACCATTACATGGGAAAATAAGAGCCCCGAGCGGGGATTGAACCCGCGACCTCGGGATTACGAATCCCGCGCTCTCCCACCTAAGCTACCGGGGCATGTCAAGAATTAATGCATTTTTATTATATAAAATTTTGGTGCTCCAGGTTCTCACCTTTCAGCACCATCTCAGGTAAAATCAGTGGATCATATTAAAAATGCCGCTATCATCCAGTTCAATTTTCATCCCATCCCTTGCTGCCAGTGTACGGATCCCCGTGACCTCCTGAACCCTGAATGCCTCCATTTCAGGGTCATTGAGTATCATCTTCATTCCAAGGTGGCTCATCACCGCAAGTCCAGGTTCAACCTCTTCGACGAGTTTTATGAAGTCATCGGTGCACATGTGACCCCTTATATGGTCATTGCCGGGTCTTATGACGCTTGCTATGAGAACATCCGCATCCCTGTGATATTCTGAGAGCCCATCGAAGTATTCTGTATCCGATGTGTAGGATACTGTAACATCACCGGCCCTGAGTTTGAATCCCACCCCTGTGGGGTCTCCATGAACTGTCCCTGTACCTGTCACCTCAATTTCACCAATCTCCACAGTCTCACCGGGGGACAGTGTCAGGCAGCGAGATTTTCTCTTGTGATAATCTGATATGCAGGGGCCCCAGTCCCTGTAGCCATCTATGACACTCACACTACCCACAACAGTCCCATTCTGGCGGGTCATCCCCCGTGTCATTGCCTCGATGAGTACCTCGGCGTCGGTGTAATGGTCTGTGTGTGAATGTGAGACCATGACTGCATCCAGTTTTCTGGGGTCAGCATCGAACTGGTAGGACCTCATAAGGGCACCCGGGCCGGGATCCACATGGATGTTCATTCCACCGATCCCATCAATTCTCAGTCCACCGGTCATCCTCTTCTGTGTTATGGTGGCGAAATCGTCCGCCACCACTCCCCATGAATGTTAGCCTCATTTTATATCACCTACCTATGTAATGGGGGGAAATTATAAAAATCTGTTCCCCTGACGAATTTCCTAAAGCTCTATTCCTCAGTGCGGCAGATTATGACATCGCACTCAAGTTTTATGTTCCTGCCGTCCACGCAGAGGTTCTCGTTCCTCACAGCGACCCTCTCACCTGCAGACACCGGAACATCATCCGGGAGTCTCATGAGAACATTCTCACCGGGACCTGCAACACGCCTCCAGCGGGTGTCGTAGGCCTCAACGTCGTCTGAAAGTTTCACCTCAATATGGTTGCCGTCCTGACTGATTATACGGCCAACCTCCCCCTCTGTGAGTATTCTGGATGCCAGTTTCATCTCCTCTCTTCGATCAAGCATTTCCTGTTTAAGTTTAGCCCTCCACTTCTGGAGGAGCCGAACGTCCCTCACTATCGTATCGCTGAGAAGCTTATGTGCGCTCCTCTTATCCAGTGAGGGGCTCTTCATGAAGATATCATATTTACTGCCAACTGATGGGGTTTTAGATGAAACGTAATCCATGAGTTCCCTGAAAAGGTTTTCAACCTCCTTCAGGGTCGTCTTTGTCTTCCACCTTTTCTTAAGGAACCTGTTTGTCAGTTCCTTTGCCACCTTATTCCCGAAGACGATTATCGCAGTTTCACCCTTCTCCATGCTGGTTATCCTTGAGCCCGTGAGATCTATTATCTGATAGGCGCCTGTTGTTGCGTATATCCTTCTCCTCTTTGTCTCGAAGGGGGTTTTCTGGCTTATCTCCCCAACGACCACATCCCCAAGGCTTCTCACCTTGGCTGTGTCATCTGTGACCTTTATACTGACACCAAGCTCCAAAGCCCTCCTGTGGAGTTCATCGTCGCTCTTTATCTTTCCACTGTAGAGTTCCTCTTCAAGCTTCTCCCTCTTTGATTTATCCCCAAAGTAGGCTATTCTGCGTTTGTCTCCTGCTATCACGCATCCCCTGGTACTTATGTATGTTATGATGAGACTCATCGTGGATCACCCAACAGGTACCATATCTGGTGGGGGAAATAATAAATGATTCGAATCCTCCACCCAGCAGCCCCTCTTAATATTAATAAAGCCGGATCAACATAATTGATGGTGAGGGGAGGAAATGAAAGGTAAAGAATTCACTAATTCTCTGATAAACGAGAAGAGTCCCTACCTGCTACAGCATGCCCACAACCCTGTTAACTGGTATCCATGGGGGGATGAGGCGTTTCAGCTGGCAAGGGATGAAGAAAAACCCATATTTCTATCCATAGGTTACTCAACATGTCACTGGTGCCATGTGATGGCAAGGGAATCCTTTGAGGATCCTGAAATCGCAGGAATACTCAATGAAAACTTTGTTGCTGTGAAGGTTGACAGGGAGGAGCGCCCTGACATTGACGCCATATACATGAAGGTCTGCCAGATGATGACCGGGACAGGTGGCTGGCCCCTCACAATCATCATGACACCTGAGGGGGAACCATTCTTTGCAGGAACCTACTTCCCGCCCGATGACCGTGGTGGTGTACCCGGCCTCAAAACAATCCTCGAAAGGGTGATTCTGCTCTGGAAGAATGACCCTGAGGGAATAGTAAAAACCGCCAGGGAGGTTGTAAGTGCCCTTAAAAGGTCTGTGACAGAATCATCCAAACTCAAACCTGAAACCGTGGATGCTGCATATAAATATCTAAGGAGGAGCTTCGATGCCAGGAACGGTGGCTTCGGCTCCTACCAGAAGTTCCCGACACCCCACAACATATACTTCCTCCTGAGGTATCATCTGAGGCGAGGGGGCGATGATGCCCTGCGGATGGTTAACCTTACACTGAGGAGGATGAGGTATGGGGGCATATATGACCAGCTGGGCTACGGATTCCACAGATACGCGGTTGAACCCACCTGGACCGTGCCGCACTTCGAGAAAATGCTCTATGATCAGGCGCTGATACTGAAAGCCTACCTGGAGGCCTTCCAGGTTAGCGGTGATGATCTCTACAAAAAAACCGCCCTCGAGATCGTTGAATATGTTCTTGGAAACCTCCAGTCCCCTGAAGGGGCTTTCTATTCAGCGGAGGATGCCGAGAGTGAGGGAGTTGAGGGTAAGTACTACCTGTGGAGGGCCTCTGAGATACGAGAGGCCCTGGGGGATGATGCTGACGTTGTGATGCGCTACTTCAACGTGCTTGAGGATGGAAACTTTGCAGGTGATGTCCGGGGGGAGAACGTACTCCACATCAGCTCCCCCAGGAGGGTTGCAGAGGAGTTCAACCTCAGGGTGGATGATCTCAATGGGATCATAGAAAATGCAAGGGGGGTCCTCCTTGAGAGGAGGATGGAGCGACCGGCCCCCGCCCTGGATGATAAGATATTAACGGACTGGAACGGCCTTATGGTTGGGGCCCTTGCAGCGTGCGGGAGGATCCTCGACAGTGACGAGGCCCTCACCGCCGCAGAGAGGTGCCTTAAATTCATCATGGACAATCTGCACGTGGATGGTGAGCTTCTTCACCGCTACCGTGACGGGGATGCCGGAATAGATGGGAAACTCGATGATTACGCATTTCTCATCTGGGGCCTCCTTGAGTTGTATGATGCAACCTTCAGGGAGGGTTACGTTGAGATGGCCCTTGAACTCTCAGAATCAGTTGAGGATAAATTCAGTGCCCCTGAAGGTGGATTCTATTCAACAGATGACCCCAGGCTAATAGTAAGACCCAGGGATGCTACTGATGGTGCTATCCCATCAGGAAACTCTGTGCATATGCTGAACCTCCTCAGGCTGGGTGGCATACTCGAGGATGATGAACTAACCGAATCTGCCAGGGGCGTGATGAGGGCCTTTGCCGGTGATGTTGAATCCGCGCCTGCAGCCCACACATTCCTCCTCTCCAATTTAGAGTGGGCCATCAGTGGCGGCAGGTCCCTCACTGTCGTCTGCAGTGGGAAACCCGTCATACCCGTGGAACTCAGGAAGAAACTGATACCTGACTTCACCATTACCGTTATGCCCCGTGACTGGCCCATTGCACCACTACACCTCAGGGATAAGAGGGCTCCGCCTGAGGGCTGCGCCTACTACCTCTGTGATGGCAGCAGATGTTACTCCCCACTGAATGATCCCATGGACGTCATGGAACACCTGGGGGTGGTCTAGGATGGAGATGCACCGGCACCATGAAATGGAATACAGGAGGAGATTCATTGTATGCCTCATCCTTACCATCCCTGTTATCCTGCTTGGTGAACTACCAACAGGAACTGTTCTGGTAAGCTTTGAGGGTAGCGAACTGGCTGTTCTGATCATATCATCCATAATATTCATCTATGGAGGCTACCCCTTCCTGAGGGGATCCCTGAGGGAGATCTCATCCAGGGCCCCCGGTATGATGACCCTCATCGCCGTGGCCATAACCGTGGCGTACATCTACAGCCTGGGGGTACTGCTGGGCCTTGAGGGTATGGTATTCTTCGTTGAACTCGTAACCCTTATTGACGTTATGCTCCTGGGGCACTGGATCGAGATGAAATCCGTCCGGAGCGCCTCAGGGGCCATTGAGAGACTTGCAAGGCTCATCCCCAAGAAGGCCCATCTCCTGGTCGACGGGAAGGTTGAGGATGTTGATGTGGCCACCCTCAAACCAGGTGACATTGTGCTTGTGAGATCAGCGGAGAAGATACCCACTGATGGAACCGTAATAAAGGGGGAGTCCCATGTAAATGAGGCGCTGCTCACAGGGGAGTCAGTGCCCGTCAGAAAATCCCCTGGTGACCGGGTTATTGGGGGTTCCATCAACACAGGGGGTTCCCTCACAGTGGAGGTGGGGCGTGTTGGTGATGAATCATTCATTTCACAGATAATACAGCTTGTGGGGATGGCCCAGGAGGGGAGGACCCGGACTCAGGTGCTGGCGGACAGGGCGGCATTCTGGTTAACACTTGTCGCCCTTACAGGAGGGGCCCTCACATTCACAGCATGGTACGCCCTTGGTATGGGGGCATTCTTCTCACTTGAAAGGTCGGTGACGGTGATGGTCACAGCCTGCCCCCATGCCCTGGGACTTGCAATACCCCTTGTGATAGCGGTATCCACCGCGATCTCAGCAGGGAGGGGTATACTCATAAGGAACCGGGAAGCCTTTGAGAACGCCATGAACCCTGATGTTGTTGTCTTTGACAAGACAGGAACACTGACGGTTGGTGAACTGGGAATAACCGATGTCATATCCTTTGACCCTGAAATGGATGAAGGGGAGATACTATCCTATGCTGCAGCCGTTGAGTCAGCCTCCAGTCACCCCATAGCCAGGGGAATAGTTGAGGCCGTGGATGAGGTGCTTCCTGTTGAGAATTTCGCGGCGATAGGTGGAAGGGGTGTCATGGGGCATGTGAACGGCTCAAGGGTGAAGGTGCTCAGCTACAGTTACACAGAGGAACTTGGACTCATGGTTAAGGACCCCCGGGTTGATGAACTCATGGAGCAACCTAAAACCACGGTCTTTGTAACTGTGAACGATGAACTAAAGGGCTGCATTGCCCTTGCAGATGTCATACGTCCAGAGGCCAGGGAGGCCATCAGGATACTCAGATCCCGTGGCATAAGGTGCATGATGTTAACCGGTGACAGCCAGAGGGTCGCCGAGTGGGTTGCCTCCGAACTTGGCATTGATGAATATCAGGCGGAACTCATCCCCCAGGAGAAATACGAGGTCATAGGGGGGCTGCAGGATGATGGCCTCAGGGTTGCAGTTGTGGGGGATGGTGTCAACGATGCCCCGGCCCTTGCACAGGCAGATATCGGAATAGCCATAGGTGCCGGGACCGACGTGGCTATTGAGAGTGCCGATGTGGTACTTGTGAGGAGCAACCTCCTGGATGTTGTTGACCTCATGGACCTTGCATCGGCCACCTACAGCAAGATGAAGGAGAACCTGATCTGGGCCACAGGTTACAATGTCATAGCTCTCCCCCTAGCGGCCGGGGTGCTTTATGGTCAGGGTCTTATCCTGACACCAGCCATGGGGGCCATACTCATGTCTGTAAGTACTGTCATAGTGGCCCTTAATGCCAAGACATTCAGCTTCAGGGGTCAGAGGGGTTAAGTTCACAGGCAGGGAACATAAAATGAAAGGATTTAATATGAGTTGGTGGCATATATTAGATGGGTGAAAAAAATGAAAAGGACCCTGGAGAACCTTACAAAGGCCTTCATTGGTGAAAGCCAGGCTAGGAACAGGTACACCTTCTATGCGAAAATTGCAAAGAAGGAGGGATTCGAGCAGATATCCGAGATATTCCTGACCACAGCAGATAATGAGAGGGAACATGCCAAGTGGCTCTTCCGCCTCATAAATGAACTCAGAAAGGAGGCCGGGGATGAACCTGAGTCC
The DNA here is from genome assembly GCF_022014235.1 of Methanothermobacter sp. K4. Lineage (NCBI taxonomy): Archaea > Methanobacteriati > Methanobacteriota > Methanobacteria > Methanobacteriales > Methanobacteriaceae > Methanothermobacter > Methanothermobacter sp. K4. The sequence continues at coordinate 404,232 of NZ_JAKLTD010000002.1, forward strand.
CTGGTGGTGGATGCTGAGGCCCCCCTGATACTTGGAAGTACCGATGAGAACCTGATAGCTGCCATTGCAGGTGAGCACTATGAGAACAGTGAAATGTACCCTGAATTTGCAGATGTTGCAGAGGAGGAGGGGTACCCTGAGATTGCCAAGAGGCTCAGGGCAATAGCAGAGGCTGAGAAACACCACGAGGAACGTTACAGAAAGCTGCTTAAACTTGTTGAAACAGGCAAGGTTTACAGGAAGGATGAACCTGTGGTCTGGGTCTGCAGGAAGTGTGGCTACGTCCATGAGGGTACAGAGCCACCAGAGAAGTGTCCATCATGTGACCACCCCGCCAGGTACTTCCAGGTGAAATGTGAGGAGTACTAGAAGGGAAGCCACATGACAGAGAGAAACCAGATATTCCGCTGCAACGTCTGCGGGAACATCGTGGAGGTACTCAACCCTGGTGTGGGTCAGCTCGTATGCTGCAACCAGCCAATGGAGCTCCTCGTTGCAAGAAGGACGGATGTTGGACCTGAAAAGCACGTACCCGTTGTTGAGAGGAGCGGCGATGGAATCAGGGTTAAAATTGGTGAGGTACCTCACCCAATGGAGGAGAGCCATCACATACAGTGGGTAGAGGTCATTGCAGGGGAGGAGGTCCACAGGAGGGACCTCAGACCAGGTGACAGGCCAGAGGCTGAATTCCCTGTTGACCCTGACTCAGAGTTCATGGTGAGGGCCTACTGCAATATCCATGGACTCTGGTACTGAAACGGTCCAATCAACCCTATTTTTTTATATAGGATGAACTTTTTGGTGCTAAATTTAAATATTGAGTATCTGGGCATGTATTAGCTATGGGATGCTCTGGAGAGTTTTTATGGAAGGAGGCTTTATTTTATGAAGATTAAATATATAACAATGATAGTTGAAGATATGAATGAATCCGTCCGATTTTACAGGGATGTCATGGGTTTTGAGGTGGATAGCCACTATGACCTCGGAGATCATGGTGAGATAACCCTCCTCAGGGGTGAGGGGGAAACCATGGTGGAACTCATAAGGAATCCCGTAAATAAACAGGGTTTATTCTCTGTTGGAATGGACGTTGATGACCTTGAAGTCACACTCAGGGAGCTGAGAGCCCGGGGGGCAAAGGTTGTAATGGAACCAACACCCATAACTGTGGGAAAACTTGCATTCATAGAGGACCCCAATGGGGTGAGGATAGCCCTTATTCAGCACATTGATGGGGACTGAAATCCGTAGTTACAGATTCTCGCTCCACAACCGCCAAAAAACCTTACCTCCATAAACCCAAAACTTTTATTTTTCAAATTATAAAATCCCCTCCATGAAGAGGATCTATCTTATGGCACTCCTTCTTCTCACTGTGAGTGTGAGTGGATGCATAAGTTCAGGGAACAGTAGCATCAACCAGCTTAGCCCCCAGATAAATGATCATATAAAGAAGGGTGATGCTTATTTCAATGAATCAGCACTTGCAGCAAACAGCTTCAAACTGGATGAGGCGCTTTCAAAGTGTGAGTTTGCAGAGGATGAGTATCTTTCTGCGAGGGAACTTGCATCCGAGGCCCTGGGTCATGCGAAGGACACCGGTGACCCCATAGTGGTCAACTACATCGAACTCCTGGTATATGAACTGGAGGCAAAACTCAACGCCACCTACAAGCTTAAGAATGCCATACAGATGTTCACACTGAACGATACTGAGAGCGGGAACTCCAATATTGAACTTGCAAATGGTTACATGCTGAGTGCGAAGGAATTCGAAAGAAAAAGACAGGAAATTGTAAATAAAAATCCTGAAAAGTTCAGTTAAAACCCACAGCACTCCCCCTTATTCAAAAAATCCTGAAAGGTTCAGGTAACCCCAGTCTCATGGGGTCCCTTCAACCTCCAGGAACCTTTCGCCTGTGATTCTAACAGCCACTGACCCGAGAGGTGCTGTGAAGAGTATGGCGAGCACCGCCATTGCAAGTATTGTTTGACCCGCTGCAACCCCCGCGGCAAGGGGTATTGCACCCACAGCTGCCTGGACAGTAGCTTTTGGTATATATGCTGCTATGCAGAATACCTTTTCCCTCACATTAAGGTTTGAGCCTCTGAGTGCCAGGAGCACGCCCATACTCCTTGCTGCAAGACCCAGGATTATCACTGCTAGTCCCAGTAGCCCCACCTGGAATATGAGTTTAACGTCAACCGCTGCCCCCACAAGCACAAAGAGCAGTATCTCTGCAAATATCCATACCTTGTTGAATTTCTCAGAGAGCTTGAGTCCTGTTTCAGGCATCCTCTCAAGTATAACAAGTCCAGTTACCATTACACCAACAAGTGCGGCTATAGGAACATGGGCACTGAGTATATCCCCTGCATTCTTAAGGAGTATTGCCGCGCCCAGGATGATGAGCGTCTTCTCAGTGTTTCTTATCTCAAATTTCCTGAAGAGATACACAAGGGCAAGGCCAAGGGCAAGACCCGCAACTATACCTGTGAGTATTGATATCGGGACCCCGAGGGCCTCCACAAGGAAGTTAACCTGCTGTCCCTGATACATTCCCAGGAACACCGAGAAGAGGGTTATTGAAACAACGTCATCCACAGAGGCCCCTGTCAGTATAATGGTGGGTATACCCTTGGCTGTTCCCATCCTCCTCTCAATGAAGGATAGCATCTGTGGGACTATAACCGCAGGTGAAACCGCGGCTATAACAAAACCAAGGATCCCTGCCTCGATGAGTGAAAGGCCCAGTATGTAGTGGGCTGCGAACATTACTGCGAAACCCTCAACGACGTCAGGTATGAAGCTCATCTTAACGGCGGTCATGCCCACCTTTCTGAGGCTTTCGAGGTTTATACCGAACCCGGCCCTCAGGAGGATTATTATAAGTGCTATGACCCTGAGGTCCGGTGAAACGTCCATTATACTTTTTGATATCAGGTTCAGTCCATGGGGGCCTATCAACATGCCAAGTACAAGCATCCCCAGGATTCCCGGTATCCCGATGCGGTTGAATACCCTGCTAAACAGAAGACCAAGTAAGATAATAACAGCTACGCTGAATGCAACATACTCCAAATTGATACCTCCATCTGGAGGATAGCTCCTCCTACATTTTTTCTGCAGGAGTCATCAGCCAGAAAAAGTGTTTAAAGGTGGACTCCATCACCTATACACTGAACTTTCAGAGTGATTTTATATAAGTTTTCCGGTTGCTTTCATCTAGGGAACCTTCCCCTCCACCTTTTCAATACCAGCTATTACAGCTATGGCGGCTGACTGGGTTATAATTGAAAACAGAACAACTGCAGGTATCCATACACCGTAGAGGTAACCCATAAGGAGGCTTCCCGAAAACCAGGCAACCCCGAACACCATGTTGAAAGTCCCGTAGGCTGAACCCCTCCTCTCTGGTGGAGAAAACCTTGAAACCGCTGCCCTCATAACAGATTCCTGGGCACCCATACCCACACCCCAGAGTGCTGCGCCAGTAACCGCTGCCAGTGAGCCACCAAGAAAGGCGAGGGGGGCATAGAGCATGGATATTAACACCGCGAGGGCCATAACCCTGAAACCATACCTGTCAAAGTACCTTCCAAAGATGAGCGCTGATATGGCATCTGTAAGCATGGCAAGGGAATAGAGAACAGGAATCATTGAGGATTCCAGAACCCCACTCACTCCAAGGTGGTAACCTACAAGTGGAAAATCAGCGTACCCGAGGGCTATAAAACATACAGCGAGCATGTAAACCCAGTAGGAACCCCTGAATGATGTATAATCAATCCTCGTTGAGGTTTCAAGTTCACCTGGACGTGGGAAGAGCAGGTAACCTGCAGTTAGAACTGAGAGTGCCATGACCGCTGGAACTGCAAGGACCAGGAAACCCTCCCTGAAGCCTCCGCCAAGTGCCAGAACCATAAAAACTATAAAAGGTCCTGCAACAGCTCCAATCTGGTCAAGAGCCTCATGTATTCCAAATCCAGTTCCATGACCCATACTGGAGGATGCATATGATAGAATAGCATCCCTGGGTGGTGTTCTGAGACCCTTACCCACCCTCTCAATTATTATCAGGAGAACCGCCACCTGCCAGTTACCTGCAAATGCAAGTAGAGGCACGGCGATCAGGTTGATAAGGTAGCCGGCAAATGTTATGAACCAGTACCTCCCTGTTCTATCTGAGATGTAACCTGAAAGGAACCTTATAAGGTACCCTGAGAGTTCACCGAACCCTGCCGCAAATCCCACCATGAATGCGCTGGCACCGAGAAATGCCATGAATGGCCCTGTTATTCCCCTGGCACCCTCATAGGTCATGTCAGCAAGGAGACTCACAATTCCAAGTATGATTATAAATTTAGTTGCCCTGTTCATGATAAAGCCCCATTAGAAAAATGAATTTCCATCTTCTTACGAATTTAACTGCTTATAAATCCTATAAAGAACCTCGTAATCATCACTTAACCCCATTGAACAGCATGTAAACCGCCCTGTAGGTGTACTCAGGTTCAGATATACCCATATACAGTGACCTCCTGAATCCGCCATCTGGGTTTCTCAATTTCAATATAAAGTCACCCACCTCATGTTTCCTGCCCCGGAGGATCTCATTGAGCCTGAAGCCTGCGTAAACCGTCTCAAGGTATGGTGGATAGGATAGGGGTGTGAAGTTCCACCCCCCATCACCCCAGCAGGAATCAGTAAATTCAAGCACATCCTTCCTCCTGAAACCAACGCCATGGGCCTCCAGTATCTCAACTGCGAAGTGGGTGTTTATGATGTCTGAACCATACCTTCCAAAGCCGCCATCATCGTTCTGAAGCGAAAGAACCCATTCAGGGACCCCCTCAAGGTATTCACCATGAAGGCGGAGAACCGAATCCATATAATACGTTATCTCAAGCTTTGATTTCCTGTAGGACCTTCTGAGAAGATCGAGAAATCTCTGCTTTACCCTGAATTCCCTGCCATAATCAGCCAGCAAACTGCACCTGTAGAAAAGTCCCTGGGCAGCAAAGCTACCCCTTGAGTGCAGTTCCTCAAGCCAGTCAAGGGTTCTCCAGATATCATCCGGAAGAGAATCAACGACCTCCAGGGACTTTATGGCGTAATAAGTGTTTTTCGAGTCAGGAAGTCCCTCATAAAGTGTGTAACCCCCTGATGGGTGTCTCCTCCTATCAAAAAAGTTAATGATCCCCTCAACTATGGGTGACGTCCCTGACATGTTATTCCTCCGGCCACGCAACAATCAAATATAAATAATGAACACCGCCATTATATAATAAGTTCCTGTTATTTATCATTAAATAAACCGTTTCTATGAGGAATACCATGATCCAGTCATGTAGTGAATGTAAGGGTAAGGGTTACCGTGTTAAAAGTTACAAGATATGCAGCGCATGCCATGGGACAGGCTACCAATCAACGGAGGATATTAAGGACCACTTCAAGGGTGTATCAAACACTGCAAGGCAGAGGTTCGACCTTGAGGAGGCCCATGATGTGCCCTGCGAGGTATGCAGGGGAAAGGGTGAGGTCGAGGTGAGGGAACCCTGCCCATCATGTGGGGGTAAGGGTGAGGTGAACGTATGCCCCTCATGTGGAAAGAGGATAAGTGGCAGGGACGAATACTGCCCTGACTGCCAGAAGAAGGAACACGTCTACGTCCTGCATCCAGCATGCACCATCGACGACCTTGAGGTTGGAAGCGTATACAGGGGAAAGATAACGAGGATAGAAAAATATGGCGTCTTCGTGAGCCTCAACAGCCATGTCTGGGGGCTCATGAGGGGCCTGTTCCCCGACCACAGGATAGGTGACGAAATATTCGTCAGGGTATCCCATGTGAAGCCCTACAAGGGGGAGGTTGACATGATACCCGCCAGTATAAAGGGCCCATATGAGATCGTTAAACTAAAAAAGGACCTCCCAAGGACAAGGATAGCTGATATAGACACCAGGAGTCTTGGTAAAACAGTCAGGATAGTGGGTGAGGTCATACAGATACAGCAGACCTCGGGACCAACAATATTCACAATCTCAGATGAGACAGGTACAACCTGGGCAGCGGCCTTCGATGAGCCCGGCATAAGGGTCTACCCCCACATCCAGATAGGGCACATAGTTGAGGTTATAGGTGAGGTTAACCAGCACACAGGTAAGATCCAGATAGAATCAGAGTCCATTGAACGTCTCATAGGAAAGGATGCTGCTGAGGCAAGGAGGCTCATCGATGAGGCAATTGACAGGAGGGCAGAACCTGAGAGGAAGGACCTCCTCATAGAAAGTGAAACCCTTGAAAAACTGAGGCCAAAACTCATTGAGGCAGCCAAGGCCATAAGAAGGGCAATATATGATGGAAGATCCATACTGGTAAGGCACCATGCAGACGCCGATGGTATATGTGCAGGTGTTGCCATAGAAAAGGCCGTTGTACCCCTGCTGAGGGAACTGAACCCGAGCACAGATGCAGAGTGGCACTACTTCAAGAGGGCCCCAAGTAAGGCCCCATTCTATGAACTCGAGGACGTGGTGAAGGACCTCTCCTATGCGCTTGAGGACCTGGAAAGGCACGGGCAGAAACTCCCCCTCCTTGTGCTCCTTGACAACGGGTCAACCGAGGAGGATATACTCGCCCTGATGAAGGCAAAGATCTATGACATCGAAATAGTTGTCGTGGACCACCACTACCCCGGTGAGGTCACCGATGGAAGGGTGGAGGTTGATGAATACGTTGACGTGCATGTGAACCCATACCTGGTGGGTGGGGACTCCCAGATAACCGCAGGGGCCCTTTCAGTGGAGATAGCCAAGATGATAAACCCTGAGATCACCGAGAGGATCCTGCACCTTCCGGGTATTGCTGCTGTGGGGGACCATGCAAACTCCCCTGAAGCCGAAGGTTACATTGAACTCGCAGGTGAGCGGGGCTATGACCGGGAGGAGCTTGAAAAAATAGCCTCCTGTGTTGACTTTGAGGCCTTCTACCTCCGATTCATGAACGGAAGGGGTATAATAGACACCATCCTTGGCCTTGGAAATCTTGATAAGCACAAGAAACTGGTGGACGCCCTCTACAGGGAATACGAGAGGAAGGTAGATACCCAGCTCCGGGCCGCGATACCCAACCTCAAATCCACGAGGCTCCCCAATGGTATACTCTTCAATGTCCTTGACGTTGAGAAGTACTCACACCGATTCACGTTCCCTGCCCCCGGCAAGACCTGCGGCTTCGTCCATGACTACATGGTCCAGAAGCACGGTGAGGAGACACCGATAATCACACTTGCCTATGGACCCGACTTTGGAGTTATAAGGGCAACAGATGCTGTGAATGAGAAATTCGGTTTTAACCTCAACGAGATAGTCTGGGAGCTGGCAGAGGAGATTCCTGAAGCGGTGATCGATGGGGGTGGACATGAATGCGCAGGGTCACTCAAGTACATTGAGGGCCTCTCAAAGAAGGTTCTGTCGGCCTTTGCAGAGAAGGTGGCATCCCTGAGGGAATAATTAAAAATTAATTTTAAAATTAATGACAGTTTTCCTATAGAGCTCTGAGAAAGCGGATTAAATTAAATCCTAATTTTTGAAAGTAGGTTTTTTAAATCCTAATTTATATTAACATCATTTTCTTCATGAATGCTCTAAGAAAAGTAAAAATAATTTTAAATCTTAAACATCAGGATTTTCCCTTTCGTCCATCAGGCTCTTATAGTAGTCGCATTCATCTGCAATGGGACATTCCTCATGCCTAGGACCCACTGGCCTGCAGATGTCCTGTCCAAACTGGACCATGAGATCATTGAGTTCTATCCAGTATTTCCGTGGTATGACCTCCATCAGGGCCCTTTCGGTCTCCTCTGGTGTCCTGGTCTTCACAAGGCCTATTCTGTTTGATATCCTGTGGACATGTGTATCAACAGGAACCGCTGGCTTATTGAATGCATATACAAGTACGCAGTTTGCGGTTTTCCTACCAACACCTGGAAGTTTAAGGAGTTCATCAATGTCATCAGGGACCTCCCCCCCGTATTCCTCAAGGATGATCCTTGAAACCTCCCTGATCCTCCTTGCCTTGACGTGATAGAAGCCAGCCTTCCTTACGAGCTGCTCCAGTTTCTCGACCGGTGCATATGCAACGTCCTCCATGGAGGGGTACTCAGAGAACAGTCTGGCGGTTGCCTCATCGGTGTTCTCGTCCCTGGTCCTCTGGGAGAGTATTGTCCTTATGAGGACACGGTAGGGGTCCCTGTCCTCAAAAACTCTGGGGGAGTAGAGGCTCCTAAGACCCCCCATTATCCTGTCAATATCCCTGATGGATACCACCGGAAAAAAGAATCAGTTAAGTTTCTGGAGTAGAAGCTGAAGACCATCCATCAGCCCCTCACCCTCGGTTGCAATGGTGGGAAGAACATCCACGTCCCTGTCAATTTCAAGTTCAGAATCATCAAGGTCCTGTTTATTTGAGAACACAACGTATGGGATGTTCTTCTCCTCCAGTTCTGCCATTATCTCCTTCTCAGCCAGGGTTACCCCCCTTGAGTTATCCACCACTATTATGGCCGCATCAAGGCCATTGGAGATGATCTCAAGCATGAACTTGAACCTCTCGTGGCCGGGTGTTGCAAAGAGGTGTATCTTCTCACCGTTAACAATGCAGTTACCATAATCCAGTGCCAGTGTTGTGCCCTTGTACTCAACCTTTGTTATCTTATCACAGAGCTGCTCAAGGGTGGTTGTTTTACCGGTATCATAATCCCCGAAGATTACAACCTTTGTCTCCTTATTTTTCATTATAATCAACTCACACTCAATTTATAGTTAAGTATAATGTCTGAATGCTGTGTCCCTATTTTATGTACCATACTTTATATATTTAATGCTGTGGGATGTATCCTGCAACCAATTGACCTCATCCTCTCTGGAAAATCAGGGAACGAAACACTGAAGACCTCACCATCCATTACAGTTATACCCTCCCTGAGGCCTATGAGGGTGAATGCCATTGCAAGTCTGTGGTCGCCGTGGGATGAGACCACCCCACCCCTCACACCACCCTCAATGACCATACCGTCCCGCAGCTCCTTAACGTCCACTCCCAGTCTTCCAAGTTCAGTGGCGCATGTCCTTATCCTGTCTGTTTCCTTGTACCTTGCATGTTCAACTCCCCTTATCTCGGTTCGTCCATCTGCAAGGGCTCCAAGAGCTGCGACAGTTGGGAGGAGGTCCGGGGCGTCATGGAGGTCCACCTGGACACCTGAAAGTTCCCCGGTGGATGATACAACCACGTGGTCATCTCCCACCACAACATCAGCCCCCATCTCCCTGATTATGTCAAGTATTATGCGGTCACCCTGCCTGGAATCTCTGAAGAGGTTCTCGATTCTGACCTCTCCGCCTGCAACTGCAACTGCCCCTGCAAGGTAGGATGCAGAGGAGTAGTCACCCTCAACCGTGTACTCCCTTCCCCTGTACCTGGCTGGTTCAACAGAGAATACGCCATCGGAGTATTCCACCGGTACAGAGAATTTCTCCATCACATCAAGGGTCATGTCAACGTAGGGCCTTGATATGAACTCCCCCTCAACCTTCAGGTCAACGCCCTCTGAGAGGGGTGCTGCTATGAGGATCGACGATATGAACTGTGAACTCATACTCCCATCTATTGAGGTCTCGCCGCCCCTGAATCCCCCCCTTACTATAACAGGAGGGAGGCCGTTCATCCTTGAGGATACTGCCTCAACACCGAGTGGTTTGAGGGCGTCCAGGAGGGGCTGCATGGGTCTTGCCCTTAGGGACTCATCACCGGTGAGTACAGTGTAGTTCTCTGCAAGTCCCGCCACCGAGGTCATGATGCGCAGTGTTGTCCCTGAATTTCCAAGGTATACAACATCTTCGGGTGTTTCAAGTTCACCCCCGCTTCCGGTGACGGACCATTTCTCACTGCCTTCTATTTCAACCCCGAATGCCCGGCATGCATCCACCGAGGAGAGGGTGTCCTCCGCCACAAGGGGGTCCCTGATCTCTGATACACCATCTGCAAGCGCCGCCACTATGACTGCCCTGTGGGTGTAACTCTTGGATGGCGGGGCCTTGACTGTCCCTGAAAGTTCAGATGATACATCAACTTTAAGTTCCATTGAAACACCTCGAGGGGATCAGCGCACTATTTCTATTATGATCTCAGGTTCATCCATGTTGAGCACATCGACCCTTTCGCCGGCTGTTCCCACGACCTCCTTTCTGAAGCTTATGTATTCAGCTGTGAGTCTTCTCCCCGCGACTTCTATTTCCCCATTCTCCTGGAGTTCATCGTAGACATCCTGGGGGTCAGATCCCTGAAGATGGGAGATTATGGCTGGGGCGTCTCCCCTGAACTCGGGCCCTATCCTGTCCATTCTCGGTTCAAGTTCCACGACCCTTTCTGTTATTTCAGGTTCACCCGTCTCAAGGTTCACCTCAGATATATTCATCGTCCCTGCTATGTCCTCGAGGAATGGTTCCATCATCGCCGCTGAATCCTCATCTGTGTATATTGTGGCTGATCTGAGGGGTGCGTTGAGGGGCATCTTTGATGATGACTTGAACCTCCTGATTTTACCTATAACCTCAACTGCAAGGTCACCCATCCTCTCTATTTCAGGGTCAACCAGTTCAGCCCGGTACTCGGGCCAGCCTTTCACATGTATTGATCCCTCACCGATGTGCTGGTAAACCTCCTCTGTGAAGTGGGGTGTCACAGGGGCAAGGAGCCTGAGGCATGTCTCAAGGACCATCCTGAGGGTGTTCTGGGCTGCCATCCTCGAGGCCTCATCCCCTTCTGAGTACAGGCGGTACTTAACAGCCTCTATGTACTCGTCACAGAAGTCATGCCAGACGAACTTCTGGATCCTCCCAAGAGCCGCGGCGAAGTTGTACTCATCCAGACTCTCTGTAACGTCTCTCACAAGGTTCATTAGCCTGGAGAGTATCCAGCGGTCAAGAGGCCTGAATTCCGCCTCCCTGTCCTCTCCCAGGTGGATGCTTATGAATCTGAATGCATTCCAGAATTTCCTCAGAAACTTGTAGCCGTACTTCACGTCCTTCCAGGCGAATGGAACGTCTGACCCTGGAACGCTCCCCGCGGCCCAGAGCCTCAGTGCATCGGCACCGTAGTCCTCAAGGACCTCCTCTGGTGCTATCACATTCCCCCGGGACTTGCTCATCTTGTGTCCGTCCTCCCCGAAGACCATCCCGTTTATCACTATCTCACTGAAGGGTTTCTCACCGGTGAGTGCCATGCATCTCAGTATGGTGTAGAATGCCCAGGTACGGATTATGTCGTGTCCCTGTGGTCTCAGATTTGCGGGGAAGAGGTCCGTGTATGATTCATCTGGCCATCCAGCAACCGAGAGAGGTGATATTGAACTGTCCATCCAGGTGTCGAGGACGTCCTCCTCTCCAATGAATTCAGTGCTACCGCATTCACATTTTATGCCTGGATCGTCCCTTGTTGGGTCAACTGGCAGCATATCCTCGTCTGCAACGTGGACCCTTCCGCATTCCTTACAGTACCACACGGGTATGGGTGTTGCGAATATCCTCTGCCTTGATATGCACCAGTCCCAGTCCATGGACCCTGTCCAGTTGAGGAGCCTCGTCTTCATGTGTTCGGGCACCCATTCCATTTCCTCAGCGGCCCTCCTAACATCCGGTATGAGTTTCTTTACCGCCACAAACCACTGTTTCTTGACCAGGATCTCTATCGGCGTCTTGCACCTCCAGCAGGTGCCCACGTTCTGCTTCACAGGCTCCTTTCTCAGGAGGAAACCCTCACTTTCAAGGTCCTCAACTATCTGTTCCTTGCACTCCCTTATGGTGAGACCCTTATATTTGCCTGCGGCTTCTGTCATGTACCCCCTTTCATCTATTGCTTCTATAATGTCAAGGTTATGTCGGTTGACCCAGGTAACGTCTGTCTTATCCCCGAAGGTACATATCATAACAGCACCGGTACCGAATTCAGGGTCAACGTCAGGGTCCTTTATCAGTTTAACCCTCTGGCCGAATAGGGGCACCTCTATCTCTTTACCCTCAAATTCACCGAATCTCTCATCATCCGGGTGTACAGCCACCGCCACGCAGGCCGCCATGAGCTCCGGCCTTGTTGTGGCTATCTCTATGTCCCCACCCCCATGGACCGGGAACCTCACATAGTTGAGGTTTGTCTCGTTCTCAACGTATTCAACCTCTGCAAAGGCTATCGCAGTCTCACACCGGGGGCACCAGTTGACCGGATGCACGCCCTGGTATATGAGGCCATCCTCGTACATGCGCAGGAATGAGAGCTGGGTTCTCCTCATGTACTCGGGGGTCATGGTCACGAATTCGTGGCTCCAGTCCTGGCTGAAACCGAGGCGCTGCATCTGCTCCTTCATCATCTTTATGTTTTCCTGTGTGAGTTCCACGCAGAGCCGTCTGAATTCCTCACGTGACACGTCACTCTTCTTTATGTTGTGGGTCTCCTCAACCTTGACCTCTGTTGGAAGACCGTGACAGTCCCAGCCCTGGGGAAAGAGTACATCGAATCCCCTCATTCTCCTGAACCTTGCTATTATGTCCATGTAAACCCAGTTGAGTACGTGGCCCATGTGTATGGATCCTGTGGGGTATGGTGGTGGCGTGTCTATGATGTACCTGGGTTTTGTCCCTGACCCTATGAAGCGGTATATGCCATCTTCCTGCCATTTTTTCTGCCATTTAACCTCGTTTTTATGGTTGTAATCCTTTGGGATCTGGTTATCGGTCATCTTATTCTCTCCCTGATAGAAGCTGTGAAGTGCTGGAAAGTTATATGATAATATTCACTACCCAATCTTTATAAAGATGTTTGAATACTCTAACTTTGTGGAGAAATAAAAGGAGAGCAAGTTCTCATATGGTGAATGCCAATGGAATTAATCTGGTTCTACATAGCACTCTTCCTTGCAATAAGTGATGAGATACACATGAGGATACTCTGGAACGTCTTCTTTGATTTCTACATACTTCTAGCAGGTTTAATCAAGGAGACTGTCTCATCGAATATACAGCTGTGGCTGGTCCATGAGGGCCTGGAGGCCCTCTTCCACTTCATAGTGCTGTCCCTTGTGTTTCTCTCATTTGAGATAGGGTTCCTTGCAGCCCTCATACACCTTATTGTGGATCTTTACCATCAGCTGAGCGGGGTGGACCATGGGTGGCTGTATCACAGGGCCCTACACTTCACTGTGGAATCGGTTTTCTTCATAATGGTCTTCTCTGCCATCTAGAAAGACCCGTTTTTCTTTTAAAAGGATTCGATCCTGGATTTATCGGTTTCTCTTCAGTGTCACAGAGCCTATGAATTTTGTGGTGGGTATCCGTGGGAGTGATGATGCGGCCACATATTTTCCAAGGAATATTATGTTATCTGGCCTTCCCCGGTTTCTTCCAATGAGCCTCCCTCCATCGAAGGTTGCGTGCACCCTCAGAAGTGTGGAGTTCTCAAGACTCATGGACTCGTAGAGGAGTATGTTTCGCCTGTTATAGCCCCAGCGGTCTGTTCCGGCAGCATAAACCGCTGCCTTAAGGGGATTTTGACTCCAGCGAGAATAGTAGCCTCTCCTGTAATAGGATGGACTGTTGGGTACACTTATGTACTCCCCATTCCTCAGCCTGAATAATGAGAGCCTTGAGTAGCCCCCTCTGTAAATCGAAACACCTGCCTGACCACCCGGGCCCCTTATAACGAAGTGGCCGAGACCAAGTTTCCTCACGAGGCTGTGGGCCCTCCTCATATCATAGGATGTCACGTTGCCGCGCCGGATGATATCTCCTCCTATGGACTCAAGGGCCCGGTTTATCCACACTATATCGGGTCCGCCCGCCCCCATCATCCAGCCACCCTCTGAGATTATGGTGTGAAAGAAGTATCCATTGACGGTCTTGTATTCCTTCAGGGTTTCCCTGCCATTCCAGACCGTCTTCTGAATCCTTAGGGTCGCGGCATAGGTGGAATCCCGCCTGTAGGCAAAGACCGCATCACTCTCATTAACATTAACCACCACCGAGCAGCATTCAGAGTCAACCTCATGATGATGCTGGCCGGATGACCCCCAGCTCTCATTTGCAGCTGTAGCTGATGCTGCACCCATGAAAATCGCGATCACAAAAAATGTAGCAAAAAAATGTGCCTCAACAATCACACCCCCCTTTTCTATATACTCTGTTTCCTGGACTATATTAATGTTGAGATGAGGGGCGGGTTAATTATTTATTGGATACCCATGATAATTTGAACCATCATCTTTACCGGAGAGATCACCATGCCTGTTATAACGTTGGATTACAATGACCTGAAGGAACTGGGCATTGACATTGATAAAGAGAGACTCATTGAAGTTCTGCCGATGATGGGGAGTGACATTGAGGACTTTGACGATGAAGGTATTAAGGTTGAATTCTTCCCCAACCGCCCTGACCTCCTCTCAGTTGAGGGTGTTGCAAGGAGTCTCAGGGGATTTCTGGGCATTGAAACAGGCATGCCCCGCTATGATGTTCTTGAATCCGGCATTGAGGTTACCGTTGATGAGTCTGTCCTCAGTGTGAGGCCCCACCTTGGAATGGCTGTCATTGAAAATGTTAGATTCACAGATAAGAAGCTTAAACAGGTAATGGAGTTCCAGGAGGACCTCCACTGGGTTATAGGGCGTGACCGGAGGAAGGTGGCCATTGGTATACATGACCTTGACCGTGTTGAGCCGCCCTTCATCTACAGGGGAGTTGAACCTGACGGTGTCACCTTCACCCCCCTTGAGAGTGTATGTGAAATGACACCCAGGGAGATACTGGAGGAGCACCCCAAGGGTGTGGCCTATGCACATCTCCTTAGGGACCGTGAAAGGTATCCCCTCATAACCGATAAGAATGGAGATGTACTCTCCCTCCCCCCCATAATAAACGGGGAACTCACCAAGTTAACCCCAGAGACAGAGAGGATACTCGTTGATGTTACAGGCACCGATGAGAGGGCAGTTAACCAGGCCCTGAACATCATATGCACATCATTCGCAGAGTCAGGTGGTGTCATAAGGTCAGTAACGGTGAAGCGCCCTGAATCTGAGTTAAGGCTCCCTGACCTCACACCAAAGGAGATGAGTGTCTCTGCATCAACAGCTTCACGCATAACAGGCATTGAACTTGACGCTGCTGAGATTACAGGGCTCCTCATGAAGGCCCGTATGGATGCATCCATCGTCTCCCCTGATGAGGTCCTTGCGGTTATCCCTGCCTACAGGGTGGACATCCTCCACGAGGTTGACCTTGTGGAGAACATAGCAACCCAGTACTGCATAGGGAGGATTGAACCCATTATCCCTGAAGTTGCAACCATTGCAGAGGAGGATAACTGGAACAGGGCCGATAAATTCGTAAGGGAGGTTATGGTGGGTCTGGGCTTCCAGGAGGTGATGAGCCTCATGCTGACGAGTGAGGAGAGCCACTACCAGAGGATGAGGCTCGAGGAGGATGAGAGGGTGCAGGTTGCCCAGTCGATTTCACAGGATCGGACCATGATCCGCAAGAGCCTCCTGAATGGTCTCCTTGAATTCCTTGAGGATAACAGGCATGAGGACCTCCCCCAGAGAATATTCGAGGTTGGGGATGTTGTATACATTGACCCTGAAGCCGAGACACGTACACGTACCGTGAAGAAGCTTGCATGTGCAGTTACCCATTCAAGCGCGGGTTTCACCGAGATCAAGTCAATTGCGGCTGCAGTGGTTGAGAACCTTGGATATGATTTCAGAGTGGAACCCCTCGACCACCCATCATTCATAAGGGGAAGGTGTGCGTCCATTGAATCTGAGGGTGACTCATCAGAAATAAGGGGGTTCTTCGGTGAGGTTCACCCTGAGGTTGTGACAAACTTCAACCTCGAGTACCCTGTCATTGCACTTGAAATTGAATTTGAGGAGAAGTGAATATCAACCCAAACCTAATCCCAAATCGTATTGGGTTCTGTGATTCTCCAGAAAAATAAATAACCGGGTTAAGGGTTTACACAGAAAACCCTGACCCCCAATAACCGACCTTCAAGGCTTACCAGCAACCGAAACCCTGACCCTCCTGTTTCTTGGACCGTCGAGTTCAGCGAAGAATATGCTCTGCCATGTACCAAGGTCCATCTTCCCATTTACCACTGGAATCGTCTGGCTCCCGCCAAGGAGCACGGCCCTCAGGTGGGAATCAGCATTGTTATCTATTACATTATGGCCATATGACCCCCCTGAAGGCACCATACCTGTGAGCATTGACTCTATGTCCCCCAGGAGCCGCGTCTCATTTTCATTTATGAATATCGCTGATGTGGAATGCCTTGAGAAGATGTTCAGTATCCCCTCCCTTATTCCGGATGACTCGAGGACCCCTGAAACCATGGAGGTTATATCAATGAGTTCAACCCGCATGGAGGTTCGAAGTGGAATCTCCTCTGTATAGAATTCCATGGGAACACCGGTTTTAGTTATGGCCTTATATCAATAAAAGTTTTGGTGTGCGCCTCACAGTCAACCTTCAGAGAAAAACTATTTGAGCACGCCTGAGAACAGACTGGTAAGCCTGTAGAGGAGGCTTTTATCCTGGTAGAAAGCCCTGTGTGGGCATACCTCCATGCAGCAGAGGCAGTTGATGCAGCTGGAGTGGTCAAACTCTGGTACCAGCGCCCCAGACTTGAGGGCATCGGCAGGGCAGCTCTCAACACATACATTACAGTTCCTGCACCTTTCAGGGTCTATGGCTGGCCTTGACCACCAGAGTTTCATGAGCGCACGTGCAAGGCCCGATGGGAGCAGATCAAGGGTGTAGTATATGTTGGAGGGCCATCTGAAGTCATCCACCGCTTCAGCCTCGAATCCCAGAATCTCTATATCTGAAGGGTCAGGAGCAAGGTTACTCCTCCGTGCAGCTTCATTCACAGGTACCCTGAAGGGGTCCATTCCCAGGAGCAGGGGTATGTAAATGTCAAGTGCCAGCGCATCCTCTGATGCCAGAAGAAGCCCGAGGTGTCTTGGATCCCCTCCTGAGGGACCATTGCCATCCATCCCCACCACCCCATCAACGAGGGTGAGTGCAGGATTCGTAAGCAGGTAGATCTCAAGGAGCTTCTCAGCAAATTCAGATGGCCCCGGGTGTTCCCTGTGATAATCCGCCTTCCTGAAGCCAGGTACAGCACCATACATGTTCTTGACAGCACAGGTGAATATGGTCATGGAGTGGGTCTTGAGCTTGGGGAGGTTGATAACGGCGTCGCTATCCACAACCGGCCTTGAGATGGGATAGCCCTCCCTTCCCATTATGTATGACCCAGATGCCTCGAAGTTTATGAGTTCAATATCAAGCCTCTCTGCCACGTCAAGTATCCCTGTGGCCCTCCAGAAGCTTTCTATATTCCTGAAGGATCCGCCTGGACTGTCCCCAACTCTTACATCAGCCCCAATGTCTATGAATAGCTCTGCAACCGCCTCGATAACCACAGGATTTGTTGTGACGTGTCTCTCAGGAGGGGCTGCCATGAGCATGTTGGGTTTCAGAAGGACCCTGTCACCGGGTGATGCGAATTTTTTAACACCCCCAAGGTGATCCAGGCACTCTCCAACACCATCCCTGACCTCCTCAGGGTCATAGGACTGGCAATGAGTTACTGATACTGATGGCATGAACTGCTGCTCCAAAAAAAGTTAAAAAGAAATTAAAGTCCAAAGGACTTCATCAGGAGTTCTTCATTGACAAATCCTGCCCTGAAGACCTCACCTGTTCTGAGGTCATTTATCACGACCTCTGCTGGTGCGAACATTCCCTTGTCTATCTTGTAGAAGTCGTAGTCCGCCTCCTTGAATACGTCGTAGAAGGGTTTACCGTAGCCCTCAGAGGCTGATGATGGCAGGTTCTCTGCAAGGGATTTTATGTCATCGCCTTCCTCTGATTCTATGTAGTAGTAGGTTCTGCCTCCAAAGAGGACGGCGTCATTGGTTTTACCCATTGCCTTCAGACTGTCAGGGTCCACGGGGGCTATTGGGGCGATACCCGCGGCGTACTTGACCTTTTTAACATCAAAGTGGAGAGCCTCAAGCATCTTGTAGGTACCGTTTTCCACCACACGGCCTGAGATCTGTATTGAACCCACAAGGGATGATGTTGGGGCCACGAGTACGTAAACATTCTCCGGTGAAACATCACAGTCCTCTGCAATCCTGTCTGTTACGTCCTCCCCTGGCAGTTTATCTGCTTCAAGGGTGAGCACTGCAATGTCAGCATCGTCCTGGTAGTCTATCTCCTCATAGGTCTCTGCCGGTTTAAGTGCAAGGGCCCTTGCAGGTCCTGAACCAAGGGCAAAGAAGTCGCCCACACTGACTGACCAGCCAGCCTTCTGGGCACCCAGTGTTGAGATGGCAGGGAAGTCTGTCTTTATCTTGACTGATGGTAGGGCGAACCTCTCTGATAGGTCACCGGGTATTGATATGCCCACATCTGCAAGGCCTCCAAGGCACACAGCGGTGTAGAGTTCACCGGCCTTTATGCTGCCGTCAACGTTAACACCACAGTCTATGACTGTTGAACCATTTTCAAGTTTATCAACGCTTATTTTAAGGTCATCTGAGCCTTCGATCATCCGGTCAACTATTTTTTTTGCCTCAATGTTTACACTAACCATTTTCAATCACCTCTTTTGCTTCTTTGAAGTTAACCTCATATATATGAGCGCTAATGGAGTGGATGGTTATATGCCCCACCTCAACCCCCACCTCTGATGCGACGTGATCTGCAAGGTAGGCGAGGCCAACGGCGTTGGGGAACCATGCCCCGTAGATGTCGTGGCTGCGCCAGAGTGCAGTGGTGAAGAGCCTCCCATCCCTCACCTTGAAGTCCACGAGGATCATGCATGGAACCTCATCACTTTCAGTATCTATTTTAGGGTCCCAAGTGACCATGGTAGCCCTCCTGGACTCTTTACAGTTTTTCAGTCTCTCTATCGCCCTATCCACCTGGTCCACACCGAAGTGTGCCCTGAGACGGTTCCCATAGGTGTATACGAATCCCTTCCTGTCATCTGAGAGGAACTGTTCTGAGTACTTCTCAAGTTTCTCTCCACTCCAGAAGTACCCCTCAGGGACCCTTATATTGATGAGTGATCTGGCCGGGAGGTGGTAGAAGTCTTCTGACCTGCCGAGGGGGTTTTTTATTGTCACAACCGTGTTCATGACCTCCCTTGTGAGGGACCCCCTTTCATCCCTTATCTCTCTCCCATCACTCATTATCTTCCTAACCAGTTTAATCCAGCCCTCCGCAATTTCCTCGACGCTTATCTCATAGGCCATCTTTGAACCCCCTAAAACTCTGATGCAGCCTTCACCATGTTCTTTAGTTTGGCAAATGCCACCTTCCTGGGAAGTTTTCTCATTCCACAGTCAGGGTCTATGTATAGGTTATCCTCCCCGGCTATATCAGATCCCCTTTTAATAAGGTCTTTTATATCATCTGTGGACTCAACGGCCTCCGTTGATGTGTCAACGCAGCCGAATCCCAGTTTTTTATCGCCCCTCCATTTCTCTGCCAGCACTTCAAGGTTTGATGGTCTTCCTGCAAATTCAAGGTCCAGCATATCAACTGGGAATGTGAGGAGTTCCCCAATAACCCCGCTTATGTCACCGCATACATGGAGGGAGACATCAACATCAAGGTCTCCTGAAATGCGTTTAACAGCCATTCTTGCTATCCTCATATCCACCATGCCAGTTGAGAGGAATGGTTCATCTATCTGTATCATGACCGCCCCTGCATCCTGGAGGTGTTCGGCCTCAACCTTAAGGGCATCTGCCATATCCATAATTGCCCTATCCCTCTTCTGGGGGCTGTAGAATCCCTCTATCCTTGAGGCGTGCACCATGGTGGATGGTCCTGTGATTATGCCCTTAACACCCTTTGATTCATCATCTGTAAGTTTTCTGAGGATGCCAATTGCATATATCAGATCATCTGATCCTATGGAGCCTGCAGGGGGTGTTATCCTTGAAAATATGGTTGATACCCTATCCTTTACCATCATGCCGCCCATTGCCTCTGCAAAGTGGCCCACCATGTCACCCCTCACCTGTCCATCTGAGATGATGTCAACACCTGCCCTTACCTGGTCCCTCACTGCAGTCTCTATGGCGGGTCTGCAGGCATCATAGGATCCTATAAAACTTGAAATTCGCTCCCTTAATGTTTCAGGTCCCCTGGGGGTTGCAGGGTAGCTTCCAACCACCGTTGTGATCACTCTATCACCGTCAGTGCTCTGCAACTTCAATTATTCTCTCTATTTCATCCTCATCGACGGGTATCTCTATGACAGCTGTTCCATAGCAGGGCTTTGTGTAGGGTATCATCACGGTTGAGCGTTCCTCATCTATGCCCACCGGTACCGGGGGTATGCCTATTATCCTTGCGCCCAGTATCTTCTCACCGGGTCTTATATGGACGACCCTCTTTGCCTTTTTCTCAATGAAGGCTGCGCATTCCCTGAACCCTGAACGGGTCATGTGGATTTCATAGTCATCTGACTGCTGCAGGTAGGTCTCTATGCAGAATGACATCATAGCTCCTCCAGGAATCTGTCTATCCTGACTCTCAGCGGGGCCGGGTTGTGGTGTGCTCTCGCGGCTATTATCTCGGCTTTTGTACCTTCCATCACAGTATCAACAAGTTCCTCAAGGGTTTCCGCATCCCTTTCAAATATAACCGCCAGTGTTTCTGTATTAAGTATTCCTGCAAAGGTTGCAAGGTATGCAGCGGCGGCATCATTGGGTACAAAGCCTGCAAGGAATTCGTAGTCCCCCTCAGAGAGTTCATTGAGGCAGGAGTCGAGGTCAGTGAGTTTACCAGTGTATACACCCTCCGGATCCGCAACCTCTACAAGCCTTATTGCAGCGGGATTTGCTGTTATGGTGACACTGAATCCCTTCTTCCTGAGTTTATGTGATGTGTAGATTGCCAGGGGAACCTGAACCGGTGACTCCGGGCATCCGAGTATCATCAAAGCCTTTTTCATCTATACACTCCCTGAATACTGAATTACTCCTTCACCCCGAATGAAGTGGCGAATATGAGTGAGCTGAGAAATATGAATGTCATGAGCGCTGTCCCGTTTATTGTCCTGTTTATTATGAAGAGTCCTATGAGGGCCTGGGACATGAAGGCTGCAAGTGCGCCTGTGAGGAGGACCTCCCTTCCAAGGTATGTTTTTGAGCCATTTTCCCTCATATCACGGTACATGTAGAGCATCCTGAGGCCCATAATGATGATGCCCACACACCAGATTAAAAGGAAGACCATTGTAATGTAACCAAAGTCATATGCCCATCCAAATATTCCAGGCACCATGTAATCTATCACATCCTTCTTGTTGACCAGTATGCCATAGAAGACCGGGAATGGAAGACCAAAGAAGAGTATCAGCTGAAGTGGCAGTGAAATGTAGCCGTCTGCAAATCCACTTGATAGTTCACCCCAGTAGGATGACATGGGGTTATGTCCAAGAACTGCTGTGTTCTTTAGGACAAGTTTGAGGCTTGGAAGTGAAAAGGTCTCAAGCCTCTCTATACGGAGGAGGGGGCTTAAAACAGGCATCTGGAGTATCCTTGAAAGTAACTCCAAGCCCCCAAATCCTGCGACCGCGATGAAAGCAAAGCCCAGAACCCTCTTAACTGTTATGATGGATTTCTGCCTCATGGACTTAGAGATTAGGAAGAAACCTATCAGCAGCCCCAGAAGCCACAGGAGAAGGAATGACCTGTGCATGAGACCCCCAAAAACAGTTATGCCCGCCATGAGGATATAAACGAATCCCCGGAGTCCCCCCACCTCAACCCCGGAGTCCTCCATGATTGCAAGGGCTGCAAGTGATGATATGGTAACAAGAAGTGCTATGGGGCCAAATGGGTGTGTGAATTCACTCTGCCCGAAGGACATGAAGAGCGCCACAACATCAAGGCCAAATATTATATTGAATCCTATCCCCAGCACCAGACAGAGAAAGAGTATCATGCTGAGGGAAAGGGGTGCCAGGTTCAGCAGGAATATCATGGCAACATACATGAGGATGCCGACCTCGACTATGAACTGAAGGTGATTCTGTGCTATGAGGGCCAATTTAATCCTCCAGAAATTTATCAGATTATCAGATACATCCTTATATTGGGGGTCATCTTAAAAAGTTTTTCCGGAGCCTGAACACCCTGTGGGGATAGCAGGGATGCATTTCCAGAGGGTCCTTTAGCGTCAGATGAGCCTTCTGAATACCACCATGTCCTCACCGGGACCATTGTAATCTGCCACCGCCTTCACAGGACCCGCATCAATGGTTTCGCCCTCCTCAACCGCCCTGAACCCATTTTTAAGGTAAAATCTTATCGCCCTCTGGTTCACTGGTTTTGTTATAAGGTATATCACATGAACCCCCTTCTGCCTCACAGTTTCTGTGAAGACCTCAAGAAGCCGTGATGCCACGCCCCCTCCCCTGAGGTGTGGTGAGACACACAGAAGATGAATGTATGCCTCATGAGGATCGTCCTGGGATATGAATCCCAGAAGAAACCCAGTGATCCTTCCATCCTCCTCTGCAACAAAAGATGTGCTGCTGAAGAACCTTGTGAATATGTGGTATATGGAGTTCCTCTCTGTAACCATGGGTGGACATTTCAATGCCAGTTCTGCTATAGCAGTGAAATCCTCCTCCCTCACATTCCTTAAGATCAAGCAAACCACCGGATAATATTATGAACGAACTGGAGAACGGTTAAAGGGTTAAGTTTAAATATGAAAAGACTTAATGTATACTGTGTTAGGGCTGGTAGCTCAGGTTGGTAGAGCGTCGCCTTGGCATGGCGGAGGCCCCGGGTTCAAATCCCGGCCAGTCCATCAATACTACTTTTTGTGTCCCGAGTCAGCGGCCTCATAGACACTGTCAATTATTATCTTGAAAAGGTCATCTGTCCTGATTTCCTTGGTACCCTTTCGTGAAACAAGAAGCCTCAGTGCCATGTTGACTATCTCATCAACATCCGTTGACCGGTACATCAGCCCGTTCTCAATGTAGAATCTGTCAACCGAAAGCGGCTTTCCAGGGTAACAGGATATTACAGGTGTGCCCAGGAGGGCGGCCTCCCTGTTCATGGTACCCCCGGCCCCGATCACAAGGTCACACCTCTTCATGAGGCTGAATGTGTCTACCGGCGGCTTGAGTATGGTGACGTTTTCGTATCCCCTGAAGATCTCTTCCTGTTCCCTGAACCTCGGGATGATTAGGATGTTGGCGTAATCCTTTAGAACCTCCACTATCGGTGTGAGCACAGATTCATGGCAGTCCGCATCCAGATATGATGCTAGGGATGGTTCGGGCCTCATGAGTATTGTCTTCTCCCTTTCAAGTTTCAGGTTCAGGTCTTCGAAGATGTGCTCGTTGTACTCAAAGTTCTGGAAGTGGATTATCTCAGATGTCCCCCTGTACCTTGTTATCCTGTTTGGGTCAGCCCCTGTCTTCATTATATCCCAGAGGTCAATGACCTCAGGCATGATTATATGGTCGCAGAGTGGGAGTGTCAGCTTGTTGGCTGCGAGGGCATGCTCATTGTCCAGTACATAGACACTGGGGATCCCAAGACCAAATGTGACCCTTGGAAGCTCTATTGAATGTTTTGAAAGGCCGACATCAGGTTTTTCTTCGGTTATAAATTTTGAGAGCTTGTAGGCCCTCTTTGTACTCTCAAGAAGCTTTTCAGAAAGTGTAACGCCGTGTTCACCTATCGAGGTGAATTCAAATCCAAAGAGGTTCATGAGCCTGTGGATATCCCCGAACTTCCTTGCGGTTATGATCACATCCTCCCCCTCGTCCTGGAGGTGGGTGATGATGTCCCTGAAAAACCTCACGTGAGGGGCGTTTGTAATGTCAATCCATACCTTCAAGGGGACCACCATAAATTTTAATCCGCCATGGCATCCTCAATGGCATCAATTATCTCCTGAACGCCTTCACCGGTTTTTAAACTGGTTTTAAGCACCCTTACATCAGGGTTGATGTGTTTAACATCCTCAACCATCTTATCGAGATCTGCACCAACGGCATCTGCAAGGTCGGCCTTGTTGATAACCACGAGGTCGGCCTCCCTGAATATGAGGGGATGCTTCTCCACCGTATCATCACCCTCTGTGGAGCTTACAACAACGACCCTCATATGTGATCCAAGATCAAAGTCCACTGGACATATGAGGTTGCCCACATTCTCAATGAAAAGGAGGTCCACCTCATCAAGTGGAAGATCCTCGAGCGCGTGTTCAACGAGATGCGCGTCAAGGTGGCATTCCTTACCTGTGTTAAGCCCAACGACTGGCACGCCGTACCTTTCGAACCTTCCAGCGTCAAATTTACTTATAACATCCCCTGCAATGACCGCAACCTTCCTGTCCATGTTCTCAATGAGTCTCTCTATGAGTGTTGTCTTCCCTGACCCTATTGCACCCAGAAAGTCAACTGCAAAGACGTTTGACCTGTCAAGGCGCCTCTGGTTTTTCTTAGCAAGTTTTCTGTTTGCAAGGAGAATATCATTTTGAATTTCAACTTCTGCTATCTTATGCATGGAATTCCTCCTCTATTCCCTCTTCTCAATCTTTATGTTCCTGACGTTGCATTCCCTGCCAGCAATCACCTGGAATTCATGTCCCCCGCATTCAGGGCAGCTTATGACAGGGGCAAAGTGGTCAAGATCATCGGCCTCAACCACGCCCTCATATCCACATTCGCATTCTATTTCAACGGGAACAACTTCAAGGTTAAAATCTGCCCCCTCAAGTACTGTGCCCTCGCTGAGGACCTCCAGCATGAATCTTATCTGTTCAGGGTTAAGTAGAGTGAGCTGGCCGATCTCAACTGTGACCTCCAGGACCTCCACTGCATCGTTCTTCTCTGCAGCATCAATGACAGTCCTTACAATTGCATCGGCCATGGATAGTTCATGCAACCATTTCACCTCTCTGGTCTGACAAAATTTTATAATTAGAATTAATAGAGTTATCTATATAAAAATTGTTAATCATGCATGGTGATTTTTCATGATAATAGGTTGTTCAGCATCACAGAAACTGGCTGCAAGCGTTGCAGATTTGCTTGATGATAGACTGTGTCCAGTTGAAACCCGTAAATTCCCTGACGGGGAGCGTTACATCCGTGTTAAGGGTGAGGTTGATGGTGAGGTCACCGTTGTCCAGTCAACAGGTTCCCCGCAGGATGAGAACCTCATGGAGCTTCTCTTCATGATGGAGAACCTCAAGGATCTTGGGGCGGATTATGTAAGGGCTGTGATACCCTACTTCGGTTATGGGAGGCAGGAGCGGCGCTTCAAGAGTGGAGAGGCTGTGTCAGCCAGGATAGTTGCCCGCCTTCTCGAGGCCGCTGGTGCGGATGAGATCATAACTGTGAACCTACATGAGAACTGCCTCAGCGAGTTCTTCACTGTACCCGTAACTGAACTCTCTGCCATGCCCCTCATAGCCCGGCACATTTCATTCCTGGATGATCCTGTGATCATAGCACCCGATAAGGGCGCCATGGGCCATGCCAGGGAGGTCAGCAGCATACTTGGATGTGAATGCGATTACATGGAGAAGGTGAGGCTTTCCCCTGAAACCGTTGAGACCCGGGTGCGGGACCTGGATGTTGAGGGAATGGACGCCGTGGTGGTGGATGACATCATAAGTACCGGGGGTACGATTGTCAATGCCGCGGGAATTTTAAGAAACTGCGGGGCCTCAAGCATAACCGTGTGCTGTGTCCACCCTGTCCTAGTGGAGGACGCTCTGCTCAAGATATTCTCTGCCGGTGTTGAGCGGGTGATTGCGACAGACACCCTGAAATCCGAGGTAAGTGAGATCTCAGTGGCTCCTCTGATTGCAGAGGCCATAAAATAATTTTTTTTTTCATTCTGACTTAAAGAGTGGCCCTTATACTAAAAGAGGAAAAACAGGACATATCCTCTGAAAATCCTTCAAAATTTAAAAAAAGTGGGAAAAAATTGGTCTGCTTCTTCTGGAAAAAAATCAGTGCATGGCTGGTTTTTTTATGATTGAGGATACTATATCGCTTATCTTCTGCATCCTCTCAAGGAGGCTCTCCTTGCCCTTACCAATGAGGGCGTGTTCCAGGACGTCACCGAGGGTCTCAACGGGTATTATCTCAACCTTATCCTCATATCTCTTCTCAATCATGACGTCCCCCATGTTGGAGGCTGGTATGAGTACCTTCTTTATCCCTGCCTCTGCAGCTGCCTCTATCTTCCCTGTAACCCCACCCACTGGGAGCACATCTCCACGTATGCTAAGTGAGCCTGTTAGGGCCACTGACTGATCCACGGGTATTTCCTCGAGGGCTGATATGACGGCTGTTGCCACTGAGACGCTTGCACTGTCACCCTCCACTCCATCGTATGCCTGGAGGAACTGGATGTGTATGTCATAGTTTGATATGTCTGTACCTGTGTATTTCTTGATGAGGGCACTTACGTTCTGAACCGCTTCACGGGCGATCTCACCCAGTTTACCTGTTGCTATTATCCTGCCCTCCTCCTTACTCTGGGCGGGGGCTGCCTCTGCAGCTATCGGGAGGATGATACCGCTCCTGTCACCGATTATTGCAAGTCCATTGACACGTCCAACCTCGCCACCCTCTGATTTGAAGACACTGTACTTCTTCTTCTGTACAATGTATCGGTCTGCTATCTGCTGCTCTAGGGTCCTTGAAAGTTTCTTTGCCTCCATAACATCCCTTGTCTCAACAAGCTCAGCGCCACGGCTCTTGGCAATGTCCCCTGCAGCCCTCACAAGACCGCCGAGTTCACGGAGTTTGAGTGTGAGTGAATCCTTCTTACCGGCCCTCCTCTGGGCCTCCCTTATGATTTCCTCTATGGCCTCCCTGCTGAAGTGGGGGATCCTTCCATCCTTTTCAACTTCCTGTGCAACGAACTGGACAAGTTTGTCCCTGTTTTCAGGTGTATCAGGCATTGTGTCCTTCATGAAAACCTCATAACCGTATCCCCTTATCCTTGAACGGAGGGCCGGGTGCATGCCCTCAAGCACCTGAAGGTTACCTGATGCCACCAGAACAAAGTCACATGGTACGGCCTGTGAACGCACCATTGCACCGCTGCTCGTCTCGCTCTGACCCGTAATTGAGTACTTCTTCTCCTGCATTGCTGTTAGGAGTTCCTGCTGGGTCTTCATCTTCATCGTCCCTATCTCGTCTATGTAGAGGACTCCCTTGTTGGCCCTGTGTATCATCCCGGCCTCGACCCTCTCATGTGCAGGCGTGCCGAGGCCTCCTGACTGGTATGGGTCGTGCCTCACATCCCCCAGGAGTGCACCTGCATGGGCGCCGGTTGCATCCACGAATGGTGCAACCTGCCTTCCCTCATTGTTGACCAGGAGCTTGGGCACCATGACCGTGGTCCTTGGTCTGAACTGCTGAAGGGCCAGAAAGACTATACCCGCCGCTATTATGGCCGCAAGGAACTGGTTAACCATGAACCCGAGGACCAGGATGAATGATATTATGAGCATCATGAAGAGGTTCTTCTTCTCATCCTGTGCCCTTGCCCTGTTCTTGTGGTTCATGACGATTTTCCTGCCCTCCCCTGCTGGTACAGTACCTATGAGGGGGTTGTTTGGGTCTTCTATGTTGGGGTAGACCAGTATGTCCTGGAGTTTCTCCCGGGGCAGGAGTTCAGCCATGGCCTTGGCCAGCATTGATTTGCCGACCCCAGGTTCACCTATCAGTAATACGTTACGTCTCTGTTCTGCAGCCTTTTTTATGGTCTCAACTGCCTCTTCCTGACCTATGATCTGATCTATGAGTCTTTCAGGGACATCTATGTCCTTTGAGGTTTCATATGAAAGGCTCCTTTCTGATTCCTTTTTATTATCAGTACCTTCATATGAAACAGATTCTTCAATTCTGAAGTTTTTAATGGTGGTTTTCATTTCTATTCAAATGCCTCCATTAAGTGAAGTGGTTAAAATAAAATCACAGTTAATGATTATCCCTTCTGCCTAAAATATTTTACTTACAAATTTTTATTTTAATATATGGTGATGTCACTTATAAAGGTATCTCCCAGGGCTCAGCGGTTTATCTCGGATATCAGGGCAAGTGCATTCTGGATAAATTTCTCAACGATTTTACGGTATTTCTCCTCA
The DNA here is from genome assembly GCF_022014235.1 of Methanothermobacter sp. K4. Taxonomy (NCBI): domain Archaea; kingdom Methanobacteriati; phylum Methanobacteriota; class Methanobacteria; order Methanobacteriales; family Methanobacteriaceae; genus Methanothermobacter; species Methanothermobacter sp. K4. Next base: position 432,517 of record NZ_JAKLTD010000002.1, read on the forward strand.
CTTGCCCTGAGGGCCTCCTGTATCCTCTTCATCTCAGTTATATCCCTTGCAATGGTGGATACACCTATAACCTCACCATTAACATCCCTGAGTGGTGAGAGTGAAATGGAAACCCATATCTCCTCCCCATCCTTCCTCAACCTCCTGGCCTCAAAATTTGAAACAAGTTTACCTGATCTCACCTCAGATATTAGGTTCCTGAGCCTTTCAAATTCTTCCTCATCCATGAGGATCGAGACACTCTCTCCCCTGACCTCATCTGCACTGTAACCATATATCCTCTCAGCGCCCCTGTTCCAGTCAATTATGGTCCCATCAAGGTCATAACTTACGATGGCATCCCCTGAGGACTCCACGATGGACGCCAATCTTTCAAGTTCACGCTGGAATCTCACCCTCTCTGTCACATCCCTGAAGATGGCCCTGCTGTATTCAACCTCACCATCCCTCATGCGAACGTTGACGTTTCCCTCCACAAAGATCTTCTCACCATCCCTTGTTATGAACGCAGTTTCAACAAGGGGAATGCTCTCCCCACTCATCACACGCCTGAAGATCTCGTGGCACTCATCCCGCTTGTCAGGGTGTATCACATCAAATATGGTTAGATTCTCAATTTCGTCCTCAGTGTAACCCAGGGTCTCCATCCAGGCCCTGTTCACATATACGAATCTGCCATCAGGGTCAACCGCCTGTATCATGTCATTGGCATTCTCAAAGAGGTCCCTGAACTGCTCCTCCCTTCTGTGAACCTCATCCTCCATTCTCCTCCTCTCTGATATATCCCTGATTATTGAGGTCAGAAAAAGGCCCCCCGGGGTCCGGGCGGGGTTCAGGCTCATTTCAACAGGAAACTCAGTCCCATCTGATCGCAGGGAGACAGTTTCAAAAACCCTTCCTGCAAGTTCGTGCTCTCCTTCCATCCGGTATTCCCTCATCTTGGCATTGAGGTCATCCCTAAGGGATTCCGGGACAATTAAATCAACCCTTTTACCCTCAAGGGACGTGTATCCAAACATCCCATCTGCTGCAGGATTTGAGAATACGATAATGCCCTCAGAGTCAACTGTGATCACCCCATCGGGGCTGTTATGTATAACTGTCTCAAATACTGATTTAAGGTCCTCATCAGACAGTAAAGGGCTTTCAGGAGAAACACCGGACATCCAACCATCTCCACATAATAAATCAAATGGGCTCAGATAATATTTATGCCGGCAAGGTATTTAAGATTTTAGTGATCAATAGATCTTAGGATCACAGCGGCCCAGAAGTGGTGAAGAAATGAGTTCAAAATGTATAATGGTGCAGGGGACATCATCAAGTGCCGGTAAGAGTGTGCTTGTGGCTGCACTCTGCCGCATATTCTCAAAGAGGGGTTACCGGGTTGCCCCCTTCAAATCCCAGAACATGTCACTGAATTCCTTCACAACCCATGAGAACAGGGAGATAGCAGTGGCACAGGTCCTCCAGGCAGAGGCTGCAGGTATCAGGCCATCATACCATATGAACCCCATACTCCTCAAACCCAAGGAGGACTTCACATCCCAGGTCATAGTCCACGGGAGACCCGCTGGGAACATGAACTTCCAGGAATACCAGACAGGCTTCCGGGAAACCGCCCTTAAGGCCATAAAGGAGTCCCTTGATTACCTTAAGGAGCGATATGACATCATTGTCATTGAAGGGGCCGGGTCCCCTGCCGAGATAAACATGAGGGACAGGGACCTTGCCAATATGGAGATAGCACATCTTGCAGACGCCGATGTTATACTTGTTGCTGATATAGACCGTGGAGGAGTTTTCGCCTCAATTGCAGGCACCCTAATGCTTCTTGATGAGCGTGACAGGTCACGGATAAGGGGTGTTGTCATAAACAAGTTCCGGGGAAACCTTGACATCCTCATGCCAGGTATAGAAAGGATTGAGGAGATCACCGGTGTGCCTGTGCTTGGTGTGCTCCCCTACGATGAGAGCCTGAAGCTGCCTGAGGAGGATTCAGCCTCACTCTCAGAGCGCAAGTACCGTGGAAGGGGAGCTGTGAAGATCGGTGTCATGAGGCTTTCCCGGATATCCAACTTTACAGACATAGACCCCCTCGAGTACGAGGAGGACGTTTCTGTGAGGCTCATAGAGGCCGGTGACAGCCTTGAAGGACTTGACGCCATCATAATCCCCGGGACCAGGAACACCATAAGCGACCTCATGTATCTGAGGGAGAATGGCTTCGCGGATGAGATCAGAGATCTGAGCCGTGAGATACCGGTATTTGGTATATGTGGTGGTTTCCAGATGCTTGGAAGGAGGATCATTGATGAGGGACTCCAGGAGTCAAAACTGGGAAGCGTGGATGGCCTTAACCTCCTTGACTGTGAAACCACCTTCACAGGTGATGGTAAGATAATATCCCGGAGTGAAGGGGAGATAACCGGTGCCGGCCTATTCTCAGACCTTAAAGGGGAAACAGTTGAGGGCTATGAGCTCCATGAGGGAACCACAGTCCTGGGTGACGTTAAACCTCTCATGAAGGTGAAGAGAGGTTTTGGTAACACATACACCATGGGATTTGATGGTGCTGCAGATGGTAACGTTGCTGGTACCTACTTCCACGGCATATTCCACAACTTCAGATTCAGGAGGTACTTCACCAACATTCTGAGGGAGAGGAAGGGCCTTGAAAAGCTTGACTATGTGGATGACCACTTCGATGCCTCGAGGAGGTTCTCAATTGACCGCCTGGCTGAGATAGTCGAGGAGAACATGGACCTCTCCATTATTGAGGATATCATAGAAGATTAGAAGAAAAAGGACCTGAGATGCATATCCCCTGGAAATCCTTTTTTTTCTTAAGAACCTATTAAAAATTAAGGAATCTTATTCTTGAAAAAAAATTAAAAGGTTCTTTATTCAGGATACGGCCCAAATGGTTTATTCTATGCTATGAATGGCACCGCGAGTGTTGTGATCACAAGGACCGTCAGGATGATGCCTATCACTATCACCGGAATTCCTGCCCTTGGTATGTCACGGAGCTTAACGTAGCCAGAACCATAGGCCATTGCAACGGTTGGATCCGCCATTGGCAGCATAAAGGACAGTGAACATGCTATGGCAACAGGAACCGCGTATATGCCCACCGGCTGATGCTGTGCACCTGCAAGGGTCACTGAAAGCGGAACCAGTATCGCTGATAATGCTATATTTGACATCACCTGAGTTATAAGCACTGCGAGGACCATGAGGACCAGCATGACAAGAATAGTTGATGGATCAGAGCCCAGCATCCTGACAAGGTCATTTATCAGCCATGCGGCGGCACCAGTCTTGAGGAGGGCGCTTCCAAGGGAGAGTGCACCCCCAAAGAACACAATGAGTCCCCAGTCAATATTCTTCTGGGCGTCCTTCCAGCTTATAACACCTGCGAATATGAACATCACCGCGGCTATCAGTGACACCGAATAGCTGTTGATGCCTGTCCAGCCAGCTGTCACCCAGAGCAGAATTGCAAATACGAGTATCCCTGCACTGACCTTCTCCTCCCTTTTAACTTCCCCAAGTTCCATCAGTTTCTTCCCTATAACTGCGTCACCGTCACATAGGGCTGTGACCTCACTGGGGAATATCTTCATGAGGACAAACCATATTACAAAGAGCATTGCAACTGCAAGGGGGAACCCGAAGATCATCCAGTTGAGGAATGGTATCTGGGTGTAGGCAGCCGCCATGAGGTTGGGGGCTGTCCCTATCTCCGTCCCGAAACCACCTGCAAGGGACCCGAATGATGCCCCCAGTATCATTGCCTTCGCATAGTTACTCCTTCCCCTCTCAGGTTCAGAACAGCCCATTATATCCACTATCTCCTTTATGATTGGAAGGAGCATGACAAATGCCACCACGTTCTCAATCCACGCTGAGAGAAGACCCGTGGAGAATATGCTCACAAAGAGACCCCTCTCGGGTGATGTTCCAAGTCTCCCCAAAAGGTAGTAGGTGAATCTCTGTGCAAGGCCACTCTTCCTTATGGCCTCAGCCATTATGAAACCGCCTATCATAAGGAAGAGTATGGGGTTTGCGAATCCTATAACAGCATTTTCAAAGCTCTCGACACCGATAAGTGGCTGTGCAAAGAGTATTATGAGGGAGGTGACTGCAAGCGGAGCTGCCTCGGTTGCCCACATTGAAACCGCGAAAACAAGTAAGGATAGTGCTGCGTGTCCTGAAGCCTTAAGGCCAGGTAATGGTATCAGGTACACTGCAAGTGCAAGAAGAAAACTCAGAATAAATCCTTTCTTAGCATCCGTAATATTACCTCCTCTTGGTTGATAACTGTAAGTTTCCAGTACCTTATAATTCTTCACCATATATAAATGGCTTGACTGGTAATACCAAGACCATTAATCTGCTGACTGCCAGTCAATCCATACAGAAGGTAATCAACAACACTTACATCAGAAAAGGTTGAGACTATTTACCATTTAAATATTCATTAAAAACCATATGAAAGCCAGTATTACAGGCTGGTGGATAAAGTAAATGGCCAGTGAGTTTTTTCCCAGAAATTCAAGTGTATGGTTTCTCGCTGGGAACTCTCTTTTCCACCTTCTCCTGTATCCCGGGTAAAGGGTATCCCCTGTGAAGATACCAAGAAGTACAACACCGAGCCAGGGAAACAATGGAAAGTAGTCAAGAGTGCAAAATCCATGGGGCTTCAGTCCAAGCCAGACAAAAAATGGGGTGTCCACCCTCAAGCCTGAAATCCACATACCCGCTGCCAGTACCAGGAGCGCCGCGATAACTGAGAGTGCCCTTCTTCCTGCAAATGGGTATGTGATGATAACAGCAACCCCTATGAAATGCAGCACCCCAAATACTATGAATCCCTCATGGGGGTATATCCAGGTGACGGCAGTTATCAGGAGGCCGTAGAGGAATATCCTGATACCCCTCTTAATGTAATGTCCATGGGACCCGGGGCCCCTTCTGGAGTGGCTGAGACTGAGTGATACTCCCACAAGGAATATGAAGAGAAATGCGGCAAGTCTGCCGGTGAGCCAGAGTAGCGATGAGTTCATATCCAGTTCCATCGCCCCAAGGAAATTGAGGTCAAAGATCACATGGTATATAATCATCATCACAACAGCGATGCCCCTCATGGCATCGACCTCATGGAACCTCTCGCTGGACGATGCTACCCCCATGAATAACCTCCATTTATAAATTGTGTGGAGCCAGGTAAAAGCAGTTCCCACTGCACTGATGATCTCAACAGGCAGTGCTCGAGATAAAAATAGAAAATTTTATATATGATGATTTCAAACCTTTTCTATGCCTACGAATTGCGGCGTTAGTCCAGCCTGGTTAAGACACTGGCCTGCCACGCCAGCGACCCGGGTTCAAATCCCGGACGCCGCATAGCGGTTGTAGTCTAGTCTGGTTAGGACTCGGGCCTTCCAAGCCCGCGACCCGGGTTCAAATCCCGGCAACCGCATAAAAACTGTTTCTGAGAGTAGTAACTGTTAATTCTATCGTAAATAATAAAAGTGCTTCTATGCTGAACAGTTTCTGATGCCAGTAGGTCGTTAATTCTCAGTGCACATCCATGGTTTAGATGATTTTAACTGTTTACTCCGCTTGAAACTCCATAAATAAATGTCATCTGCACCCCTTCCAGAGAGAACTGGCCAGTCATATATCAGCTATATATATTAGAAACCCCGATAGTAGAGCAAAGGATAAGTACTTTAATTCTAGATAATAACAGGATCCAGACTAATATTAATGGTGTGATACTCATGGCTGGAATCGTTGGATATGGAGTTTACGTTCCATCATACAGAATAAAGGTTGAAGAAATAGCGAGAGTCTGGGGAGATGACCCCCAGGCCATATCAAGGGGACTGGTTGTTGAAGAGAAATCAGTTCCAGGTCCAGATGAGGACACCGCAACAATCTCAGTGGAGGCTGCCAGAAACGCCCTCAAAAGAAGCCAGATAGACCCCTCAAGGATAGGGGCCGTCTATGTTGGTTCAGAATCCCACCCCTATGCAGTCAAACCAACAGCAACAATCGTCGCAGAGGCCGTGGAGGCAACACCTGAAATGACAGCGGCTGACCTTGAATTCGCATGTAAAGCAGGTACTGCAGGTATACAGGCCTGTATGGGACTAGTTGACTCAGGAATTATCGAATACGGCCTTGCAGTTGGCGCAGATACAGCACAGGGGGCACCGGGGGACGCCCTTGAATACACAGCATCAGCAGGTGGAGCCGGCTACGTTATAGGGAAGGAAAACTGTCTTGCAGAGATAAGGGAAACCTACAGTTTCACCACCGACACCCCCGACTTCTACAGGAGGGAGGGAATGCCCTACCCCAGACACGGTGGAAGATTCACAGGGGAACCCGCCTACTTCAAACACGTTCTTGGAGCTGCAACTGGCATGATGGAAAAGACTGGCCTCTCTGCAGCTGACTTTGACTACGCGGTTTTCCACCAGCCAAACGGGAAGTTCTACCTGAAGGCAGCGAAAAAGCTTGGATTTGAAAGCGAACAGGTGAAACCTGGGCTTTTAACACCGGTCATAGGTAACACATACTCCGGTGCAACACCAATAGGCCTTGCAGCAACACTTGACGTTGCAGAACCCGGGGCAAGAATACTTGCAGTCTCCTATGGTTCAGGGGCCGGAAGTGACGCATTCATAATAGAGGTCACCGATGAGATAGAGAGAAAGAGGGACCTCGCCCCAACCGTTTCTGAAATAATCAGCCACAAAAAATACGTTGACTATGCGCTCTATGCCAAGTTCAAGGGCAAACTCAGGATGGCTTAAGATGGTGATAATATGAGGGATGTAGCAATTATTGGAGTCTCACAGACAAAATTCGGAGAACTCTGGGATGTCTCATTCAGGGACATGATAACAGAGGCCGGCCTCGGTGCCATAGAGGATGCTGGAGTTGAAGGTGCAGACCTCGAGGCGATGTACGTTGGTAATATGTCAGCGGGCCTATTCATAAAACAGGAGCACATTTCTTCACTCATCGCAGACCATGCCGGCTTAACACCAATACCCTCAACAAGGGTGGAAGCCGCCTGTGCATCAGGTGGACTCGCCCTGAGAAGCGGTATAATGGCTGTGGCATCAGGATACCATGACATTGTGATATCAGCAGGTGTTGAGAAGATGACAGACGTTGTTGACCCCACACCTGCAATTGCAACAGCCTCCGACCAGGAATGGGAGGCCCAGCAGGGTGTAACCTTCCCATCACTCTACGCCATGATGGCAAGGAGGCACATGTACGAGTACGGTACAACAAGGGAGCAGCTCGCTATGGTCTCCGTGATAAACCATGAGAATGCCTCAAACAACCCAAGGGCCCAGTTCCCAATGAAGGTCACAGTCGAACAGGTCATCAACTCAACCATGGTCGCGGATCCCCTAAGGCTCCTTGACTGTTCACCCATATCTGATGGTGCAGCAGCAGTCATACTCTGCCCCGCCGAGATGGCCAGGGAATACACCGATACCCCTGTCTATGTGAAGGCATCCGCACAGGCCTCAGGTACCATTGCACTGCACGATAGAAGAAGTATAACCAGGATTGACGCCACCGTGAATGCAGCAAGATCCGCATTCAAGATGGCAGATCTGACACCAGGGGACATAGACCTTGTTGAGGTCCATGACTGCTTCAGCATAAATGGTATACTGGCTGTTGAGGACCTTGGATTCTTTGAGAAGGGTGAAGGTGGAAGGGCCTTTGAAGAGGGCATGACCCGCATTGATGGTGAAATACCCGTAAACCCCTCGGGGGGTCTCAAGGCACGTGGTCATCCACTCGGGGCCACAGGTATCGCCCAGGCGGCTGAGGTGGTCTGGCAGCTACGTGGTGAAGCCGGTAAGAGGCAGGTTGAGGGTGCTGAGATAGGTATGACCCACAACATCGGTGGAACCGGTGGGACAGCGGCTGTGCACATATTCTCAAGGTAGCCGCCCATTCATCTCATTTTTTCTGTAGTATCAAAAGGTATCCAGTGACCAGCAGAGAAATAAAGAAACTGAGCCGGGCTAACTTAGTTTTTCAATTCTGCGATAACTCTTTATCAGATCATAGTTCATGAAAAATTACATGATCCTGCAATGCCCTCTCTGCTCGATGGATTCAGTGACGCAGAGGACCAGTGCAAAAAGGTTGTGCATATAAAAAATGAGCCAGTAAATCACATTCAATTTTTTTGAGATTGTCTGAAAAAATGATGGGAGTCAGCAGACTTCCAACACAGGTTTACATTTACAAAACATATTCGAGGTTAGGAAACCTGAAAGTATCCCTTTATGAATTCACCGGCACCATGAAAAAGCCTTGTAAAAAAAAGGAGTAATTATGGGGGTGCCTACATTGGAGGCATTCCGCCCATATCACCCATATCCATGTCCTCATCGGATCCAGAGGATGATGCGGCTATGACGTCGTCTATGCGGAGTATCATCTCAGCTGCCTCTGCAGCGGACTGGATGGCCTGTTTCTTGACCCTGTGGGGCTCTATTACGCCAGCCTCTTTCATGTCAACGATTTCGCCATCGAAGACGTCAAGTCCCATGTATGGTGACTCCTCGTGGGCAGCCCTGAGGTCCACCAGGACGTCGATGCTGTCAAGTCCAGCGTTCTCTGCAAGGGTCTTTGGAACGATCTCAAGGGCATCTGCAAAGGCTGAGACTGCAAGCTGTTCCCTTCCACTTATTGAATCAGCGTAGTCCTTGAGCCTCTTTGCGACCTCTATTTCAGGTGCTCCTCCGCCTGCAACAACTTTACCGTCCTCGACTGTTGCTGCAACGACTCCTATTGCGTCTTCGATTGCCCTTTCAACTTCGCTTACAACGTGTTCTGTTGAACCCCTCACGAGTATTGTGACTGCCTTTGGCTCCTTGCATTCCTCAACGAAGATCATCTCTTCGCCTGAGATCTTCTTCTCTGAGACAATACCTGCTTCGCCGAGGTCGTCCTCACTGAGGTCCTCAATGTTTGTGACTATGTTTGCACCGGTTGCCTTGGAGAGTTTCTCCATGTCTGATTTTTTAACCCTTCTTACTGCAAGGACGCCTGCCTTGGCCAGGTAGTGCTGTGCAAGGTCATCGATACCCTTCTGACAGAAGAGCACGTTTGCGCCTGTCTCCACTATTGAGTTGACCATGTCACGGATCATCTGCTCTTCCTGTTCAATGAAGGCCTGCATCTGTGATGGGTCTGTTATCCTGATTTCTGCGTCGACTTCTGTCTCTTTGACTTCTATTGGGCAGTTCAGGAGTGCTATCTTGGCGTTTTCAACCTTCTTGGGCATTCCTGGGTGAACCCTTTCCTTGTCGATGATGACACCCTGGACGAGTGTTGAGTCGTCCACGGCTGCGCCTTCCTTCTTCTCTATCTTTATGTGGTCCTTCTCAACTTCCCCGTCTTCCTCAACCTGCTGGACCGCGTCAACTATGAGTTCAGCCAGTGGTTCCCTTGCTTTTTCTGTTCCCTTACCGGTCATTGCGGTCATTGCGACCTTTATGAGTGTGTCCCTGTCGCTTGCGTCAATTGCAATGTCGTTGAGTATTTCCTGGGCCTTTTCAGCGGCCTGCCTGTAACCCATTGCGATTATTGTTGGGTGGATCTCCATTTCAAGGAGTGTTTCAGCTTTTTTGAGCAGTTCGCCTGCTATGATGACGGCTGTTGTTGTACCATCACCGACTTCGTCTTCCTGGGTCTTTGCTACCTCAACAAGCATCTTTGCTGCGGGGTGCTCTATGTCCATTTCCTTGAGTATTGTGACACCGTCGTTTGTCACCACGATGTCCCCAAGGGAGTCAACCAGCATCTTGTCCATTCCCTTTGGCCCAAGGGTTGTCCTGACGGTTTCTGCCAGTATTTTACCTGCAAGGATGTTCATTCTCTGTGCGTCCCTTCCAAGGTATCTGCTTGTGCCTTCAGGCAGTACAAGAATTGGCTGCTGTCCCTGTGCCATTTAATCACCTCAATTTTTATTATCATTAGTGCATTTATCAATGGGTTAGAGGTTCTATAAATATTTTGCGGTTAATCTATTTATCCCTTGGAACACTTAAACACTAGTGGGTAAGACCATGTTCAAGAGAGTATCCCCTGTCTGCCTTTCGGCATTCATAATTTTGATTCTATTAATTGAAGGCTCCTATGCCATTGAAGAAGTTGATGATCCCTTGAATAGCTCTGATATCCTCGCGGCAAGTGTGAATGTCTCCAATTTTATGGAAAAAAACAGAAAACTTCCTGAAAATGTCAGTGTGGGTAACAGGACACTTGACACCTCCTCATATGCCTGCGCCCTCAGCAGGGTACTTACAGGTTCAAAGGTGGTCGAAAACCAGACCTTCAATGCGCCCCGGCTTGACATAAGGCGCATATCAGTGAAACTAACAAAAAATCAGTACATGGAGATAGCATCAAAATTCTGTAACTTCACAGCCAGTAAACAGTGCTGTCCAGCAACCATATACTACAGTGGAGGCAGGATCGACTTCTACAATGCAGTGTATCTCCTATCAAAGATCGGGCGCTACAGGCAACTCCATGGTAAACTCCCGGCTTATGTGCAGATAAGCACCCCCCTGCCTTTAAATGCATACCACATCAACTCCAACACCATTGACACAAGGATAAAGAACCTGAAATCCCGGATCAGAAAAACAATTAATCTAATGAATATTATTCATAAAAGGATGAGGTATGGTGGAAATAAAAAAACCATCAGGATGCTTCAGGGTAAACTGAAATCCCTTGAAAAAAGATACGGTTATCTGAACGGTCAGCTCAGATACTATGAGAGCCTCAGAAGCAGCCCATGGTACGTCCCATCATCGCTCCGACGTTACATCAGGTCCACAGCCTACTGCAACATCACTGATCCCAATATAGTTTACCTTGCCCGGGAGCTCTCAGAAAACACCACCCACTCCACTGCACTGAATCTCTTTAGCTGGGTCCGGGACAATGTTGACTACTCCTTCTACTACAGGACCCGCTACGGTGCCTCAGGCACACTCAGACACAGAACAGGAAACTGTGTCGACCAGGCCCACCTCATGGTTGCCCTTGCAAGGACCAGCGGTATACCCGCCCGCTATGTCCGTGGATACTGCAGATTCATAAGCGGGAACTGGTACTCCCATGTGTGGGCCCAGGTATGGATAAGGGGTCGCGGATGGGTGACAGCAGACACCACCCATACCATGAACAACCTCGGACACATTTATAACTGGAATACCAGTGTATCAGAGGTTAGGGAAGTGCTTCTGGAATATGATCTGCACTGAACTCTTATATCCCATCATGAGATATCATGACCCATGAAAATAATTGACCTGACCCGCAGAATTGAGGATTCAATGCCAGTATTTCCAGGGGATTCTCCTGTCAGAATAAGGACACTTGAAGATGAGAACTATGTGAACTCCGCAATGGAGGCTGGAATGCACACTGGAACCCACATAGATGCACCAGCACACGTACATTGCGATGATGAAACTGTTGATAGAATAGGCCTTGAAAGACTGACAGGCCAGGGCTTCCTTATATCACCTGAAACAGATAAAATTCCTGATGGAGATATTGCGGTTCTGAGGACAGGGTGGGACTCAAAGTGGGGTCTGGAGGAATACTTCAAAGATTACAGAGGCATTCCCCTGGGTCTTGCAGAGAAACTGGTTGACCATGGAGTGAAGGGGGTGTGCACAGACGGACCTAGCGTTGACATGCCTGGAGAAACAGCTATACACAGACTCCTCCTTGAAAGGGGTATATGGATAGTTGAAAACATAAAAAACACGGATCTGATTCCAGAAAGATTCAGGATATTCGTTGTTCCCCTGAATGTGATGGCAGAGGCCTCGCCCGTAAGGGTATTCGCCGTTACAGACTGACCATCATTGAAGATCAAACATATTCCACGTTACAGACCCATCATCTCTCTATTTTCTCCCAGAGCACCTTCCCATCGTCTCTCACTGACCTGAAGTAACCCTTTCTCTCAAGGTTTCTCAGTATCTGAACCATGTTCTCAAGTTTCATGTCCCTGAACCCTATCTCATTTAAAAAACCAAGCAGATCCTCGGCTGTGGATCTTTCATCAGGTAGCAGGCGGTAGATCTGTGACTGGAATGAGGTCAGATCCCTTTCAGGTTTCTGTGTGAGTGCATGGAAGTACTCCCTGTACCTTTTAAGGTCAGATATGCGGGACTCCTTCTCGGCTATGATGGCATTGAGGTCCTGTATTATTTTATCCTTCTCAGCCATGAGTCCCTCAAGTTCAGCTATCTTCTGTTCCCTCAGTTTAAGGGTCTCCTCAAGTTTCCTCGCCCTGTCTGAGTTCTCTGAATTCTCCCTGCACTTCCTGAGATCCATCTTGAGCTTGCTTATCTCAAGCATGCATGCCTTGACAAGAAGCTTGAGCTGTTCCTTTTCCGAATCCCTCATGAACTTCATGGTACCCCTTTCCCCTAATTAAATATCACTTGGGACCTTAAAAACCTTCCTGAATTCATCCCGGGAGATCAGATAGAGTTATATAGCGAAAGGGTCTCCGCCCATTCCTTAAAATGAGAACGTGGAAAATAAAACAATACCTCTGTAAGCATCATTCAAGCCTTTCAAAGTTGCAGAGGCCGAAACACTTAACCCTCTCCTCCACCTTCACAGCCACAAGGGCACATAGAACTCCAATGAATGCCCCTGCAATGACATCACTGGGGTAATGTAGACCAAGGCAAACCCTTGAAACACCAACAAGGGAAGCAAGCAGTATGAAAAGCCATAGTCTCCCAAATTTAAAGTAGAGTGCCAGGAACCCGCCGAATGCGGCCACCGTATGCCCTGATGGCATGGAGTAGCCCCCTGCTACTGCTGAGTACCTCACCCAGCTGAGTACCTCATAGGGCCTTGGCCTTGCAATAACAGCCTTCAGGAATTCACTGAGAAAGAAGCCCATCAAAAGGGCTGTGAGGGCAATGAAAGCGGCCTCCTTCTCATTCTCCCCGCCAAAAATGTAGAGTGTAAGGCACAGGAGCACCCAGAAAATCTGGGTTCCTCCAAGGGTTATGATCTGCATCAATGAATCAAGAATGGGCGAACTTATCGTTGAATTAAAAAAATAGAGAATTGACGTATCAATACCCGTAAATGAAAGAAAAGGATGCATCACAAAGTAAAGAATGGATGCATCGGCACCGGTAAAGGAAAAAAATGGATGCATAATTACAGTATCTCATTTATAAGTTCTGCATTCAGGATCGATGCTCCTGCGGCCCCTCTCACCGTATTGTGGCCGACAAGGACATATCTAAGGCTGTTACTGAATGCTGCATCCTCCCTGAGCCTTCCAACAGTGACGGACATTCCACCATCCCTGTCCCTGTCCATCCTTGGCTGGGGCCTGTTCTCTTCATCCAGAACCACAACAGGTTTTTCAGGGGCTGAGTAAAGGCCCAGTTTCTGTGGAAGTCCCTGGAACCCGTCCATGGCCTCCCTTATATCCTCAAGCTCAAATTCATCATCCAGTTCCACAAAGACGGCTTCGGTGTGACCATCAACAACAGGGACACGATGGCATGATGCGCTCACACCAAAATTTGCAGGTTTAACCACACCATCGTCGAGTTCACCAAGGAGGTGGAGGGTCTCGGTTTCAATCTTCTCCTCCTCACCACCGATATAGGGGACGATGTTGTCGAGTATCGCCATGGATGGCACCCCACTGTACCCTGCACCTGAAACCGCCTGCATTGTTGAGACATATACCCTCCTTATGGTGTAGCTGTCATAGATTGGCTTCAGTGTAAGGGTAAGTGCTATGGTGGAGCAGTTGGGGTTTGTTATGATGAAGCCATCCCATCCCCTCCTCCTCTGCTGAACCTCTATGAGATCAAGGAACTCAGGGTTAACCTCAGGTATCACCAGGGGAACATCGGGTTCCATTCGCATTGCACTGGCATTTGAAGCCACTATGTACTTCTCAGCAAACTTTGGCTCAACCTTCCGCGCCACATCTGCGGGAAGTGCAGAGAACAGTATGTCCACATCCCCCACACTTGCAGGGTCCGTTTCAACAACCTCTATATCCCTTACAGACTCAGGCATCTCACTGTCAAGGTACCAGTTTGCAACCTCCCCGTAGGGTTTCCCCGCGGACCTTGACGACGCCGCGAGGGTTGTGAGTTCAAATTCAGGATGATTCTCAAGCAGCTCAATAAACCGCTGCCCAACCATCCCTGTTGCTCCAAGAACACCAACCTTAACCATAATACCACCTTATCATTTTATTCCAAGCACGTCCCCCATATCCATTATCTTTCCGGGTTCTGCGTGTTCAATGAACCTTACCGCCCTTATAACTCCACCTATAAATGCGTCCCTGCTGTGGGCCCTGTGAACTATTTCAAGGCGTTCACCATCACCTGCAAAGAGGACCATGTGGTCCCCAACTATGTCACCACCCCTCACAGCATGGACACCTATCTCATCACGGGTCCTCTCACCTGTAAGTCCGGACCTCCCATGCACCGCCACCTCATCGGGTTTCCTGGAGGTGGCCTCTGCGATAACCTCCAGTGCACGCACCGCTGTACCTGAAGGGGCGTCCTTTTTGTGTCTGTGGTGGGCCTCTATGATTTCAACGTCATAATCAGAGAGTACCGGCGCCAGGTCAGAGAGCACCTTGAAGAACACATTGACACCCACCGCCATGTTTGGTGAGATAACAGCCCTCACACCTGTCCTCTCAATAGATTCCCTGATGGTCTGCATCTGCTCATCTGAAAATCCTGTTGTTCCAACCACAAGGTTAACCCCTGCTTCAGTAGCTGTCTTTATGGTTTCAACAGCTGCCGGTGCCACTGTGAAGTCAACGAGGACATCAGGTTCTGTCTCCCTGAGTGTTTCGGCAAGGTCAGATGCGTCGCTTACCCTAACACCCACTTCACCCGTGGCTGTGAATTCACCCACGTCCCTTCCCTTAAGGGGTGTTCCAGGGGCCTCGATGGCAGCCACAAGCTCCATGTCATCCTCTTCAAGGACCCTCTTTATTATTCCAGACCCCATGCGCCCACAGGCGCCGGTAACCGCAACTTTGATCATTATAACACCTCAGGGATTCAGATGAGTGCCAGTTCCTCAAGGACCAGCCTCAGTTTCTCACGGCTACTGTCCCTCAGGGGTGCGAGCGGCATCCTCACATGACCGGCGGGCCTTCCCATCATGTTGAGGGCCTCCTTGACAGGGACGGGGTTGCTCTCGATGAAAAGGGCCTTCATGAGGCTGTACAGTTCATAGTGGGTTTTCATTGCAGACTCAAAGTCTCCTGAGAGGGCCTCGTTGACGAGACGGCTCATACGGGCAGGATCGACGTTCGCCACAACAGATATGACGCCCTCTGCACCCATCGAGATCATTGGGAGTGTGAGGTTATCGTTACCTGAGAGTATGATGAAATCATCCAGGCCCAGTTCCATGAGCCGTGATTTCAGCATGGAAATCTTATCCAGGTCGGGGCTCGCCTCCTTTATACCGATTATACCGTCGAGCCCTGCAAGTTCAGATACCGTGTCAACGTCGATATCCGTACCTGTCCTTGAGGGCACATTGTAGATTATAAGGGGTATCTCCGATGCCTCCTCCAGCATCCGGTAGTGTTCAATGAGCCCGTGGGGCTGGGGCCTGTTGTAGTAGGGTGTTATCACGAGGGCCGCGTCTGCACCTGCGTCCCCAGCATACCTTACAAGGCCAAGGGCCTCCCTTGAGGAGTTGCTCCCTGCCCCGGCAATGGTCTTAACACGCCCGTTAACCTCATCCACAAGTATGTCAATCATTCTCCTCTGTTCCTCATGGGTTATGGTTGCTGATTCACCTGTCGTACCGGCAACCAGCAAACCATCAACCCCATTCTCGATCAGGTAGTTTATGTTTTCCCGCAGCCCGGCCTCATCCACCCGGTCGTCCTCTGTGAATGGAGTCACCATGGCCACTACTGTGCCTTCAATCTTCATTCAAGAACACCCCTTACAAGTTCATACGCCTTTTTACCATCATTCCAGTCAACAAATATAACCACAGATGTCTGTGAGGATGAAATTTCAACTATGTTAAGGTCATTATCCCGAAGGGGCTTGGTGATCTCGGATATTATGCCTGGAGTGTCTATGAAGTCAGGGCTGGATATGGTTATCATTGCAATATCCCTTCCAAGGGAGAGTGAACTGAGGTTATCATCTGCAACGACCACATCATGGAGGAGCCTGTGCGCCTCATCGGCGTCCTTCTTATCAACAAATATTGTGACGGAGTTCTGACCGGTTGAAATTCCTATGATGTTGATGGAGTTCTCTGCAAGCTTTGAGGTTAACTTTGCCAGTATACCGGGCTTGTTGAGTATCTTCTCACCCACAACCGCAACCACGGATATTGGTTCAGGGTTGAGGGTTGTTGTCTTGACCATCTTATTCTTTGACGGGCCTATGATTTCAGTGCCAGGGGCTGAGAGATCCCCGTGCTCGAAACCTATGATCTTTGCATTGATATCCGGGTCCTTGTATTTCAGGGCATGCGGGTGGAGTACCTGCGCCCCATGGGTTGCAAGATCTCTCATCTCCTCAACAGAGATCTTGTCAAGCTTCTTTGCACCCTGAAGTTTATTTGGATCCGTTGACATGACACCCCCAACATCGGTTACGATTATAACCTCATCCGCCTTCAGGCAGTGTCCCAGGAGGAAGGCCGTGATGTCACTTCCACCCCTTCCCAGGGTTGTTATGTAACCATTGGGGTCCCTCCCAAGGAACCCGCATACCACCGGTATTATCCCCTGGTCAAGGAGTTTGAGGAGTTCCCTTGACTTCTTCTCGGTTGTCTCAAAGTCCACCTTAGCATTTAAAAGGTTGCTGTCGGTTATTATTGGCCATTCATCCATGAAGGGGTCAATGTATTCGGATTTAACTCCAAGTGCCTCTATTGCAGAGGAGAATATCCTTACACTGGTCATTTCACCCATGGATACTATCTCAGCCAGCTGCTTTTCTGTAACAGCATCTTCCATTGCCTCATCAACTATCTGAAGGAGTTCATCGGTTGTCTTATTGATGGCAGATACAACAACAACGACCTTCTTGCCCTTCATGTACTCCTTCACGACAGAACGGGCCGCCTTTTTAATTCGTCTACCATTTCCTATAGATGTACCGCCAAATTTAGCAACTATTAACTCCATTAACCTTCACAACCTTTTAAATGTTGAAAATGGGAAAAAATCAAAATTATTTCTGCTGGCTGATTATCCTTGTGATGTAACCTGCGATTTTGTTCCTGAGGTGTTTTGTGCTGACTGTTGAGAACTCCTCCACAAGTTTCTTGTTTTTATCAAAATCAGATGTGAATTTACCTGGGTGAGTTTCTATCAGTTCTTTCGCGATTCTTTTTACAAAGGATGTTCTTATGTTTCCCATTTCATTGCCTCCTTAACAGTTCTTTCTGTTCGGTTTTGCTTAGATCCATCAGAATCTTCATCAGCTGTATGAGTTTATCCTCATTGATACCATATGCCCTGGCGATTCTCCGGGTCCTCTCTATTATCTCAAGTTCCCTCTCAGGGTCGAATATTTCCATTCCCAGGGCAAGTTTGGCCTCAGCTATCTCACGTGCAAGGGATGTCCGTGAGGATATGAGGTCAAGTATCTCCCTGTCTATTCTATCTATTTCCCTTCTGGACCTTTTAAGGGTTTCCAGTGCTCTGGATTCGTCCATAAAACATCCCCCCGATCAGCACTGCTTTAAGGGTCACCGGGATCAGTCAAGCACATGTGTACCCTGGTTATCCACTGATGTTACAGTAACATCGCCCTCAAGGTTTTCCCATGAATCAATGACCTTCCCTGCTGAATCCTCATCAGCCAGCGCCACAAACGCCGGTCCTGTGCCTGAAAGACCTGCTGAGAGGGCACCCGCCTCAAGGGCATCGAGGGCTATTCCCGGATCGAATCCCAGGGACGCACAATAGAGTATCCCGTTGAGTGTCAGTGCACTGTGCACCCTGCCCCCAAGGACCTCCCTGAAGGCCATGTCAACCCAGGGGGCCAGCAGCTTCATCCTCGGGACATCTGATTGTGCAGTCAGTGATTTTCTGTCTGGCATGTATATTAATACCTTTTGATTTTCCATTTCCCTCCTGCAGATTATACGCCTCGCCATGTTATCTGTCACGGTGAGGCCCCCATAGAATGATGCGCTTGCATCATCATAGGCCCCCGTCACCGTCACCCCTGCCCTGAGGGATGCGTCCACCGCCATGTTGAGCATCTCACGCCCATCCATGGGTTCCAGCTGAAATTCCTCTGATATGAGTTCAGAAACCGCCATCACGGTGGCATTGGATGCCGCGCTGCTGCTTGAGAGACCGCTTGCAACGGGTAAATCAGAGGCTGTGACCACCCTCACACCAGTATCGGCGCCGTAGTGCTCAAGGACCATCTCTGTGCATAGCTCTATGAGTGCTGTATCCGCGCCCTCAAGGGAGATGCACTCTATACCAGAATCTATGAGCCTGGCCTCTGCCCTGACACTGAGGCCTATCCCGAATGCCGAGCCCCTTCCTGTTGCAATGGCATTTATAACCGTGGCTGATCCAGGTGCTCTTGCTGTCTTCCTCAACCTATCACTCCAAACAGTTCATATACCTAGATTATATAAAACTATTTATATAATGGGTTGCAGTCTCATTAATACAAAAACAGAAAAGTTTAGGATGGGAGGTAAATCTGAAGGTCTGATATCATGGACAGAAACAGTAAGATAGTTGCTGGTTTAATTGTGGTCCTATCAATCACCGGGCTGATCATGTCAATTTCAGGGCTCATGGGAGGACCTGAGGGCACGATTGCAATCATACCGGTCCATGGGGCCATAGCCTATGATGCATCAGGATTATCTGATGGTGTCAACCCCGATGACATAAAGGCACTCATAGAGGATGCCAACAGTGACCCCTCAGTTAAGGCCATAGTCCTGGATATAAACAGTCCCGGCGGGACTCCGGTGGCAAGTGAGGAACTGATGGAAGCCATAAAAAAATCTGAAAAACCTGTTGTAAGCTGGATAAGTGATTCCGGAACCTCAGGAGCGTACCTTGCAGCCTCGGCATCCGACCGGATAGTCGCAAGTCCCTCTGCATGGGTCGGGAGCATAGGTGTCATACTTGACCTCACAGATCTCTCTGAGATGTACAGGCAGATGGGCATAAACAAGTACGCCATAAAGGCAGGGGAATACAAGGATATGGGTGCAGATTACCGTATGATAACCGAGGAGGAGAGGCAGATGCTCCAGTCAATGGTGAATGAGGAGTACGACTACTTCATAAGAACTGTGGCTGCCAACAGAAACCTCAGCGTATCATATGTACGTGGCCTTGCAGAGGGAAGAATATTCACCGGAAGGCAGGCCCTGAAGAACAGGCTCGTGGATTATACAGGTGGAAAGGACTATGCTGTTGATGTGGCGGCTAAACTTGCAGGTTTAAGGAACTATGACACCATAACCCTTGAGCCTCCAGGTGGATTTGTGAAGATACTATCAGGGATGTTCTCAAAGCTTGGATTTGCAGGTTCAGCAAATACAACAGAACAGCTAAAGATCTAGGAAAATAAAAGGATAAGTATTTATGGATTTGCAGTTCAGAAAAGAATAAAGGATAAGTATTTATCCTAAAAGGATTGAAGAATTATATATCATTCTCACGGAGGTTAGGAAATGGTTGTTAAGGTAGAGGTTTTCACATCCCCCACCTGTCCCTACTGTCCAATGGCGATCGAGGTTGTTGATGAGGCCAAGAAGGAATTCGGGGACGAAATAGAAGTTGAAAAGATTGACATAATGGTTGACCGGGAGAAGGCAATCGATTATGGCCTCATGGCAGTCCCTGCAATAGCTATAAACGGTGTTGTGAGATTCGTTGGGGCCCCTGGCAGAGAAGAACTCTTCGAAGCCATAAGCGACGAAATAAAATAGATTAATTTTTCTCCATTAAATTTTAAAGGATTTTTCTGATGAGGGATGAGAGGGTATTCGGGATCACAACGGGAACAGCCGCCACTGCAGCGGCCCTCGCATCACTTCTATGTTTAAGGGGTCGTGTGGTTAACAGGGTCTGTGTTGAAACCCCCTCAGGAAAAATCCATGTGGATGTTGATTCTGTTGAAAGGATATCCCAGGACACGGCACAGGCCGGTGTAATAAAGAGGCCCTACGGTGACCCCGATGTTACAGTGAACCTCAGAATCATGGCAGAGGTTCAGATCACAGAAACTGAGGAAATCGTAATCAGGGGTGGTGAGGGTGTTGGTACCGTGACAAAACCGGGACTCCAGGTCCCGCCGGGTGAGGCCGCAATAAATCCCGTCCCCAGGAGAATGATAGAGAATAATCTCCGAAAATACCTGAAGGAGGGTGAGGGGGCGATTGTCACGGTTTCGGTTCCCGATGGGGAGAAGATCGCATCAAAAACCATGAACCCCCGCCTCGGGATTGAGGGGGGTATCTCAATCCTGGGGACAAGTGGCATTGCAAGGCCCATGTCATCCTCAGCCTACAGGAGATCCCTTGCATGCCAGATTGATATTGCAGTCGCCCGTGGATTCAGGGAACTCGTCTTGGTCCCGGGTAACATAGGTGAAAGGTTTGCCAGGGAATATTTCAAGAGTATTGAGGAAGAGAGGATAATACAGATGGCCAACTTCCCGGGTTACATGATGGGGGAGGCCGCCAAAAAGGGTGTGGACAGAGTAATACTTATTGGCCATGCGGGTAAACTCATAAAGCTCTCTGCGGGGATATTCCAGACAAAAAACTCCATTGCAGATGCCCGTAGAGAGATAATGACCGCACATGCAGCTCTCAGCGGTGCAGAGCCAGAAATTACAGAAAGGATCTTTAACCTTGCAACCGTTGAGGAAATGATCAGTGAACTCGAAAGGGTGGGATTGAGGGAGGATGTATTCAACAGCATCAGCAGATCAATAATGGAGAGATGTTCTGAAAGGTTCCCATTTGAAACCGACGTTTTGATCTTCAGCCTGGATGGTAGAATACTCAACTCCAACTTTAAAACTGCGCCTACCCACAGATTTATTGATGACAGCTACACTCTCAGATGAACAAGCAGAATAAGTTGATGCACTGATAGTATTTACCTGACCGATGGTAGTGGTTTGCATGAAAGGATTTACCCACACAGATGGAAAATCTGTACGTATGGTTGATGTGGGATCGAAGGCGGTTGTCAGGAGGACGGCGACCGCTGAGGGTCACATATCACTCACTGAGGATACCCTGAAATTGATCAATGAAAAAAGGATTGAGAAGGGGAATGTGCTTGCAACAGCCCAGATAGCCGCCATAGCCGCGGTTAAACGAACCTGGGACCTTATACCCCTCTGTCACCAGCTTCCTGTAACCGGGGTTGATGTTGAATTCGATGTTACGGCTGACGGGATCACCGCCAGGGTAACTGTGAGGTGTGATGGAAAAACAGGCGTTGAAATGGAGGCCCTCACAGGGGTTTCCGTGGCGCTACTCACAATCTGGGACATGGTCAAAAGTGTAGAGAAGGATGAACATGGCCAGTACCCTGAGACTGCAATCAGTAATATCAGGGTCCTTAAAAAGGAGAAGGTAGAACTGGAAGAAGTGGTTGAATGAAATTTCTGAACCCTGAGCTAAAGAAGATCATCACTGACTGCTACCCATATATAGAATCACTTAACCCTGCCCAGATGAGTGCTGTTGAGGCCGGCTACCTGGAATCAGATGAAAATTTCATCATAGCCATACCAACGGCCAGTGGAAAGACCCTCCTGGGACTTCTGGCTGCCATTCAAACCATAATGAACGGTGGAAGGGTTATTTACACAGTTCCCCTCATATCAATACAGAACGAAAAGGTGAAGGAGTTCAGTGAACTTGAAAAACATGGTGTAAGTGTGGGTAAGGATCCCCGAACCTCAGACCTGGCTGTGATGGTCTTCGAATCCTTTGACAGCCTCACCAGATTCTCATGGAACACCCTGCGGGAGGTTGACCTTCTCATAGTGGACGAGTTCCACATGATCGGAGAGTACAGCAGGGGCCCCGTAATAGAATCCGCCATAACAAGGGCCAGAAAACTGAATCCTTCAATGCGCATTGTGGCCCTCTCAGCGACCCTCTCAAATATGGATGAAATAGGGGATTGGCTCAGTGCCAGAATCGTTGAACACGACTACAGGCCGGTACCCCTGCACCGGGAGGTGCTTGACACCGAAATGTTCGGGGCCCGGGACAAGAATCAGGTGGTCCTGAAGATCCTTGAGAGGTCCATCAGTGAGGATAGCCAGACCCTGGCATTCGTATCCACAAGGAGGTTCACAGAATCCCTTGCATCATACCTTGCAGATAGGATAAAAAAGAAGATCCCAGGGGACATGCTTGAAAGATTTGATGATGTGGCGGAGAGGATACTTGATGTGCCAAGGGCCAGCGGGTCACCGCCAACCTCCACCTGCCTGAAACTTGCAGACTGCATCAGGGCAGGTGTTGCATTCCACCATGCAGGCCTCTTCAACAGGCAGCGGGAAATAATAGAGGACGAATTCAGGAGGGGCAACATCCTCATGATCACAGCAACCCCCAGCCTCATGTACGGTGTGAACCTTCCCTCAAGGACCGTCGTGATAAGGGACTACACCCGATGGACAGGGCAGGGCCCCCAGCGTATCCCTGTATTTGATTATGAGCAGATGTCAGGTAGGGCCGGGAGACCCCTCTATGATGATATCGGCTACTCCTACCTGATAGCAAAGAGCCATGATGAGGCCATGGAACTCGAGGAGTACTATGTGAATGGTGAGGTGGAGAGGACCAACTCAAGGCTCATGGAGAACCGGAATGCCCTATACAGGCAGATAATCGCACAGGTCGCCTCAGGACTTGCATCCACAACTGAAGATCTTCTGGAATTCTTCAGGGGGACCTTCTACGGCTACCAGATGAGTGAGGGTCCCTTCAGCAATGCATTTGGCATGGACAGCATTCATTACGAAATAGAGACCGCCACAGAGTTTTTAATTAAAAACAGGATCATATATCCTGGTCCCGCTGGTTTATCTGCAACAGAATTCGGGCTTCTAATTGCAAAATCCAGTTACGCTGTTGAAACAGCCATAAAACTCCACCAGTTCGCATCTGAAATGGATGAAATCAACGTATACCGCCTCATCTACGAACTGGCAGGGACCCCTGATATTCCACTCATACCATTCAAGGGGCGGAAGAGCCGCGACCCGGTAAGGGAGAGGCTCATGGAGCATGGAATATTTGTCATGGATGCCGGTAACAGGGAGGCGACAGCAGCAGCCCTCCTGGAGTGGATAAATGAGAGGACAGAGTATGAGATTGAGAACGCCTTCAACGTCTATGCGGCATCAACAAGAAGGACCGCATACGAGGCCTCAAGGCTTGTTAAGTTTTTCAAGAAGATCTGTGAAATCCAGGGCGTGTATGGTTACGCAGGGAAACTTGATGTTCTGGCTGCAAGGCTCTACTATGGAGTCAGGGAGGACATCATTCCCATTGTGGTTGGTGTGAGGGGCCTTGGACGTGTCAGGGCCCGTAAGATTGTTGAAACCTTCGGGGAGGACCTCAGACATGTGCGGAAGGATGAACTCAAACGCATCGATGGTATCGGGGAAAAACTCGCCGAGGCCATTAGAGGATATGCTGAGAGATCCTGCCAGTCTTAAGACAATTCTAAGGGATTGCGCAGCGTCCATCAGCGTATTTGACATCATGAGGATCCGTGAATTCGTTGAGAGGGAATGTGCCCACGTACCCGGAGGGTACAGGGAGACCTATATAAAAGTCTATACTGGAATTGCCATTGAAGCCGTTCTGGGTCTTAAGGGTGGTGTGGCGAATATCACTGCAGATAGAAAAAGCCTTTTGAGGACACTGAAAAGATTGTATGAGACCTCCAGCCCCATTATTGTGGTTTTAACCGTCATTTACAGGACATTTATCCTTTCAGAACCTCTACACCCTGTGGGGACTCCTTTTCCCGGTGGACACTCAGTCACAGAGGAAAATGGGATATACTACTGCCCCGTGAAGGATAAACAGAAGAATAATCCATCAGCACTGTGCGATATCTGTATTGCAGAGCAGACCCCATGACTCTGGGTATGGAATGGCTTCTGATTGTGATAACCTGCGAAAACCTGAAGGAGGGCCTGAATGATCCGGGCGGATGAGATTCCAGAGAAACTGACGAAAATGGAGCTCCTTGAGCTGATTAAAAAGGAGGCGTCATCAGTCCACATAAAGGATGTGATGGATGCATCGGTCTACCTGAGGGAGGATGCCAAATACATGCCTTCAAGGGAGCAGAAGGAGTTCATTGAAAGGTTCACCAGGGCCTTCTTCAACAGGATAAGGGATATAAAAAATGATAAAAACATCTACCACGGAGATGTTGACACTGAAAGGCTGGCCGAATTCATAGGTTTCCTTGATGAACAGTTAAGGCGTGCCAGTTCACGACCTGAAAGGTGCTTCCAGAGGATAGCCCGTATAATAACCATCTACGTAACCTTTGTAAGGGAGGAACCCGTCCACCCTGTTGGAACCCGCTTTCCTGGAGGCTTAAGGGTTAGAAGGGTGGATGATACCTTCTACTGCCCTGTGAAGGACAGGCAGATCAGCACCCCCACTGCCCTCTGCCGTTTCTGTGTGAGCAGACAGGACCCTGATGTTCCAGGCGGTCATTCATAGAGAAGAAGACCGATACCATCAATGACCAGTGAAAGACCAATCAACCAGGCAAGGAAGACAGGGTTTCTTACGAACACTCCCACAATGATGTAGAGGACTCCCAGAACCATCACTGATAGACCTGCCACCATTCCTGCTCTGTGCTCCCTGGAGAATAAACTTGCAACACCTGCGATTATGAGGATTATACCTGTTAGATATATCCAGAACGCAGCAAGGAAACTGAAAAGCGTCACATTACCTGCAAGGGCAGCTGCAAGTATCACTCCAAGTATTCCCAGTACAACGTAAAGTGCACCTGCCCCTCTGCTAACCTTCCATGTGTTCACACCAAGAAGGAACAGCCATAGTGCTACAAAGAGAACCGCAACACCTGTGAGGACACTCAACGTGAATATTGAGAGCACCGGAAAGACTATCACAAGAATACCAAGAATCAGTGTTAAAAGACCTGGAAGTTTTGTCTCAGCCATAATTTCACCCCCTTTAAATTTTTGTATTCAGATATGAATTTCAATATTAAACTACTCTTTGTATTCACATATGAACATATATAATGGCCAGAAAAGAATTTAGTGGAGGTCATCCCCCTCCATCACAAACCTCTGAACCCATATCTATGTCTTCAAAGTCCTCTTTCATCCTCTTAAGCTTTTCAACGGTATCAGTTTTTCTTCCTTTTCCAGATCCCCTCTTAACCTGGGATCTGTCGATTACCTCCAGGTAATCCGCGTTGTACCATAGATCAGAGTCTTCAAGGCGGACCCAACCATCACCATCCTCAACCTTGATGGCTGAGATCTCACCCGTCGTTCCGGTACCGGTGTAGCGGACAGCCATACCAACCGTCAGCACATTCCCGTTTACGTCCTTAACCTCCATTTTATCCACCATCATTCAGGGGAAACTTCCTTTGACTCCTCTTCAGGGGCCTCTTCCGCCTCATCAGCGGCTATTTTAAGTACCACATAGTCTCCGACCCTGCTAACGTTGTCCATGCCAACGATGAGTGTCCTCTGTTTAAGGGACAGCTCCCCCTTGGATATTGTAATGGAATTCACAATTCCCTTTTCAGGGTCCAGTTCAAGGTCAGAGACCTTCCCTATCTCCATCGCATTCTTATCCAGCACCTTAAGACCCAGGAACTCCGTTACCTTCATTTTAACACCACTAAAATCTATGTGCCTCATGGTATAAAAAATGATTTATTCATAGCACCCCAATATAATAGCATGGCTGCTGTGAAGATATTCCGGGTTCTTGGAATACCAGTTGAACTTGACATCTCATTCCTCATTCTGATGGTATTCATATACCTGCTGACCTACCTGGGTTTCCTATCAATCAACCTTGCTGTGCTCATAACCCTTGTCTTTGTGGTGGTGGTGATACATGAACTGGCCCACTCCTACGTCGCCCTCAGGTTCGGTGTGAAGATAAGGAGCATACTCCTCCTCCCCATAGGTGGGGTTTCAAGGATGGAAGAGATACCACGGGTACCAAGGCAGGAGTTCCTCATATCCATCGCTGGACCACTCACAAACATCATAATGGCCATGTTAACAGCTGTCCCCATCCTCCTGAACATCACAGGACCCCTCAGACCATTCCTTGGGGATTTCCTGGTCGTGAATCTGGTCCTGGCACTCTTCAATCTTATACCCGCCTTCCCAATGGATGGGGGGAGGATACTGAGGGCCATACTCGCTGAACGTCTGAGTTACCTTAGGGCAACCCGGATAGCGGCGAACCTGGGTAAGGCCATCGCCGCGATAATGGCCGTCACAGGCCTCTTTTATAACCTCTTCCTGATACTGATAGGTCTCTTCATCTACATAGGTGCAGAGCAGGAGTACCAGTCAACCCTCATATCCTCGCTTCTTGAGGGGGTGAGTGTGGGGGACGTGATGACCCCAGACCCTGTAACACTCAGACCCGACATGACAGTGGGGGAGGCCCTTGATGTCATGTTCAGAAAGAAGCACATGGGTTACCCTGTAACCGATGGGGATGAGCTCGCAGGAATAGTAACATTCCATGATATATCCGAGGCCAGCAGGGATATGATGGTGGGGGATGTGATGACCGCGGAGGTTGTGACCGCCGCAGAGGACGAGGAACTCACCTCCGTTCTTGAAAAGATGAACCGCCACCAGCTTGGAAGGCTACCTGTGATGGGTAACGGTAAACTGAGGGGTATAATTTCAAGGACAGATATAATAAGGACGCTGAACCTTATGCGAAAGGGAATTGAATGAAAAATGCATATTAAGAACGCTGAACCAGATGTATACCAGTGAACTTTTACGGTGAAGATAATGAGGGAAGCGTGTCGCCGGATAATCGATGACATAATATCAGGTAAAATAAAAACAAGGAAGGACCTTGAAAGGGCTAAACACAGGGTTTGCCGTGACTTTGGACTTGAAAAATTCATGAGTAACTCTGAAATCCTTGAACATGCAGATCCAGCTGAAAAGAAATTGATAGAAAATCTCCTCAGAAAAAAACCCACCAGGACAATATCCGGTGTTGCCGTTGTGGCCGTCATGTACCACCCCCATGAATGCCCCCATGGAAGGTGCCTTTACTGTCCAGAAAGTGAAAAAGCACCTCCAAGTTACACAGGGGAGGAACCAGCCGCCCTGAGAGCCAGAATGTACGATTTTCACCCCTACAGACAGGTCTACAATCGCCTTGAGCAGCTCCACAGTATAGGCCACCCTGTCGACAAGGTGGAACTCATAGTCATGGGTGGCACCTTCCCGTCCCACAGCCTCTGCTACCAGGAATGGTTCATATCCAGGTGCCTTGAGGCCATGGTGGACTTTGGAGCCAGACTGAGTGGTGTCAGGGTTGATATACCAGATCACCACGGCTATGTGAAGGTGGAAGACGCCCAGCGGTTCAACGAGACATCGCCGGTTCGCTGTGTGGGGATGACATTTGAGACAAGGCCAGACTACTGCCGGGAGGAGGACGTTGACAGGATGCTGAACCTTGGGGTTACCAGGGTTGAGCTGGGTGTGCAGACCATCTACAACTACATATACCAGCGCATCCGGAGGGGCCACAGTATAGGGGATGTTATAGAGTCCAACAGGATACTCAGGGACTCAGGGATAAAGGTTGCAATGCACCTCATGCCCGGCCTCTTCTCAGACTTTGACAGGGACCTCCGGATATTCAGGAGGATATTCCAGGACCCATCCTTCAGGCCAGACATGCTGAAGATATACCCCTGCCTTGTTACCAGGGGCAGCGAACTCTACAGTCTCTGGGAGAGGGGACACTATAAACCCTACTCCACAGAGGAGGCCGTTGATCTAATCGTCGAGATAAAGAAGATGATGCCCCCATGGGTGAGGACCATGAGGATACAGAGGGATATACCCTCCCAGCTTATAGTTGATGGTGTCAGAAAGTCCAACCTGGGTGAACTGGTCTACAGGCGCCTGGAGGAGGAGGGGGTCCGCTGCAGGTGCATAAGGTGCCGTGAGGTTGGCCACATGAGCCGCAGGGGTGTAAGTGTTGATGAGGACGCAGTTACAGTAATGGTTGAGGAGTACGATGCCACAGGAGGCAGGGAGTTCTTTATCTCAGCCGAGGACCCTGAAAATGATGTCCTCATCGGCTTTCTGAGGCTCAGGTTCCCATCAGAGAATGCTCACCGTCCTGAAATAGATGATAAAACAGCCCTTGTAAGGGAACTCCATGTCTACGGTTCAATGATACCCATAGGTGAGCGTCGCGATACCATCGGACAGCACAGGGGCTACGGTGAGGAGCTACTATCCCGTGCAGAGGCCATAGCATCTGATGGTGGGATGGAGAAAATTATGGTCACAAGCGGGATAGGGGCCCGTGAATACTACACCAAATTTGGCTACAGAAGGGAGGGCCCCTACATGTCAAAAAATCTCCAGGAGTGTTAAAATGAAGGTTGAAACAGCAGAGGAACTTGCATCACTCATAGACCATACAAATGTGAGGGCAGATGCAACGGTTACTGATATTGAGAAACTGTGCAGGGAGGCCATAGAGTATGGGTTCAGGTGCGCGGTTGTCACCCCAACCAATGTCAGACTGGCATCTGAACTCCTGAGGGACAGCGATGTCATGGTCTGCTCTGTTATAGGATTCCCAGCAGGTGTTAACACGCCGGCGGTTAAGGCCTTCGAGGCATCAGAGGCCGTGGAAAACGGCGCAGAGGAGGTTGACATGGTAATGAATATAGGGGCCCTGAAGTCAGGTGCGAGGGAACTCGTATATGAGGATATAGGTGGAGTCGTTGATGCCGCAGGAGTTCCTGTGAAGGTTATACTGGAGACAGCCTACCTCACAGACGAGGAGAAGGTGGAGGCATGCCTCATAAGTAAGGAGGCTGGTGCAGCATTTGTTAAAACATCGACAGCCTATGGTGGTCTTTCAGGTGCCACAGTGGAGGACGTGAAACTCATGCGTGAGACTGTGGGTGATGAGATGGGTGTTAAGGCAGCTGGTGGTATAAGGGATACTGAAACAGCCCTTGCAATGATAGAGGCCGGTGCGGACAGGATTGGAACATCAACCGGGGTCCAGATAATCGAGGGGTGGAGGTAGTATGAGAAAAACAGGTATTGATCCTCAGGAAGGTGATCTCATATGAGGATAAAGATAACCGTGGAAGGTAAGGGTTACGCTGAGGCTGAACTTGATGATAGAAACCCTGAATCTGCAGAGAGGATCTATGATAGCCTTCCACTTGAGGGCCGGGCCCTCCTATGGATGGAGGAGGTCTACTTTGACATACCAGTCACCCTTGACTATGAGAACCCCTCTGATACCGCAAGTCCAGGGGACATATCCTACTGGCCGCCAGGTTACGCCCTCTGCATATTCTTCGGGTCAACACAGCCCTACTCCCCGGTGAATCATATAGGGAGGGTGACCAGAAACCTTGACCTTTTCTTCAGTGTTGATGATGGCGACAGGATAATAATAGAAAGAATGGACTAACAAAAAAATCAGGGGCCCGGAAACGCTAAACATCCTCTATTTCCCTGTAGAGGGTATCCCTGCTTGCAGGGATCCTTCCCAGGTCCCTCACAACCCTTATTATTTCTTCGGGTTCGGTTCTAACACCATGTGATGCCCCCGCGGACCTTGATATGTTCTCCTCACCCAGTGTACCACCAAGGTCGTTGGCCCCGGACATGAGGGCAACCTGTGCAAACTTAAAGCCCAGTTTAACCCATGAAGCCTGTATGTTCCTTATAAGGCCCCTGAACATCAGCCTTGAAACCGCGTAGACCTTGAGGTCCTCTGCACCGGTTGCGCCTGCAGCCGCCTTTCCCTCACGGTATATGGGGGCCCTTGGATGCATGAATGGTAATGGGACGAACTCCGTGAAGCCCCCTGTTTTCTCCTGGATCTGCCGCAGTATGTCCATGTGTTCAACCCTGTGTTCGGGTCCATCGATGTGACCGTACATCATGGTGCAGGTTGTTGGTATTCCAACCCGGTGTGCTGTCTCTATAACCTCAACCCACTCCCCGGTACTCAGCTTTGTAGGGCATATAACAGCCCTTACATCATCATTGAGTATTTCTGCCGCTGTACCGGGCATTGAACCGAGACCTGCCCTTTTAAGTATCCTTAGGGCCTCCTCAATTGATAGCTCCGCATTACGAGCACCATAGTAAACCTCCATTGGGGAGAATGAGTGGAGGTGCACATGGGGTAGCTCCGCTTTTATGGCCCTCACAAGATCCTCATAGAAGTAGGTGTCAAGGCCAGGGTAGAGGCCCCCCTGTATGCAGAGTTCACGGGCACCGTTTTCCGCGGCCTTACGGGCAATTTCAAGGATCCTTTCAGTTTCAAGGTAATATGCGTCCCCATCAAGATCATCCCTCTTAAAGGCGCAGAACCCGCACTGTCCCGAGCATATATTGGTGAAGTTGATGTTCCAGTTCTCAATGTAGGTTACCCTGTCACCAGCCTCGGACTCCCTGACAGTGTCCGCAGCTATTAAAAGGGCCTGGAGGTCCCTTCCTCTAACATTCATCAAGTAGAGGGCCTCCTCATTGGTGATTGGCTCATCCATTGCCTTCTCAAGTATTTTTTCTGTGCGGGTTTTAATATCCATGGTGCCAAACATGCGATTTAGTATCTGGTTCTCCAAGTTTAAAATTTTTGGTTTTGGTGAAATCCATATCCAGTTACCCCCATCAGCCCTATGTGGTCCATTAACCCGGCAGAACCAATAAATTTAAATATTAGAGATTACCAGCTTAATTTGGAGGTGAAATTATGGCTGAATTACCAATCGCACCAGTAGGTAGAATAATAAAAAATGCCGGTGCCCAGAGAATAAGTGATGATGCAAAAGAGGCTTTAGCAAAGGCCCTCGAAGATATGGGTGAGGAAATCTCACGCAAAGCCGTTGAACTTGCAAAACACGCCGGCAGAAAAACTGTTAAAGCCACAGACATTGAAATGGCCGCTAAACAGTTATAGGCAGACCCGATAATTCTACCTATTTATTTTTTCAGGGATTAAGTTTCCCTTACCAAATTTAAGCTGTTATGATCCTGTACTGATTCATGGTTTTTCTTTATAAGGTCAGGATAACATAATAATAAGATGAGGTGATTTTTGATGTCAACAATGGATAACCTGAAGGAAGCATTTGCCGGGGAGTCACAGGCAAACAGAAAGTACCTTGCATTCGCAAGGAAGGCTGATGAGGAGGGGTACCACCAGATTGCAAAGCTCTTCCGTGCCGCGGCCGCAGCAGAGACAGTCCATGCAATGAACCACCTTGAGGCCATGGGGGCCATCAATAGCACAGAGGAGAACCTCAGGGAGGCAATAGCCGGAGAAACTGCAGAATTCAAGGAGATGTACCCTGGATTCATAGAGGAAGCAGAAGCAGAGGGTGAAGAACAGGCACGCTGGAGCTTTGACGTTGCAAATAAGGTTGAGAAGATCCACGCTGAACTCTACCAGAGTGCCCTCGATAATCTTGGGAGGAACGTTGAGGTGGACTACTACGTCTGCAACTGGTGCGGTAACACCGTTGAGGGTGAGGCACCCGAGAGGTGCGCCATCTGCGGGGCACCCAAAAAGGAGTTCAAAAAAATAGAATAATCCTAGTGCGCCATCTGCGGGGCACCCAAAAAGGAGTTCAAAAAGATAAAATCCTTTCTATCACCTTACTTCTATTTTTCATCAATAACGCCCTTCTCCATGAAGGTTATCCTGAATGTTGTGCCCCCATCTGAAATCATCTCTGCAGTCCCGTCAATCTGGTCGGTCAGGTTCCTTACAAGCTGGAGGCCAAGGGATGGGCTGCTTTCCCAGTCAAGATCAGGTGGGAATCCGACTCCATCATCACTAACCTCAATCAGAACGTGTTTATTACTCCGTTTAACCGAAACAGATACGGTACCTTCCCCATCAGGGAAAGCATGCTTCACTGCATTTGTTAATAGTTCATTGACGATGAGACCAACAGGTATGGCGGTCTCCACGTCAACTTTCAGTTCATCCAGGTCCATATTCAGCCTTATCCTGGAATCTGCAGAATAACTTCGGAACACCTCGGATGCCAGTGTCCTTATATATTCACCCATATCAATGTTCTTGAGATCCTCTGAACGGTAAAGCCTTTCATGGATCAGGGCCATGGACCTTGCCCTGTTTTCACTCTCCCTGAAGAGGTCCAGGGTCTCTTCATCCTTCGCCTTCCTTGACTGAAGGCTGAGGAGGCTTGAAATTATCATCAGGTTGTTCTTGACCCGGTGGTGTATCTCCTTGATGAGGAGTTCCTTTTCCTCAAGGGATTTCTCAAGCATCCTCTGTGTCCTCTTGAGGTCCGAGATGTCATGGAGGACCACGAGGACGCAGTCCCTCCCCTCCGCATGTACAAGCTTATTGTATATCCTTACAGTGTACTCCCTTCCAAGTGGGTCATTAAGGACAACCTCATAGGGTTCAATACTATCCTCACCTCCCATTATCATACCAAGCTTTGATCTGAATTCGTCCTTCACCTCATCGGAGATGAATTCAATATCATAGATGGATGTTCCTCGGAGTTCCTCCGGTGCCATTCCAAGTCTCTCTGATAGGGTTGAGTTGATATCCATTATAACCCCACCCTCCAGTTCAAGGAGAATTACATAGTCAGGTGAAAGATCAAACAGTGACCTGTATTTTTCCTCACTCTCCCTCAGTTTCCTTTCGTTCTCTATTCTATGAGTTATGTCCCTTGAAACCGATACAACTACATTTTTACCGCCAATTTCAATAAGGCGGGAGTTCACCTCAACCGGGATCCTGCGACCGTCCTTTGATATGTAGGTTCTCTCAAACCTTGCGGCCTTTCTTTCAAGTAGTGTCCTCATATTATCTGAGATCTCCTCCCTCGTGGGTCCAAGGTCCATGGGGGTCATGTTGAGGAGTTCATCCCTTGAGTAGCCCAGTTTCTCCACAGCGGTCCTGTTCACCTCAATGTAGTTGCCTGGCAGCCCCTCATCCCTTAACTCAACGATGGTTATTATATCCTCAACACCATTGAAAACTGCCCTGAATTTCTTTTCACTCTCCTTCAGCGCCTCTTCAGCCTTTTTCCTCTCTGAAATGTCCCTTATAACTGCAGTTACAAAGTTTTCACCCATATAATGCCATCCTGTAATGGATATATCCACAGGAACTCTCATTCCATCCTTTCTGAGTGCATCGACATCCGTAATCATCAGCGAAATATCACTCTTAAATATATCCGAAAAATCGTGCCTGTCCCGGTTTTCCTCTGAGATTATCGTGCTGATGTGCCTCCCCATCATCTCATCTGCGGTGTACCCAAAGATCTCCTCAGCTCCCTGGTTCCATGAAACCACAATGCCCCTCTCATCAACGGTTATTATGGCATCCCTTGCTGTTTCAACTATTGTCCTGTATTTCTCCTCAGTCTCCCTGATAACCTCCTCTGATTCCTGAAGGGACTCTGCTAGGAGTACGGTGATGAAGTTGACAAAGAACATCACAGATACCCTCATGATATCCTCATAGAAACCTGAGAGAGATGCCATGATGTTTGTTACGATAAGTACCGTGCCAAGAAATGCCGTTACGAGAAATGACTTCATCCTGAACCAGAGGGCTGCAAGGACTATTGGTATGTAAAAGATGTGTGTGAATACAATTTCAACCCGAAGGAAAATATGAAAATAGACTGTTGCAGTAGCACAGAGGGCTGTTATTGAGGCGACAAGGGCCAGCCGGGTCCTCATGTCCCTGTATGACTGTATCTTCTCGGTAACAGTAAGAGTTCTATGGACCAATGCCCCCACCCTCTCATTGAATTTTGTATACCTGTGTAAAACCATCAATCCCATGATGGTTTCACATTCAGTTATCATTTAAGTTATCAGATTCACTAAAAAGTTTTCTATGAATGTATGTATGAAGTATCAGTAAATATATTTATGGCGTATAACAATTAAAAAGTTCATGCTTTACCCTTTGAACCCTTGATTTTTAACCATTATCATGCTGATGGGATTTCACTGGGCATTTCAGGTTCATGGTGTCACCCCATACCTGTAAGGAGGCTTTTATTCCAGAATCCCCACTCCCAGAATGGAAAAGGTTATATATGACTACTTCCATAGTTTAGAAGGAACATGGGCCGGTGGTCTAGGGGTATGATACCTCCCTGACACGGAGGTGATCACGAGTTCGAATCTCGTCCGGCCCACTATGCCGTGGTAGTTCAGTTGGGAGAACGCCAGACTGAAGATCTGGATGTCGCTGGTTCAAGTCCGGCCCACGGCACTTATAACCACCTCTTTCTCTAGAAACTAATTATATAGTTATTTTTAAGGACATTGAAACATTTTACAAGTCTTAACTTATCCTACTTGATTTTGAGGACCTAACAACACTCAAGTCAGTTAAAAAATAAAATCTTACTGAAGGCTATTAATCTTCTGATTCAGCTATAAGGTACGTTCCAGTGGCCCTCTGGATCCTAACCCTCCTGAAGGATCCCGCCTCGCCATCATGTGTAACCACCGGTATATATGAATCTGTTCTGCCTATGAAGCCGCCCTTCCTTCCCCTCTCAACTATGAGTATGTTCTGGGTGGTTCCAACGAGCCTCTTATTTTCCTCCTCTGTGATCCTCCCCTTGAGTTCCTCAACTGTCTTTGATCGCCTCCGCAGTTCCCTGAAGTCTATCTCATCAAGGGATGACGAGAGGGCGCGTGGCCTGTGCCTGTACTTTGAGAGGTGTATGAAGCCAGGTCTCACCTCCTCAAGGAGCCTGCATGTTTCAAGGAAGTCATCCTCGCCCTCAGTGGGGTAGCCAACGATTATATCGGTTGCGATGGAGATTTCCGGAATTCTTGACCTGAACCTGTCAACTATCATCCTGAACTCATCCACAGTGTGCCCCCTCCCCATATCCCTGAGTACACGGTCACTTCCACTCTGAACAGGGAGGTGGAGGAAACTGTACACCTTCTCTGATCTGAATGCCTCAACAAGACCATCAAGGTCCCTGAGGACACTTGCAGGGTGCATCATGCCGACGCGCACCCTGAAATCACCTGGTATTTCAGTTATTTCCCTTATGAGGTCAGAGAGTCTCTCACCTGTATCAGAACCATATGCTGCAGTATCCTGTGCCGTCAGCTGAATCTCCCTGCATCCCGCCTCAATGGCCTCCCTTGCCTCCCTCACGATGATATCTGATGGGTAACTCTGTATCCTTCCCCTTGCAAAGCGTGTGCAGCAGTAGCTGCAGCTTCCACTGCATCCCTCACATATCTGTATGATGTGTATCAGGGGATTCGACCTCACCCTGGGAACCCCCACCTTCACATCGGATGTGAAACCGGTTATCCGTTTAACATTACCGCCATACGCTGCACGCACAACCTCCTCTGTCCTCAGTAGCTGGTGGGGTCCAAGCCATGATGCATCCCCTGATATGGATTCAAGTTTCAGCGGGTCTATTTCAACCATACACCCAGCAACAACGAGTCCCTTATCAGGGTACATCTCCCTGATCCTCTTTATCCTGTTTATAACCTTGTGTTCAGTGGGATGCTTAACATAGCATGTGTTAAGAATTATCACATCCGCCTCATCAATCCCTGTAAGGAGAGCCCCTGCCTCACTCAGAATGCCCGCCATTATCTCTGAGTCTGCCTGGTTGAATGTGCATCCAAACGTCTCTATGTAAACCCTGACTTTGTCCATGAGAAATCCCCTTTAAAAATCATCTGTGAAATTCCCACCTTAGGTTCAGTGGAATTTCCAGCCATGTTTACCTATCAGTGGGACAAATGCAACTCCCCCAAGGTTCCTGGACCTGTAATCCCCAGAGGAGAGTTTCTCAACAAGAACAAGTTCCTGGTAAAATTTATCGGAACCAACAGGTATTAAAAGTTTTCCCCCCACCTCCAGCTGTTCCCTTAGGGGGTCAGGTATGTATGGTGCCGCCGCGGTCACGTATATCCTGCTGTAGGGGGCCTCAGGGGGGTACCCCTTACTTCCATCCCCATGTATAACGGTGATGTTATCATATCCCAGGGCCTCAAGTTTTTGCCTTGCCCTCTCATATAATGAATGTATCCTTTCAATCGTGTAGAGATGACCTTCACTCCCTATTATCTCTGCTATGACCGCTGCATTGTATCCACAGCCAGTACCAACCTCAAGGACCTTCATTCCCCTCTCAAGGTCCAGGAGCTCCGCGATCATGGCAACCATGTGGGGTGCGGATATGGTCTGTCCCTCACCTATCGGGAGGGGCATGTCAAGGTAGGCCCTGTGCCTCTCATCTTCAGGGACAAACTCCTCCCTTGGAACATTCTCCATCGCCCTTCTTATGGACTCAGATTTTATGTAACCCTTATCTATGAGGTCCTGGACCATTCTACGCCTTTCATCCATCATGGAACCACTGAAACAATGTTATAAACCATGACATTTCACACAATCATATCAGTGAGGTCGTGTCTGAACCTGAGGTTTACAGGATATCCATAAACCCTCTTAATCCTCTGGGCCGGTACGGAGCCCCTCCTTATCATACCATCCTCTGTCTTTATGCTCCGGATCTTGAATACGTGTTCATCTATCTTCATGACATCCCCCACCCTGAATTCAAAGTCCCTGTCGACCTCAACCTTCCTTGAGTAGACCTCACCATGGAGGTCCACGGATATACCGACACGGGCGGGTGCCTCGAGTGAAACAGCCCACAGCGTCTCAACATCCTCTGCAGTGGCTTTATCAACCCTCTTGCCGCTCTTAAGTTCCAGTGAGGTTATCTCAACGAGTTTCCCTGATACGGTGATCGCATCGCCTGCGGATACCTCCTCATGGGGGTATAGATCCACCTCATCCCGGTAGGAGCTTCCATGCTCACTTATTATTATCCTGTGGCGTTCGGGTTTTTCAATCACAAGGCTATCCCTGAAAACCGTCCCGCATTCCTCACATTCAAGTACAAGGTGCTTGATCTTCCTTGATCTGGACTCATCTGTTCTGCTCTTTAAAACCCTGAATGCCTTTGACCCGCAAATCGGACACTGCATCTATTACCCCTCATAAACACTTTCCTGTAAATTTATGTTTCTCCTACCCTGAACCTTCTTTTAGCGTCCTGATATAGTGGTTTACAAGGCCGCCGTCCTCTAGTATTGAGAGCATGTAGTCGTTGAAGGGCTTCATCTCATATCTCTTTCCAGAGGTGAGGTTCTCAATGAAACCACCCTTGAGATCAACAGAGATTTCATCCCCGTCCACTGCATCCACGCGAGCCATTATAACGGGAAACCCTATGTTTATGGCGTTTCTGTAGAATATCCTGGCAAAGGATTCTGCTATGATCGCGGCGACACCCGCATGTTTAAGGGCTACCGGGGCCTGCTCCCTGGATGATCCGCACCCAAAGTTGCGCCCGGCCACTATTATGTCGCCCCTCTTCACCTCAGAGGCAAACTCTGGCCTTGCACCCTCCATTACATGGGATGCGAGTTCATCAAGGCTGAAGGTCCTCAGATAACGTCCCGGTATGATCATATCTGTATCTATGTTATCACCGAATCTCCATACTCTTCCCCTTATAACTTCTTCCATCCATATTCCCTCCTGCACTCAGGATCTAATCACAGAAGCCCCCTCATTACGACCTCCCGTTACAAAGGCCTGCCCAGAATCCATTATCTCCAGAACAGCATCCACCATATCATCAGCTTTCCCATCTGTAACCGCATATACTGCGGGACCAAATGAACTCATGCCTGCCCCTGCGGCCCCTGAAGACAACATAGCATCTATTAAACTGTCAATCAGTGGGTCCTGGAGATCCCTTTCAACCTTCTTGAATCCTATCCTCTGTATTTCATTGACAGATTCCCCAAAGGCCTCAATGTCCCCTTCAATGACTGATGGCATCATCTTCATGAGAATTATGTGCGAGAGCCTTTCAACCTCCCTGAGGGGAATGGGGCAGTATTCCTGAAATATGTTAACCTCCTTTTTTCCTGAAACTGATCTCTCAATGTAAGGTATGGCAACCACGATATTCCAGTTCTCAGGAAAATCATATCTCGCAATAACAGGTGGTGGGGATGCACTTGAGGCAGATGACGGCAGAAAGTCAGACTTTTCACGGGTACTGTGTCCTGCATCCACTATGAATCCTCCATCTTCAAAGGAGGCAACTCCTATACCTGATGTTCCACCCCTGCCAACAATCGCTGCCAGGTCCCTTGCCCTTATACTGACGCCGTGGTACTCTGCTATGAGTTTTGCGGATGCGAGAGATATCTGGGTTCCCGATCCAAGACCCGAATGGGCTGGAAACATGCTTTCAACCTTGAAGGCGAATTTTTCATCACTGCCAATGTAGCTGAGGGTTCTCTCTGCAGCTGCTGTTATCTTTGAAACATATTCCTCCCTGAGTGCTCTCTCCACTTCACCAGTGAACTCCACAGTGATTTCATCTGAAGCCTCGAGGCCCATGATCAGTTCAGGCTCCCTGAGGGTGATTCCCACCCCTCCATCGAGGCGGCCCCTCCTCCCATTGAGGTCTATGAGGGTTAGGTGTAACCGGGATGGTGTGTTGATGATCAATTCAATTACCACTCCTTTGATTATCCTTTTAGAGGTTTTGAGAACTGCTTTTCAACCTCTGCCCTGTGTATTGAGTTCATTGTACAGAAGGGGACTATGCGCCCATCAGGCAGGGCGTAGTGTATGACGCACCTTTTAACCCTCTCAATATCAAAGTTCCATGGGTCCATGAAGTGCATGCATGATACCAGGAGCGTGTTGTAGTGGAATTCTCCAAGGGCACTGTATGATCTCTCCCTGAATACTGATGTGAGTATACTCTTTATATCAACAGACTCCGGTGCCTTCGATTTGTCGAGGGTTTTCGGAAGTTCTATTGTTGATTTTGCAATCAATTTGGCCTTTGCTGCTATTCCTCCCTTCTCAAGTTCCTCCCTGCCCTTATCAAGTATCTCAAAGAACCTGTCAACATCAATGAACCTTGTTATTGGGATTATTTTCCCGTCCTCTATGAATATGTATGTGGCTGTGCCGCAGTGCTGGTGGCATGTGAATGTAACCTGGGGTTCACCCTCAATGGCTGCAACGAAGTCCGATATTGGGCGGACAGATGATGCCGGGTAGAAGTCATCAACAGATATCTCCGAACCTGTCTGTTCCTCCACGAGTTCCTGGAAGTCGGGTATTGTTATGCGCTGCTCCTCAACCCTGTCGGCTGGGGTTCTTCCTGCAAAGGACACGGGCTGGAAGTTAACGCCCCTTATTATATCGATGTTTTCAATGGCGAACCTTATTATGTCCCCCACCTGGCTGTCATTGAGACCCCTCACGAGTGTGGGGACCAGTACTATTCCAAGACCCGCCTTTCTGCAGTTCTCTATTGCCTGTAATTTCAGGGGCAGAAGATTTTTACCCCTTGATACAATGTAGGGTTCCTCTGTGACCCCGTCGAACTGGAGATAGACTGTGTTGAGCCCTGCCTCCCTGAGTTCCGCTGCAAGTTCAGGTTTCCGTGCAAGTCTCACACCATTTGTGGCTATCTGGACATGGGTGAAGCCCTCCTCCCTTGCGAGTTTCACGAGCTCCACTATGTCCTTCCTCACCGTTGGCTCACCACCTGCGTACTGAATGGCTGGTGTGGGTACAGGTCTGTTTCTGCGGAGATTTCTGAGCATCTCCCTTATCTCTTCATAGGTTGGCTCATAAAGGTAGTTTGAGACGGCAGCATTGGCAAAACAGATGGGACATTTAAGATTACATCGATTAGTAACATCAATAAGACCAAGAACAGTGTGGCTCTCATGTTCAGGACAGAGGCCACAGTCAAGTGGACATCCCTTCAGGGGATCCGTCTGAGGGTTCAGTAGCCCCTCACCTCCCTCATCATAATCTTCTGCCTTACGGTAGATCTCGGAATTGCTCCAGTAAACACCCTCAAAGGTTCCATGCTCCGGGCATTCCTTCCTTATTAGAACCCTGCCCTCATCCTCAAAGACCTCCGCATCGACGGGTCTGAGGCACTCAGGGCAGAGACTCCTTGTTTTCTTTATTACCACAACAGTCACCTGTTTAATTTGAATATTAAAATCATCGAATCAGTTCACCGGCAAACGTTATATACCTGATGTATGAAATTACAAACCCATGCATCTCTTCCTGGGAGCCTGAACTGACCGGTTCCTACGGTATCTTAAATTAAATAATTTTGCGAGGTGTACAAGTGAATACCGATATTATCAATATTATAGATGTTCTCTATGTAATATACTTTATGTTACCAGCCTACATGGCGAATATAAGTGGTCTCGTATTTGGTGGGGGCAGACCCCTTGACATGGGCATCACCCTCAGTGATGGCAGGCGCCTCATAGGGGACGGGGTAACCTGGCGGGGCACTGCTGCGGGTACCCTTATTGGACTTTTTGTAGGGTTAATTCAGGGCTTTCTTTCAGGTTCAGTTATAACAGGAGCAATAACAGGTCTTTTACTTGGATTCGGAGCCCTCATGGGAGATGCGGCAGGTAGTTTCATAAAGCGAAGACTCAGAATAGATAGGGGTAGGCCAGCGCCTATCCTTGATCAGCTTGACTTCGTTGCCGGGGCCCTGATACTGGTATCCCCCCTGAGGGTACTGCCAGTTGATTACATCATCCTGATAATGCTCATCACCCTGGTTCTTCATCTCTCAGCAAACATCATAGCATACCTCATCGGTATGAAGGATGTCTGGTACTGACGTTATGATAGAAGGGATCTGCTGGCACTCAGGAGTTTTAGGGTCATGAAAAATACCTCGTATGGTGATGACCACTCAGGGACCTCATAGACCAGTGTCGGGTAGCCTGCGGCGGCAAGTGGCCTTGAGAAGAGTCTCGCTGATGAACTCCTGTACCTTGTTTTTCCTGAGACCGGGTAGTAATTGAACCCTTCCTTCCTTAGGCTTTCAGCGATTCTCACTGAAGGTTCATCCATCTGTGGTGTTGCAACATAGAATCCCTCACCATAACCCGGTGCATGGGCATGGGCAATTATCACAAGGTCATAATCAGATTTCGTTACATCGGGGAGGATGTAGGTGGTTGCAAGGCCCTCACCATTGGTCCTCCCCCTGCTGTAATCCATTGGACTGTCCTCAACATTTATACTGTAGAGTGCAACCTCCACAGGGAGAAGTGCAAATGCCCTGCTGGCCCACTGGACTGGTGCAACTGAAACCCCCTCCCGCGGATGTATCCCTGTTACAACGGCCACCTTTATGTTCTGCTCACCGTAATGGGCATAGACGTCCCTTGTAACATATCCCCGGGAATCCGAGCCGATAGTTGAATGGTCAGATATGTTCATGATTACAAGGGGGGTCACAAGGAGGAGTATAACAGTGATTAAAATCCTTGATTTCAACTCAACCATCCATCTATATGTTCTGGAGGTAATCCTCCATGAGGAGGGCTGTGCCTACTGCAGGGGCCACCACACACTCCTCCTCTGTCAGGAATTCGTCCATGGTTCTGCATTTGAGGTCGAGAATTTCAGCTGCCCTTTTTGCAAGAATCTTCATTCCAAGGCCCGTGGCGATCACCTCATCAAGGTTTTCGCGCTCTGAAACCTCTGCGATTCCCTCTGCTATCTTGAGTATCTGCTGGTGGTAGATGTACTCTGCCACCTCAAGTATATCCTCTGGTTCAAGGAGTTCCAGGTCGGCGCAGAGGACCCGGGCTATCCTCAGCATACAATCCTCAATGGATTTCCCTGAGCCATCCGGTGTGCTGCAGGTGTAATCTGATTCCCTGATATTGCCGAGTAACCTGTGAACATCGGCAGTTATTGCAAAAAGTTCAGATGCAACCCTGAACCATCTATCATTGAGGGGGACCCTGTCGACTATGGTTGCAACATTGGTTCTCAGTGTGCCCGTGTAGACAAGTTCACCAGTTGATAGCCTTTCAAGGTCATTCCTTCCCCTTGAAGCCTCGAATCCATCCTTGACGGGTATTATGTCCGTTGTTGTGCTTCCCACGTCCACCATTATGCAGTCGCTGCTCATCGCAGATGCTATCTGTGAGGTGGCAACCCAGTTGGCCGCAGCCACATCCATGGGGTCCCTGATCGCCTCGGAGGCATCCACCATGCCCGAGAGGCTCACGTATGCCACTGGAACATCGAATGCACTCTGGACACTTTCAACTATGTCTATAACACCATCTGCCTTGCTTGGGTAGGCGTCGACCAGTTCAGCTGTCATGCATATGCCAACACCATCAAGGTCATCAAGGTCATCTCCTGCAAGTTCAATCAGGGTTTCTGAAAGTTCATGCCTTTTAAGCCACATGGGGAGGTACCTGAAGTCCACACGGACGTTCTTCATTTCCCCATCGGCTCCAAACTCTATTACTGCCATGTCGGTGTTTGCTCCTCCAATATCAAATCCCGCTATCTTCATCAAAGGTCAACTCCATAATCTTAATTCCCGGCTTCAGTTCCCCTGCGGACATCCACAACCATGCCCCTGGAACCTTTTCTGAAGTATGCTGTTCCATTGAATTTAACACGCTGTGGAAGTTCACCCATAACTGATTGAAGGACCATATGGCCCAGGTTTCCCTCTGAAATCCTTCTGAGACCTATATAGGGCGTTGTGATCCGGGAGTTTATCTCAACAACATAGGGTTCATCTGCAAGTATCATGTCCACCCCAACATAGCCCCTCAGACCATTAATGGATTCCACAGCCCTTCTGGCAACCCTGAAGGCCTCATCCCTCATACTGTGATCCACAGGGGCTGCCCCCCCATTATACTCCAGTGAATCCCCCCTTATGAGGATATTCTGCCTGTTGAGACTTATGGGTAGCGCCCTTATTCCATCAGAGAGCAGGCTCACGCTGACGCTCTCACCCTCAACAAATTCCTGTATTATCATATTCTCGGGGATATCATGGAGGTCCCTCGCCTCAAGTATCCTTATACCCTGGCAGGCAACACCGTCTGCGGGTTTTATGAGAACCCTTGATGGTAGTTCTCCAAGATCATCCATTCCATAGGTCCTTATAAGGGGAGCCACCCCCCTGAGGGCCCTGTAGGTCATCCTCTTATCTGAGCATATGCGGACCGCCTCACTGGTTGAGCCGAGAAGAAGCACCCCTGAGTCTTCAACCAGTTCTGTGAGTTTATAGAGTTCCATGTCCTCCTCTGCTGCGATGAATATGCAGGCATCAAATCTATGAAGGTTTGCTCTGAGCCATTCCCTCAGGGAACCTGTGATTATTGTTGGCCTGCAATTGGACTGGATTTCAATATCAGCGAACTTCTCAGAGAGAAGAAATTCAATTTCAAGGTTCCTGAAATCGGCCAGAAGAGCCTCAAGCATT
Organism: Methanothermobacter sp. K4; assembly: GCF_022014235.1. NCBI lineage: Archaea > Methanobacteriati > Methanobacteriota > Methanobacteria > Methanobacteriales > Methanobacteriaceae > Methanothermobacter > Methanothermobacter sp. K4. The sequence continues at coordinate 476,327 of NZ_JAKLTD010000002.1, forward strand.
GAACGACCCTCAAGAAATATCTCAGGGTCTTCAATCCCTGAGGCAGTTGCATATTCAAATATTAGCAGCTTCAAGGGCGCCCCACACCCCTGAATACTATGCCATGTTCCCTGAATTTTTCAGGATCCAGAACGGGTCTTGTGCAGATGAATATCCCGCCACCTATCATCTCAGGGGTTATTTCCAGATATTCCGAATGATCCGTCATGAGAACCACACAGTCAGATTCAAGGGCCTCCTCCAGTGAGACAGGTTCAACACCCATTTTCTTTATTAGCACAGGGTCAACATGGGGGTCGTTGACAATGACGTCAGCACCCTCTGATATGAGGGCTGCCACAAGGGGCCTTGTTGGTGTCTCCCTTGCATCTGCAACGTCGCCCTTGTAGGCCACTCCAAGAACACCCACCCGTGATCCTGCAAGGCCTCTACCCTCTGATTCAAGTGCATCCCTTATGATTTCAAGGACGTGGAAGGGCATGGATTCGTTTACCTCCCTGGCCGTCCTTATGAGTCTTGCCGGGACACCATGTTTCTCTGCCATCTCAACTATGAAGTAGGGGTCTATTGACAGGCAGTGGCCCCCAACACCGGGTCCAGGAGTGTGAAGGTTCACGCGGGGGTGGTGATTTGCTGCCTCAATTGCCTTTATGGCGTCTATGCCGAGTGATTCACATATGACTGCAAGTTCATTGGCGAGGGCTATGTTGGTATCCCTGTAGGTGTTCTCCATGAGCTTAACCATTTCTGCTGTTATGATATCATCCACAACTATTACCTCGCCCCTTGTGACCTTACCGTAAAGTTGAGCGGCCATCTCTGCACTTCTCCCATCAATGCCCCCTATGACCCTTGCATTGTTCTGCATCTCATGGAGTGTGTTGTTTGGAAGGGCCCTTTCAGGTGTGTATGCAAGTCCAAAGTCCCTTGATGCGCGCAAACCTGTTTTTTCAAGTATTGGGAGTACCACGTTTTCGCAGGCCCCTGGGGGTACGGTGCTCTCTATGATCACAAGGTCCCCCCTCTTCAAGCCCTCTGAGATGGTCTCTGTTGCTGATATCACAGCAGAAAGGTCAGATGTGTTGTCGCTGTTAACAGGTGTCGGTACCACCACAACCATCACATTTGATTCCTCTGCAGCGCTAACACCATCAACTGTTGCCCTCAGTTTCCCCTTCCCAACAACCTCCGCGACAAGTTCATCAAGGCCTGGTTCAGGGACAGGTGATTTTCCTATGTTGACCTTTTCCACCGTTTCTGTGCTTATGTCAATCCCTGTAACATCAAATCCTGCCCTGGCAAAAAGTGCTGCTGTTGGAAGACCTATGTGTCCAAGACCAAATACTGCTATCCTGTAATTGTCCATGCCAATTCCTCCATCACCTGTACTCAATCAAAACATCCTTATCCTTCAGGTTCAGCGTATGTGAAGGAAAAACAGGTTCTCCTCCAGCATAAACCATCCTTATAACTACATTATTTCTTTTAGCAAGCTCAGCCACTGTAATATTCTCATCCACATGTATAAGCCTTCTTGATGGTGCTTCCATGACCTCAGCGGGTGGTTTCATTGTGAGCCTGCCCTCCCTGTGTAGCCGCAGGGTCTCATCCAGTATCCTCTCCGAGGCATTGCCGTCACCGTAGGGGTTCTCTGTCCTCATCATCCCCTCTCTGAAATCAGGGTCCTCAAGGAGTCTCCTTGCTGCTGTGGTTATTCTGTTCTTATCAGCACCTACAAGTATGTTCCCCCCGGCCTCAACAGTTTCCGGGCGTTCAGTATTGTATCGCAGGGTTAAACAGGGTATATTGAAGGTTATGGCCTCCTCCTGGAGTCCGCCGGAGTCCGTGAGTATCATGAACGAGTTTGAAAGTAGAAGAAGGAAATCAAGATACCCCATTGGCTTTTTTAATGTGACATGCTCCGCCTCCAGCAGTCTGGTGTAGAGGCCCGATTCTTCCAGATTCTTTCTGGTCCTTGGATGAACCGGAAAGACTACTCTGAATTCATCAAGCTCAAGTATGGCCTCAACTATTGATCTGAGCCTTTCAGGGTTATCCACATTTTCTGCGCGGTGGAGGGTCAGCGCAACAAGTTTTTCGTCCCCCCGGAACTCTGAGAGTATATCTGATTTCTTTGATGCTATCTCAATATTCCTGAGGCAGGCGTCAACAACAGTGTTTCCGGTTACAAATATCGTCTCCGGATCCACGCCCTCCATGAGGAGGTTAATGGCAGATGCCTCGGTGGGTACATAGTAGAGTTTTGAACATACATCCGCAACCATCCTGTTTATCTCCTCGGGCATGGTCCTGTCAAACGATCGGAGTCCCGCCTCCACGTGCCCTACGGGTATGTGGAGCTTCACTGCTGCAAGGGCCCCTGCAAGAACAGCATTCGTGTCCCCCTGTACCATCACGATATCTGGTTCCTCCCTCATGAGGACATCCTCTATGCCCCTTAGCATCTCTGAAGTCATTGCTCCATGGCTCCCTGAACCTGCACCTATGTTGTGGTCCGGTGATGGGAGTTCCAGGTCAATGAAGAACTGGTCTGACATTTCATGGTCGTAGTGCTGACCCGTGTGTATGAGCGTGAAGTCAAGGTTGCGCCTTTTTATCTCATCTATGACCGGGGCCATCTTTATTATCTCTGGCCGCGTTCCCAAAACAACTGCAATCTTCATGTTAACCACTTGAAAAGTCTCATTAATAATTTCTTCTTCTCTGAGCTCTGTATTCAGTTATTACCCTCAGAAGCTCCTCTTCTTCTCTTTTCTTTCTCTTTTCATTTAATCTGTGTTTCCATTTTTTAATTTCTCTATTTAAATCTTGAGTTTTAACTGAGCCGAAATCATCATGTATCTGAATATCAAGGGATTCCCTGGGTATGACAGGTACTTCAGCCTCCTCGAAAACCTCAAGGGCCTGGTGGGACATTCTATCCTCTGTTATAATGGCGCATGGTTTCAGGTCCCTTAATATCCTTGCGGTCTGTGAACCTCCGCCCTCGGAACTTCTGAGGAGAAGCACGTCCCCCCTCTTTATCTTCCAGCGGGAGCCTGCACTCCTTATACCCTCCCTTGTGAAGCTATCAATTATCTTCACAGGTGACGTTTTTCCTGATGACTCCATATCCTTTATCTGAAGCAGTGCGTCAAGGTCCCTCTCAAGGGCTTCCCTGCGTTCCCGCTCCCTCGTGTATTTCCTCTGAAGCTTTTCAATGACCTTGAGTTTATGTGATAACTCCCGATTAAGTAGAAGGTCCCTTGAATATTCGTACTGTAACCTCTCAAGCTTTGACTCCAGCCTTGACTTCTCCTCCTCGAGTTTCCTTATCCTTCCCTTAAGGGACCCCCTCTCCCTTTTGAGTTTTTCAATTGTCAAACGCTGGTGCCTTATGGTTGAACGCTGAGCCCTTATGGTCCTCCTGAGTTTTTCAATGTCCCCCTGAGACTTTTCATCTTCAACTGAAAAGTCGGAGATTTCTTTTCCATTAAGCTCCCCCATAGTCTCTGAAGATGTTTTAGATAACCTTTCCATTTCTTTAAGCGATCTTATGGCTTCTGCAACTGGTTTTCCCATTATAACAAGACCCTTGACCTCCAGGACCTCCCCTGCTGTAAGTCCAGCCTCCTCAACCTTTCTATCAATCTGCCTCAGTTTCTTTTCATAATGCCTGTAGGCCCTCAAAGCTGCTGCAAGGGCGTCCCTTTCATGGGAGTTTTCCGGTGCATTCTCAGATTCCCTTAAAAATTCTGATACCAGTTCATTCTTGAATGATACTGTTAAAACCCTGTCTGGAGTATATAATTTGGCGTTGAGCATTGAAGCGATCCTTTTAACCGCTCCAGGAGGGGGGTATACGTCCGATGCTACCAATATGGGTTTTCCATATTTTATTATCTCCTCTATTATGCTGGACCTTGAGGCCTCCTTCATGCTTCCAAGGTAGAGGAGTCTCCCTTCCAGGTCGAGGACTGCCAGACCAACTGTGAGGCCAGGATCAACACCAACTATCGTGAGGGATTTCACAGCACCCCTATCAGGATTTTTATTCTGCTGCAGATTATGATCCTCCAGAATTATCGCTTCCCTGGTTACCTATATTTATAATAAATTATTTAGAGTTTTGTATAAACCAGCAAGGAACTCAGTCAGAGTCGCCTATATGTTTCAGGGAATCTCCCATGACCCTTCTGACCAATGACATGTCACGGTACATTCTGAATTCCTCTTCAAGGAGGGATCTGAAACGTTCAACGGCATATTCATCATGTCTGAGTTTTATCTTAACCCCATATTTGAGGTCCATGAGTATGAGGTTCTCAGGGGGTGCGGGGTCTATGAAAACCCTTTCTTCTGTATCCAGAAGTTCCGGGACATCTTCTGGAGATAGTTCGCCCTCTGAAACCAGGAGGAGAACCCTCACCATTTTTCGTACCATCTGCCAGAGGAAGCTTTCACCGTACACGTCCACCAGGATGGAGTCCTCATTTTCTGATACCCTGACATCATTTATCCTTCTTATGGGATTCCTGTCACTCCTCCTTGAGAAGTTGCTGAAGTCGTGGGTGCCTCTGAAGTGTTCAGCCGCCTCGGTCATTGCATCAATGTCCATGGAATCCTCACTGTGGAGAATGTAGCGGTAGTGTCTCTCAAGGGGGTAGCGCACCTTGAAGGGGTACATTACAGATGCCCATGCAAGGACCTTTATGTCGGGTGGGAGTAGGTCGTTTATCTGGTTCACATGGATCTCCTCCTCTGTAAAGAAGCTCACGAAATTCCCCAGTGCATGTACACCCCTGTCAGTTCTGCCGGCTATCTGAAAGCGGGACTCTCCAGGACTTCTGATTATCCCTGCCTCCTTCAGCGCATCAAGGAGTTTTCCCTCAATGGTGGGGACATCGGGCTGTCTCTGAAACCCGTGATAATTGGTACCGATGTATGCAACCTTAAGCGCTATCTTCTTCATATTAAATCCCCCTGAACAATTTTACAGAGCAAGGGATGCTTTGAAAAGGTTCGTTATTGATGAAATCACCTGACTTACGAAGCATGACTCTGGAGATAACCATGCACTCCTTTTATTTATACTATGGGTCTGTGTCAGCGACATCTGAAGCATGATATCATGTCATGTTTTATATGTGATCCGCAAGTTATATTTTGATGATTCACTCACTCTGGGGTGCAGATATGCGACGGGTCTGGGGTTATCTAAGTATCATAACTGCAACGGTCTTCTTTGGTATGTCAGCAACACTTGACAAGATAATGCTATCAGAGATGCACCCCATAACCATCGGGGCCTACACATACCTCATTGCGGGCATTTTTCTCTTCCTTGTGAGGCAGTCCCCCCTCAAGGAGAATATACTTGACATGCTTAACAGGACAGGTGAGATAGAGAGTAGGATAACTGGAAGGGATTACCTTTTACTCCTGCTCACAGCACTCCTCAGCACGGTTATTGCGCCTGTACTTTTCCTTACAGGTCTTGGTGAGACAACAGCAGTTAACGCATCCCTCCTTTTAAACATTGAGGTTCTCTTCATCATCATCCTCGGTTACCTGATTTTCAGGGAGAAGCTTAAATTTAAGGACTTCCTTGGAATAATACTTCTCATAGGGGGTGCCGCCTACCTTGTAAGTGAGGGTGAGTTTCAGAGTCTCTTCAACAATGTTGTGGTGAGCGGTAACCTCCTTGTTATCTCAGCGGCCTTCTTCTGGAGCCTTGACACAGTCCTAAGTAAATTTTTAAGCAAGAAGAGGGACCTCATCCTCCTTTCGGGTATTAAAAGTTCTGTGGGTGGCTTTCTGCTCCTGATTATCATGCTGATTCTCGGTTTGAGCACCGCTCTTCCAACTGAAATGCTCCCATATGCACTCATGGTTTCGATTTTCAGTATAGGCTGCTCGTTCATCCTCATCTACATTGCAGTAAGGGAGATAGGCGCGGCGATGGTGGGATCCCTGTTCCCACTATCGTCACTCTTTGGAGCCATATTCGCGTTTTTAATCCTGAATGAACCCTTTTCAGCCATGCAAGTGGTTTCTGGAATTGTAATGCTCACCGGAGTTATAATTCTCTACTGGAACGGCATGAAAAGATAGTTCAAATTGGAGCTCAATCTAGAAAAAGCATTAAATTGATCAGATTCTGGCCCTCACATCAAACTGACAGAACGAGTAGCCATTGGTCCAGCACCGCCTCTCATATGCATCAACCCTTCCCCCAAGTATCTCAGAGAGGGCCCCTGCTATTATTCCCGCCTCAAAGAAGCAGATGGGGCGTCCGATATTTGGAAGGCCAGAGCACTCTATGCACTCATAGACCCTTATATCCATCTTGATGTGCCTTCCATCCCCTTCTTCAGATATCACGTCAAGTATTCCGAGTTTATGCTCCAGCATTAACTCCCCCAGTGATCTGGTGTCATCTGCAAGGCCCTCATTTATGAGCGCCCTTCCAAGGTTCATACCCCCGATGTAGGAGACACCCGCAGCTGAACCAGCGATTATATCCGGGATATTGAAGTGGCCGAGACGGAAGCTGGAGACATACTTATCATCCTCTTTGAAAGCTGAAAAATACCTTCTAATTGGATTTAAGAGGTCTCTGAACTCTATCTTCTTCTTCAGTGGGCCCCTTGGACCCATAAGAGTTCCATTACCTGTTTCAGACTTGATTTCATTGTCTGTGATCCTTCTGTATTCCCTGATGAGGGCCCTTAAACCGGTCATTGCCAACACCTATCTATATCCTAATTATATCTGGATGAAATTCTTAAATATTTCCAGTGAAAAGTGGATATCAGATGAGAGGATAAATATTTCGTTGGGTTTTCTGATACTCCTCTTAACATTGACTGCATCCAGTGATTAATATGACCTTCAGAAAGGATAGAATGCTCATAATTCCAGCTGTTGATATAAGAAACGGTAAATGCGTCCAGCTTGTGCAGGGAAAACCTGGCACCGAGCAGGTTGTTATTGATGACCCTGCTGGTGTGGCAGAGAGATGGGAATCCCTGGGGGCTGAGACCATCCATGTGGTTGACCTTGACGGTGCCCTGGGTTCAGAGAGGAATACTGACATCCTTAAAGAAATCACAGAAAGGGTCTCTGTGCCACTCCAGATAGGTGGGGGAATAAGAAGTAAGGAATATGCCTCTGAACTCCTGGAGATGGGCTTTGAGAGGATAATACTCGGCACCATGGCCATCGAAAACCCTGAGGTTATAGTGGATCTCTCAGGGGAATATGGCTCAGACCGTATAATGGTCTCACTCGATAGCAGGGACTCGAAGGTTGTTATAAGGGGATGGACAGAGGATATAGAATGCACAGCAGTGGAGCTGGGCAGTAAACTCCAGGAGAAAGGGGCTGGAAGTATACTCTTTACAAATGTGGACTTTGAGGGCCTTCTATCCGGATTTGATCCAGAACCTGTGATTGAGCTTGTGAATGCCGTTGATGTCCCCGTTGTTTACTCAGGGGGTGTTAGCAGCATTCAGGACATTGATAAACTCAAAAAAACAGGTGCTGCAGGTGTTGTTATTGGTTCAGCGATTTACAGGGGCAGGATAGACTTCAGGGAGGCCTTAAAATATCAGGAGCTAAAATGAACAGATCCAATGATAAGCGAACTGAAATGAAAACCGTCATGGCAACAGGCACATTTGACATAATCCACCCGGGACATGGATTCTTCCTTGAGGAGGCAAAGAAACTTGGGGGAGAAAACGCCAGACTTGTGGTTGTACTTGCAAGGGACTCCACGGTAAGGGCGCGTAAGAGGACGCCCATCATAGGTGAGAGGCAGAGACTCGAAGTTGTAAGGATGCTCAAACCCGTTGATGAGGCCTATCTTGGCAGTGAAACCGATATGTTCGAGATAGTTCATAGATTGAAGCCTGATATAATTGCCATAGGCCCCGATCAGAAGTTCGATGTCGATGAACTGCGGGATGAACTCAGGAGGAGGGGCCTTGAGTGTGAGGTTAAAAGGGTGGATAAATACAGAAGATCCGAACTTGACAGTACCTGTAAGATAATAAAAAGGATACGGAACATGGAATTTAATGAGGACGCCCTGAAAAACTGCTAAAAAAAATAAAAAATTGAGTATATGAGATTCTAGAATGGTAATTCGGCGTAAACACCCTTTATAAAGGCACTGGAGGTGTCTCAGTTTTTTATTGTGCCGAGCGTGTTTGAGAAGCTTGTTGCGTCTGCGTCATACCATTTTCCGTTGATATATAACTGTCCCCAGACGTGCCCATAGGTGTTTCCGCTTCGGAATACACATTTACCATGCATGTACCTTGCGGGTATGTTTGCAGACCTTGCAAGAGCAACCAGAAGATGTGTGTGGTCACAGCAGTTGGCTGACCTTTTGTGGAGTGTCTCAACCGCGCCGTTTCTTGTATTGTAGTAGAAGCTGTAGTCTATATTATCCCGGACCCAGTTAAATATGCGGACAGCTTTCTCATAGGTTGAATTGCACCCTGCAGTGAGGTTAGAACTTAGAGAAGAAATTTCAGGATCCGAAACCTGGCAGTTTTCTGTTTCCCTTAGGTAATCGCCCATCTCAGCATACCCTATCCGGGTAACCTTTCTGTAGCGTGTCTCTGTAACCCATCTGTAGGTCTTACGGTACTTGGTCACATAGGTGTAGCTGTAGACATACCGCACCCTGTACTTCCCCTTCCTGTAGTAGTACCTCTTTACGGGTGTTTTAACCTTCACGGTGTAGGGTTTCATATAGGAAACCTTTACCCTGACAGTATACGGGACATACTCGTGGTAGGTGTAACTCACCGTTGTCGATGGAGATACCTTTGTGTACGCAGAGGTGCTGGATGCCGTGATGTTAGCCGTTGCATTGGACGTTACATTTGAATCAGCTGCACTCACATACCCTGCAGGCAACACTGCCACCCCAAGAAGTAGCAGCACTGCAAATATCGAGTGACGCTTAATTTTACCGCCTCCATTGTGGGGGTAACTCCTCCCCCGTGGACATTCAAGAATTCTATGCCACGCCATTTATAAGTTTTTGGTCCATTTAAGCAGAATACAACCTTATTTAAATGCATTTCACCAAACTAGTAATATTATTAGCAAAGGTGATTGACATGATCAGTGCGGGTATTATTGGAGCCAGCGGATACACAGGTGGTGAACTCCTCAGATTGCTTGAGAACCACAGGAAGGTGGAGGTGGTGGCTGCAACCTCAAGGCAGTACAAGGGTCTTCCTGTATCGCGCGTACATCCCCATCTCCAGGACACTGACCTGAAATTTGAGGAGTCCATGGAAAAGATGGATGCGGATATCGTTTTCACAGCCACCCCCCATGGAGCCTCCATGAAGATCGTTCCCGATCTGATAGAAAGTGGTATGCGGGTTGTGGATCTCAGCGGGGACTACAGGTTCCAGGACACTGGGACATATGAGGAGTGGTATGGGATCAAACATGAAAAACCCCTTGAAGCGGTCTACGGTCTTCCCGAGATTCACCGGGATGAGATAGCATCTGCAGATCTTGTGGCGAATCCAGGATGTTTTCCCACAGGTGCGGTGCTTGCATGTCTCCCGCTTGTTTATGAGAAGCTTGCTGACACATTCATAATTGATTCAAAGACCGGTGTGAGTGGTGCTGGTGTGAAGCCAACCCCCCTCACCCATTACCCTGAATGCAGTGACAATGTTACAGCCTACAACGTGACAAGACACAGACACACACCTGAAATAAGGCAGGAACTTTCAAGATTTAACCCTGTGAGGCTAAGCTTCACCCCACACCTTGTTCCGGTAACCAGAGGTATCCTCACAACCGCACACACCTTCCTCAGTGAGGACCTCCGTCAGGATGAACTCAGGGAGATATTCCAGGGTTTCTACGATGGGGAACCCTTTGTCAGGGTTGTTGATGGGATACCGGTGCTCAGTGCTGTGAGGGGTTCAAACTTCTGCCACATAGGATGCTTTGAGGTGGATGATAATCAGAGGGCCGTTATAGTCTCTGCCATAGACAACCTTGTGAAGGGTGCCTCGGGTCAGGCCATACAGAACATGAACATAATGTGTGGGTTCAGTGAGGTGGAGGGCCTTGACTTCCCCGGGATGCATCCATGATATTCCACTGGATTCCAGGGAAATATTAAGGGAACAGAAAATTATATTATAAGTAAATGGATCAGATTATCTGTTAGGTGATGAAGCTGAGTGATACAATGAAGACATGTGTGATATACTACTCGCACACAGGAAACACTGCAATGGTGGCAAAGACACTTGCAGAGGAATTGAATGCTGATCTAATTGAAATCAGAGATCTTAAAGATAGAAAAGGATTTTTAAGCAGTTTTAAGTCCTCTATAGATGCATTGAGGGAATCAAAAACCCCAATCAGCCCAGAAAGGGTTGAACTATCAGAATATGACCTCATATACCTTGGCACCCCAACCTGGGCCGGGAAGCCTGCGCCTGCAGTGATAACCTTCATTGACAGGGCCGACTTCCTTGGGAAGGATGTGATACCCTTTACGACCATGAGCAGACAGGGTGGTGAGGGGGTAATTGAACGCATGTCTGAAAAGATAAGGGCCCGTGGGGGTCGTATAGTGAATTTCTTCATGCAGAAAACCGCTGGAAAGGAGCTTATCCAGGTGAGGGAGGATACACTCAAGATAATTGCAGAAAAGGACCTGAAGATATACAGCTCCAGGTGACGAAGCAGATTATCACAGGTGATAACATTGTTTGATAGGATGTTCAGATCATACAAGCCGCTCATAGCAATACCCGCAGCCATAACACTGCTGGCCCTTCTCCTCGTGGTTTTCCATGGCCTCAATGAAAGCGTGGACCTCAAGGGTGGTGCGCTCGCAGACCTCACCCTTGAGAGGAGTATCAGTGGCCCGGAACTGGAATCATTCCTCAAGGCTGAACTGGGCCTGGATGATGTAAAGGTGCTCTCGGTGACAGGTAAAAGGGCGACGGTACAGTTCGGTACAGATGTGGACGTCGTCAGGGTAAGTGAGGCCCTTAAGGGAACCGCAACCATAAACAGTTACAAGTCTGTTGGACCTGTCCTCAGCAAACAGGCACTGAATCAGATATACTGGGCCGTTGGATTCGCATTCCTCTTCATGTCAATCACCGTCTTCATAGTATTCCGGGACCCGATACCATCCATTGCCGTTATCCTTGCAGCCGCCTCTGATATCATAATATCAGTTGGTGGTATGTCACTCCTTGGCATACCCCTCTCCCTCGCCTCGGTGGGGGCCATACTCATGCTCATAGGTTACAGTGTGGACACGGATATTCTCCTCACAACAAGGGTCCTGAAACAGAAGAAGGGGAACATCAATGAGAGGGCTCTTGGGGCCATGAAGACAGGGCTCACCATGTCCATATCGGCCATAGCCTCAATGACAGCCCTGTACCTCGTCACTGTCTTCCTTATGCCAGAGGCACAGGTCCTGAGTAACATAGCTGCTGTGCTCATAATAGGGCTCCTTGCAGACATCATAACCACCTGGCTCATGAACCTTGGAATTCTAAGGTGGTACCTGGAGGTTAAAGCATGAACAGGAAGGTTTCAAAATTCCTCAAAGATTACAGGGTGATACTCCTGCTTGTCCTTGTCGCAGGCAGTATAGCGGCGGTGTCAACCCTGGGGATCCAGCAGGGTCTTGACCTCAAGGGTGGTTCACTCATACAGATACAGCTTGAAAGGCCGGTGGATGCTGCCACAATGAATACAGTGACAAGCGTGCTGGACAAGAGGCTAAACATATTCGGTGTCAAGGACGTTAAGGTGCGTGCCAGTGGCGATCAGAACGTTATAGTTGAAATTGCAGGTGTGCAGCCAGACCAGGTTGCAGACATAGTTGGGACGCCAGGTAAATTTGAGGCCCGGATAGGAAACGAGACCGTCCTCACAGGGGCGGACATTGTGAGTGTTCAGGCACCCATAATCACAGCCAACGAATGGGAGGTGCCCTTCAAGCTTTCAACTGCAGGGGCGCAGAGGTTCGCTGAGGCCGCCAGGGGCAAAGCAGGGCAACCAGTTAACATGTACCTGGATGACCGCCTGATCACCTCCCCTGAGATTTCACCGGAGGTTGCAACAGGAAAACCAACCACGGATGTCCGTATAACAGGGGCTGAGAACAGTAAGGAAGAGGCTGAGGCCCAGGCAAAGGAGATAGAAACACTCCTGAAATCAGGGTCTCTCCCTGTGAAGGTCAAAATTGTTGGTGTGAGCAGTGTATCCGCTGAACTTGGAAGGCAGTTTGCAGAGGGTGCGCTGATTGCTGGACTCCTCGCTGTCCTTGCAATTGCAGTCATACTTATAATACGCTACAGGACCCCCCTACTGGTTGTGCCCATCTTCATGACGACCCTTGCGGAACTCATAATCATCCTGGGTGCAGCTGCTGTTATAAGGTGGAACATTGACCTTGCGGCCATAGCAGGTATACTGGCAGCCATAGGTACCGGTGTGGATGACCAGATCATCATAACAGACGAGGTGCTGGCAGGTGAGGGCAGGAGGACCAGGCGGAAGTTCAGGATAAAGGACGCCTTCTTCATAATATTCGCATCTGCAGGTACCCTGATAGCTGCAATGCTTCCACTTGCCTACGTGGGCTTCTCAAGGGGTGCAACAGGTATAGGTCTCCTTTCAGGTTTCGCATTCACCACCGTCCTTGGGGTGCTTATAGGTGTGTTCATAACAAGGCCAGTGTATGCAAAGTTCATTGAAACATTCAATCTGGGTAGAAGGTGATCTGAAGGTGGGTATGAGATGAAGAAACCCTTTGAACTGCGGGTTAAGCCAATAAAGAACGGGACGGTTATAGACCATATAACCGCCAACAGGGCCCTCAATGTACTCAATATCCTTGGATTACCTGATGGAAGGAGCAAGGTGACAGTTGCGATGAACATGGATTCATCCCAGCTTGGCTCCAAGGACATTGTTAAGATAGAGAACAGGGAACTTGAGTCATCAGAGGTGGATCAGATAGCCCTGATAGCCCCACGGGCCACCATAAACATCATAAGGGATTACAAGATTGTTGAAAAGGCCAAGGTGAGGCTTCTGGATGAGGTTAGGGGCATCCTGAGGTGTCCCAACCCCAACTGTATCACCAACAGTGATGAGGGCGTTGAGAACAGGTTCTATGTCATATCAAAGGAGCCTGTGATGCTGCGATGCTATTACTGTGAGCGCCTCATCGAGACCGAGGAGATAGAATCCCAGTTTTAGGTGATTCCATGAGAGAGATTAAGGCATCTGCACTGTTCATCATATTCCTGTTTCTCGTATCACCTGCAGCCGGTGCTGTCTTTGTAACCGATTCATCCCATGCTATTATAACGGCACCTGCAGCGGCACATACAAAAAGCGGGCTTGTGGTGAGCAGTTATACTCCAGAGAAGTCCGTCCTCAAGTATGTTAATGGGATGGACACAGTTGTTGTTGGTGACGTTAAGGTTAATGGAACCCGTATCCCTGCAAGGACATCATCCCTTGCACGTTACTGGAGCAGGAGCAACGTTGTTGTCCTTGGAACGGGGTCAGATATCTCAGCAGCCTATGCTGCAATAAAAAATGATGCCCCCCTCCTTATAAGTGGAAAAACGTTGCCATCAGCCACCAGAACAGAAATAAAGCGTTTGAAGCCCAAGAAGATAATCATATGTGCCCCTTCATCAGCAATACCCTCATCATCACTGAAGGGCCTTGGCATACCCTACCAGAGGGTGTGGTATGGTAGTGACTCGGCCACACTGAGAGCCCTTCAGCCAAAATCAGGGACCAGTGTTATGGCACCCAGGTCACTTCTCCCAGTGGCAATGACACTCTGGAGATCAGCTGTATTCTCCACATCCACGTCAGTTAGAGTCAATGGAACGGTTCTCTGGTCATCATGTTATCCAACCACATCTGTTATAATGAACCGCTACGCTGCAGGTGCGCCGGAGACCATATACATAAGCTCAGACAGGTTGAATGGTGTTAATGGAAGAACACTCATGGAATCCATAAAGGCGGAGATAGCCGGTTCAGCCAGGGTTATAATAGATGAGAGGTCACCGGCGCCTGGGGAAGCCGACCGTGCGATTAAGAATGCTCCCCCAGGGTCCCTTGCCGTTTACATAGCAGCTGCATGTCCAGGGACAATGTACAGTACCATTTCAGGGATAAAATCAGGTTACCTCAGATCATACGCCTCCCGACTCGACGGGGTGGCCTATGTGAACTACGGTAGCCTCAACCTTGAGAAGACCAGTTACCTATCAAGGGCCTGGGATGATAACTTCTCAAATGTCTACTTTGCAGGGATCAGTAAACCCTCAGAGTACCTCAAAAATGCTGGTATTCTCCTCCTGGAACCAAAGGTTTTACCCCAGAGCCAGCAGGTCCACTTCACAGCAATGAATCTCATCGACTACGCCTACTCTGCAGATGGCGAGCACCTGAGGACAGTGAATTCATCAGTTTACATCGCAAAGCATGAGATCGATCCAACCACACTCTCAGCAGATGCCCGTCGCATAGTCAATGGTAATACAACCGTAATGACCCGGGAGGAGTGGGTCTACCTTGCATCCCAGTACATAGCGGGGCTTCCCATCAGAAAGAACACGACTGCGATATCAGACGCCAGTTCATCGAGCAACACCTACACAGGGACACTCACAAGGGCCGAGTACCGTGACGCTGCAAGGAGGGTCTATGAATTCACAAGGACCAACAGGAGGCTTCCATCCTACGTCTCGGTGGGTGATAAGAAGCTTGGAAGGGACGAGTACACACTTATGTTTGCACAGATAATCCAGAACCATACAGATAAGAGTAAGATGGTTTTTCCATCATCCGTTAAAGTGGGTGAGAGCCTCGTCGACACTGTAGTCCAGTTCATAAAGGACCTCATAACATAGATGTGTCAAAAATCTCTTTTTTTTAATATACCCTCTTCATCTCTTAACTTGATATGTTTTTTCTGCAAAAAACGAATACAGATAATGTTCCATTAAAAAGGAAAGAATAGGTTATTCCCTAGATGCCTTTGTACTAAGACTTCGGCTCTGGGAGTTCCACGATAAATTACCTCTTTCAGAAGCCCCTGAGCACCCGATATTCCCTGCATATGGTGACATCATCAGATGATGCCGTTGTACTTCAGGAAGGCTATCATCTGGGTGTAGGATTTTGTAACACTCCCCGATGCAACCGAACCATGGGGGGATCTGACCTCAGCTGTAACTGCGGGGATACCTGCAAGGTTGCAGACATCCTCAAGGGCTCCTGGATAATCCTTACCTGCCACCTGTGATGGTATGAGGGCTGATCCGCTGTAGCGGCTCATATATGATGCCATCCTGTAGCTCTCATAGGTGGGTATCCTTGTGCAGAGAATCGATGTTTTCCCCGGCACTCCACCTGGCCTTGTTGAGTGGAAGTCTCCCACGGCAACCACACCCCTTGAAGCAGCCAGCTGAACTATCCTGTTTGACGGTGTGCCCCTCACATTTGCAATGCTGTTGGGGTTCTTACCATTCCAGTACCTGGAACTCCTGGCAGTGGATGATGGTATGAGGAACGGTACAACGTAGACCGTCCCGTTTATCCTTTTACCTGAAAGATAGTTTATGAGTTTAACAGCGGCAATTGAAGCTGGAAGTTCATTTCCATGGACACCTGCAACTATTATAACCTTTCTGCCACCATTTCCAAATGTGAACATTGGCGTACCCTTTTTTGCAGCCTGAAAAACCTCTGATGTTACCTGTGTGTGAGGGGAGTAGTTCCTGATGTAATAGTTCTTTGACACATCCCCCCCGGTACCGCTATAGATGATCTCAGTCTTAAGTGCCAAAGCCACTGGTAAAGATGAAAGTATGAATGCTACTGTAAGGAAAATAGCTAAAAATTTCAATGGCAATCTCATAATTCTCACCTTTTTATCTACGTATCCATATTGTCTTTGGTTTAGATATAAACTTAGTCAAGGCAACACGTTTCCACCTTTTGCTTTTCATATAAAGAAAAAACAGCAGAACATCTGCTTCTAAAGACTCAGATACTGGATGCGCATGTTAAATACTCGAAGGGAAATTTTATAAAGAGGCCAGGTGTCTTGCAAGGCGCCTTGCAAGTGCCATGAGGGTGAGGATCGGCGGGGCCCCTGGTGCCTCAGGCAGGACACTGGCATCAGCCACAAAGAGACCATGAATGGATGTTTCAAGGTTTCTGTCCACAACATCCCCTATGGCTGCTGTACCCCCTGGGTGGGCTCCACGGGGGCGTGTGGACCTCAGAGTACCTGCCCTCACACCCGCCTCAGATAGAACCGCCCCTGCAAGGGCAGAACCCTCAGCGAGATACCTCACATCCCTCTGGGTGTGGTGCTTCACAACCCTATCAGCCTCCACACGGCCGCAGGCCTCATCCCTTATCTTGACCATGAGCCCCAGGACATCACCCCTGTTACCCTCAGGAAATAGAAGGGTTGAGAAGTGGGGTGAAAGTATGAAGCCGTCCATCTCAATGAGAGCATTCATCTGGACCTCATCACAGAATCCAATCCCATCGATTATGCCCCCCACAGTAACGAAGGTGTCCATGAAGAACCTCCTGCCTGCATCAATACCTGCCCTCATGAGGATTCTGGGGGTCTCAACTGCCCCTGCTGCCAGGACAACTGTTTCATCATGGAAACTGCCTGCTGATGTTTCAAGACCCTTAACCTTCCCCCCCTCCAGAATCAGATCACCTGCCTCTGTCTCCTCAACCAGCACCGCACCATGTTCAATGGCCTCATCCATGAATTCCTTTGCAGACCATTTGGCACTCCTCGGGCAGCCAAAGGAGCATTTACCGCAGGGCCTGCATTTTTCGGGTCTTATGAACTTTGGCATCCTCCTGATTTTAAGTCCAAGGGACTCCGCCGCATCCATGAGGAGTGCTGTCCCCCTCCCTAGGTGTGTATCGGGGAGTTCCCGCACATCAAGTTCCCTCTCAATGGCATCGAGATCGGCTGTTATATCAACACCATACTCCTTCAGCGTGTCCTCAAGGACCCTAACGGCGTTACCTGCTGCTACAAGAGTTGATCCACCAACGCAGCTTGTTTTGAGGATGTCAGGGTCATCTGAACTCTCATCGTAGCACAGAAATGCATCCCTGTCCTGCACGTAGGGACCCCTTTCTATTACGGTAACATCAAATCCCCCCACTGCAAGTTCCCTTGCAAGGGTTGCCCCTGAGGCCCCTGAACCGACTATGAGAACCATCAATTCACCTGTTCTTCAGGATCTGAAAACCGGATCTGGTTTCATTCAAATAGCATTATTGCCCTTGTAGGGCATGAGTTCACACAGAAGCTGCATCCTATGCACTTCTGGTCGTCAATTTTGATCTCCCAGTCATCCTCGATGCATATTGCGCTTACAGGACAGAGTGAGACGCAGGCCCCACAGTCCACGCACTTCTCCCTGTCCTTTTTTACCACCCTCATTGCAGGGTGAACCTCAATTCCAGAGTCCTCCATGAACTCTATTCCCTTCTTCTCCTCGGGACCGCTTATTTCAACGAGCATCTTACCCCCCCGGGGGGTGATGTTGGCACGGAGTATGTTGAAGTCAATGTCGTACCTCTTTATTGCCTCTGAGATTATGGATTTGTTAACGATATTAGGTGAGAATTTAAGCCAGGCCTTCATATTGACTCTCCCCTATTCTCCAGTTTTCCTATCAGCCTTGAAATATCCTCTGCTGTGATTATACCCTTCACCCGGTTTTCCTCATCCACTATAGGTAAACCAGATATGTTATATTTATCTATGCGTCTTGCAACAACATCAACGGGTTCATTTTCCCTTGCTACGATTACTCTGCGGGTCATTACATCCTTAAGGCTTCTCTTACCCCTTGCAACTGCATCTGCGATGTCCCATGATGTCACAATACCCCTGAGGATGCCCTGGCTGTCAACCACCGGTATATGGTTTATGTTGTTGTCAACCATCTTCCTCGCCACCTCCCTGAGGTCGTCATCCTCATGGGTTATTATGACAGGTTTGCTCTCGAGTTCCCTCACCATTATTGAGGGTCTCCTTATTTCCAGTGGCTTTGTGGAATGGCCCCTTGATGGTAGGGGTTTAATGGGTTCTGTGAGGAGGAAATCTCCCCTTTCAATCCATGATTTCAGTTCCACTGCAATCTCCGTCGCCTTTTTAAGTGATGAGAGTGGAGATGTTGGGACCTCAACACCATTTATTTCGATTTTACCTGATTTGAGCTCCTTATAGTTTGTTTCCATGACAACCGGTCTTGATCTTCTTGGAACACCGTAATCTATCACTCTGCACACTATTTCCTCATCGGATATTCCTGTTGCCGCCGCTATATCCTCATTGAGCACTGGTATGGGTATCCCCGCCCCAACATAGAGTGTGGGACCGTACCTTGGCATGGTCGCCCCCCTCACATACTCAGGGTCCATCTCCTTCATGTCCCCCCTGACCATGAGGGTCCCTGCAGCTGAAACAGGAACCCCGTTTCTCCTATCCACATCTGTCGAGTGCTGTGTACCCTCCCCGATTATATAGCCCTCTGCACCGCAGAGGAATATCTTTGTACCCACACCTATCGTCTGGAAGTGGGGGTCGTTGAGGAGGGGGCTGAGTTCCCCGGCACTTGAATATGTAACATTACCGTAATTTGGGAGGAGTGTTCCCATGTAGGTGTAGAGGGTCTCCTGTGTTGAATTGACGGCAACTGCATAGTTCTGGTAGCAGTTCCTGGGGTTCACCATTACCGCCTGGTTTATTGTCTCCAGGCTTATGAGGGTCTCCACGCTCTTCAATGGGTAGCAATCCGTACCGTAGGCCTCTGCAACCAGTTCTATCTCCTTTCCCCTTATGAGGTCCTCTATGACATGTGAACCTCCATAGCTGAGGCCTATCTCAGGGTCCCTGTTTGGCTGTGTTGCCCCTATGTAGGCGTCAACAGCTGCAAGCCCTGAATATGCCTCCACACCATTCAGGTACGTCTTCGACATCTTTATCGGTGGATCAGAGTGTCCAAAGTTGAGAAAAGCACCTGATGAACACATAGCACCAAATGTACCTGTTGTAACAACATCAACTTCCCTTGCAGCATCTCCTGGTCCGGTTTCAGCCACAATTGCTGTCATCTCAGCTGCAGTTACGACGACAGCATCCCCATCCCTGATCTTCTGGTTTATTTCCTCAATTGTTTTCAATATACCACATCCGGTGCCATCGGTAAAATGAACTGATTAGTTGGTATATGGGTGTTCATTTAAATAATTTATCTAACCCACTGAATCCTCCCGATCTAAAGATTTACCTACTGCAATGGCATTCTATAAACTCAATCATATACCATCCAACTAAACATGCAAAAGAATCATAAGGCCCCACCAACAGATAAACCTAAAGAAACTTCTTGAAGGCTGATGGGAAATGGATATCGATATGGATCATCTGGAGAGGGTAATCAGCGGTATAGCTGAAAAGGTGGAATACGCGGACATAAGGGCAGGGACCTCATCTTCAGGTTCAATTATACTCAAGGACGGCAATGTACAGGAGGTCAAGTCAGGACAGGCTGCAGGGTTCAGGATAAGGGTGCTTAAAAATGGTTCATGGGGATTCGCCTTCACCGATGAACCAGAAGAGCTTGAGGGGATGGCCCTTCGTGCAGTTAAGATGGCTGAATCTCTCAGGGGGGATGTTGAGGTTGGTTCACTGCGGCCCCAACACGATAGGACATCAGTTAAATCATCAAGGGCCCCCTCAGATGTTCCGGCAGATGAGAAAAGGGAGCTTGTATTTGAGACTCACCATGCGGCATCGGTTGACGGGGTTGTGAGCACCACCGTGAGCTACGTTGATATGGAGAGTTCAACCGTTTTTCTCAACTCTGAGGGATCATGCATAGAGATGAACGATTCAAAGGTTGCCCTGTTCCTCAATGCCGTTGCATCCGACGGTACCAGCATCCAGTTTGGCCATGGTAGCTGCGGTGGCACGGGAGGATTTGAGATACTTGAAAGGGAGGACATCGAAGAATTCAGGCGCAGAACAGGTGAGAAGGCCGTGAGACTCCTATCAGCAGATTCGCCACCATCAGGACGATTTCATGTAATAACAGACCCTGAACTTACAGGTGTCTTCATACATGAGGCCCTGGGGCATGCCGCCGAGGCTGACCTCATACTTCAGGGCGACTCAATCCTTGAGGGCAGGCTCGGTGAGAGGATTGCCTCAGAGGGTGTGACCATAGTTGATGATCCCACCCTTGATGGTTTTGGTAGTTACAGCTACGACGCAGAGGGTGTGGAGGCATCAAGGACTGTTCTTGTTGAGGACGGCACTCTCAGATCACTCCTGAATTCCAGGGAAACAGCCTTCAAGCTTGGAATTGAACCATCAGGAAACGCACGTTCAGCCATAGGGGACCAGCCCATTGTCAGGATGAGCAACACCTTCCTTGAACCAGGAGACCTTTCATTTGATGAACTCGTGGAGGATGTGCGTGACGGCATCTACCTCAGGGGTTCAAGGGGAGGTCAGGTTGATACGGGCAAGGGGATATTCCAGTTCAATGCGGCTGAATCATTCAGGATAATGGATGGTGAGATCGGTGAGCCCCTCAGGGATGTTTCACTCTCAGGAAACGTTCTTGAGACCCTGATGAACGTTGATGGTGTTGGTTCAGACTTCAAACTGGGGATTGGCTTCTGCGGTAAATCAGGACAGAGCGTCCCTGTAGGTGATGGGGGGCCACATGTGAGGATACTCAACGCAATGGTTGGTGGAACATGAAGTCCATATCAGTAGATGAGGGAAGGCTTCTTATCGAAATTGCAAGGAGTGTAATCGAGGAGCGCCTGCGTGGCTCCGAAACATTCAGATTACCAGGGAATCTTCCTGATAAATTCAGGGAGAACAGGGGTGTATTCGTTACACTGGAGAAGAATGGAGAGCTCAGGGGATGCATAGGTTACCCTGAACCAGTAAGGCCCCTCATAGATGCCCTTATCGACGCCGCCATATCCGCGGCCACATGTGACCCGAGGTTCCCGCCTGTTGAACCTGAGGAACTTGATGAGATAGAGGTTGAGGTCAGCGTTCTCACACCACCCACCCCCATCAGGGTTGAAAATCCTGCTGATTATCCCCGAATGATTAGGGTTGGTGTTGATGGCCTCATCGTTGAGAGGGGATGGGCGAGGGGCCTTCTGCTGCCACAGGTTGCAACAGAGTGGGGATGGGACGCTGAGGAGTTCCTCTGCAACACCTGCATGAAGGCTGGACTCCCACCTGACTGCTTCTATGACCCCCAGACGAGGGTTTACAGGTTCCAGGCCCAGATATTCCGTGAAAGGGACTGCAGATAAAACCCAGAATCATACCTTTGAGGTTCACCTACATAAATACATATTCAAAAGTTATTAATAGAGAAGAGTGATTTCATGATAATACCAACAGTTCCAACAGCAGATGAACTCCTTGATAAGGGGTTCAGGAGGGCCAGGAAGGCCGCATCCCTCAAGAGGAGTTCAAAGATCCCTGGACAGAAGAAGGCCAAGATCATCGAATCAACACGCATCCAGACAGCATGCCAGGTTATAAGGGACCGTCTGAAGATGATCATCCAGCGCCTACCAGATATAGAGTCACTGCCAGACTTCTATCAGGACTACATCGATGTAACCGTGGGTGTGGATGACCTCAAAAAGTCCCTTGGCGCGCTTAACTGGGCCGTCGGAATACTCAATCAGCTTGAATCAGATTACATGAAGAAAATCAAACGTTCTAAACCAGCTGATGCATCAAATCTGAGAAGGGAGGCCTTCGGGAGGATATCATCTGTTGTAAGAAGAATTGAGGGTGACCTTGATTTCCTTGACTTTGCAAAGAACAGGCTCAGAAACATGCCAACCGTGGACTTCGATGCATTCACGGTTGTTATAGCGGGTTTTCCAAACGTGGGGAAATCAACACTGCTCAGGACACTGACGGGTGCAGAACCAGAGGTTGCTGATTACCCCTTCACCACCAAGGGTATCCAGATAGGCCACCTTGAACGTAAATGGCGGAAAATTCAGGTTATAGATACCCCCGGGCTCCTTGACCGGCCGGTTGAGGATATGAACAACATTGAACTCCAGGCCATGGTTGCCCTTGAGAACATAGCCGATGTCATACTCTTCATATTTGACGCCTCAGAGACCTGCGGATACACACTCGAAAGCCAGTACAGCCTCTACCTTGGCATAAAGGGCGTCTTTAACACCCCCATCATCACGGTTTTCAACAAGATGGACCTTGCAGAAAATGTTAAGTATCTGGAAGAATATATTAATATGGTTGAGGAACCACTGATGGTGTCTGCATTCCAGGGCAGAGGGGTCTCCGAGATAGTAAAAAAACTGGAGGGTTTATATGAAAAAGAAACTGGAAAAACCCATGACAATGTTTGAGAAGAGAAGGCTGATGGCCGAGAAGATGATGGAGGATATGATAAAGAACATGAAGGAGATGCAGAAGGAGTTCGAGAAGAAGATATCAGAGTACACCGAGAACATACCTGAAAAGCTGAACATGGACGTCATAGAAACAGATGACCAGATAATCATAAAGACCGACCTTCCTGGTGTTAAGAAAGACGATATAGTCATAGAACTCACAGAAAATACCATATCCATCTCTGCAGTCTTTGAAGAGGAAGTTGAGGTCCGAGAAGCCAATTTCGTCAAAAAGGAAAGGAAGTATGGTGAGGCAAAAAGGGAGATGAGGCTCCCTGAAAAGATAAAGGTAGAAGAGGCCAAAGCCAAATTTGAAAATGGTGTTCTAACAGTTGAGCTACCCAAAGTGGAGGTCAAAAAGAAACAGCTCCTCAAGGTGGAATGAACCACCTACTATTTTTTTGTTGCCGCGGGAACTTATGTAACTAATTTTGCTGGCTAAATAAAAGAAAAGACCAGTTCATAGATTATTTTAAAGAAAGGAATAATTATTAGTATCTGACCTTGCCGATATGCCTCGTGCTTCCAGGATCCTCACCATTGAAGTGGGCAAGGTAATATACGAACCACTCAAGGGGAACTGCAAGCACAAATGGTGAGAGAAGTGGACTCAGGTCAGAATAATCAGACATTCTGAATACTATGTTCAGGGCTCCCAGACTCTCACAGAACCTCAAAGCCCTCTCTGTAAGCTCATCACCCGGGAAGCCTGACTCAAGGAATATCACAGGCACCCCCTTCTCCACTCTCTCAATGAGCCCATGCCTGAATTCGCCTGAATATAGGGGACATGCATGCTTCAGGGCCCCCTCCATGAGCATGGTCATGGCAAGCTTGTATGCCAGTCCATAGTTTGGTCCGCTCCCCATACAGTAGAATATATCCTCCCCTGCATGCTCCCCTGCAAGACCCCTGCAGTCATCCTCGGTGTCACCCAGGAGCCTCCCAACCTCATCAGGTAGCTCCCCAAGTTCCGAGAGTATCCCCTCAGATAACTCATCAGTGTGAATGCCAAACAGTATCCTGTAGAGGGCCAGGAGCTGTGTCATGTAGGTCTTGGTGCCAAGTATGGCCTCCTCTCTGCCGCAGCGGGTTATTATGGTGCTCTGAGACTCAGAGGCCATGGTGCTTTCAGGTTCATTTGTTATCGTAACCGTTTTAAGTCCAAGTTCAGTGGCCCTCCTAAGTGCTGCAACTGTATCTGCTGTCTCCCCGGACTGGGACGTGAATATAACCACAGAGTCCCTTTCCTCAATCTTTCTGTGGTAGTAGAACTCATAGCCTGTCATGACATCAATGTTAAGCTCATAGTTCATATTAACTGCGTCCCTTGCACTGTAGCATGTGGATAGTGAACTTCCACATCCAACAAGGTATATGCGTCTGCAGTCAGCAATCTCATTTGATATCTGGGACATTCTGTCCCCCTCAGCTTTAAGGGTTCTTTTAAGTGACTCTGGCTGTTCCATGAGTTCTGTGTACATCCGGTACTTCATCTCATCTCCCCAAAAGTTTTTTATAATCCTCAGCTATTCTAATGGCCGCCTCTGCAACCTCAACTGCGTCCTTTCCGGTGAGAACAACCATTGGCTCCTTACCCCATGCACCCCTGTGGTATACGACATCAGGAGGCGATTCTGAGTTTCTTATGGCCTCCTCAACACCCCATGGTATGGTGCCACCTTCCATTTCCCGCACAGCTGGTGGTTCCCTGCTCCGGTCATATGATGAGACCACCATTCCATGGTCCTCACAGATATCAATTATACTTTCATCAAATTTAATATTAATGGCGCTTCTCTTCCAGGGAAAGTGCCTGTTGAGGGCTATTATGAAGCGTGCCATGTGGGATGACGCCCCAAATTCAGGTTCCCTGCATGCGAAGGCCCTCCCACGGAACTCGGTGATTCTGCCGGGTACCGCCACAACATCCTCGGGGTCGCGGGGGTTTTCCCTTGCCATTACAAGGTTGGACCTCACCTCGGGTATGAGAATCCCGAAGCATTCAGAGGATGATAGCATCTCAAGGGCCAACTTAACGTTCTCTATTTCCATGATATCACTCAAAGAGAATATTCCAGTAAAATAGTTATAGGGAGACCATTAATTTATAAGTATAAGTTTTGAGGTGTCAGTATGGAGAAGGTAAAGGAGTTCAGGGGTATAAAGGAGCATCTCAGCGTATTCAGGAAGGCTGTTAAGGATTCTGAGAGGATAGGATTTGCAGGCGTACCAGGGGTCTGCACGCCCTTCGCCCAGCTATTTGCATATGCCTCGAGGGACAAGGATAACATATTCATACCCAACACTGACTTTGAAAGGGCAAGGACACTGAAATTAACAGAGTACGGTGTTGAGCTTGGTGAAATAGAATCAGAAAAGGTTGATGTCCTGGTGCTGCTGGGGGGACTCTCAATGCCAGGTATCGGGTCGGACATTGAGGATGTTAAACGGCTCGCTGATGAGGCCCTTGTTGATGGCGGGATGCTCATGGGGCTCTGCTACATGGACATGTTTGCCAGGGCCGGATGGTACGACCTCCTGGACTTTGACTGTGTCATAAACGCAGATATAGAGGGTTTTGTCCTCAGAAGGTGATGGGTATCAATTTGAAGAGAAAACATGAAGATGGTGGGGCATCCGAGGGCACAGTGTACACCCCAGAATCCAGTCTGATGGCCCTTGATATGGTCCCTGGACAGCTATATGAGACCATAGTTGTAACATGGGATGAATCGATGAGAGGAAACGCGGCCCCCATCGGAGTCCTCTGCACCGGTGAGAGAAGCGTGACCCTCTACCTGTACCCTGGAACCCACACACTTGAGAATATACTCAGAAACAGAAAATTCACGGTGAACGTAACCCTGGATCCCCTCATCTTCACCGAGGCCACCCTGGGTGAGCTTGGAGATGAGATGTTCTCATCCCACAGGGGATACCTTCACCTCCAGGGCGCCGATGCATTC
The DNA here is from genome assembly GCF_022014235.1 of Methanothermobacter sp. K4. Classification (NCBI taxonomy): domain Archaea; kingdom Methanobacteriati; phylum Methanobacteriota; class Methanobacteria; order Methanobacteriales; family Methanobacteriaceae; genus Methanothermobacter; species Methanothermobacter sp. K4. The sequence goes on from NZ_JAKLTD010000002.1 coordinate 501,886, forward strand.
TTCACCGCAGAGGTTGATTCCGTTAAGAGGGTGGTGAGGACTGACAGGTACGGTGAAACAGAGATCCACATCGTGAATGCCAGAATCCCTGAGATTTTCAGGGGTGAAGATTTCAGGATCGTCCTCAACAGGGGAATATACGCTGTTATAGAGTCACTCATAAATTATACCCGGGCCGGCTTCATAGACCCCCGCGACCTGATGGACAGAATCCGTGAAATGAACAGGGTTGCAAGGAAGGTTGGGGGACCCCGTGAACGGGAGGCCATGAAAAGGATAATAAGGGAACTTGAATCGAAGGTGTTTAAGTGATCACCACTGAATACATCCAGAACTAAAAACCAGGACCCGGTCATCACCCAACAATAACATCTACGAACTCATATCATCGTCGATGTTTACCCTAATCGTCGTCTGATCATCACCCAACAATAACATCTACGAACCTGAATTCATCCACACTGAAGAGGCCCATATCACCTATTTTCAATTCAGGGATAACAAGAAGTGATAGGAACGACATGGTCATGAATGGGGCACCCAGAGTGCAGCCAAGTTCACGCACGAAATCGTTGAGGTCCTCCATCATGGATGCAACCTCCACTGCACTCTCATCTGACATTAGACCCGCAACAGGGAGTTCAAGGATCCTTTGATCATCCTCTGAAACAGCAACAAGACCCCCGCCTGTTTTTTTGAGTATATCGACCGCCCTCTTCATGAGTCCCGAATCCAGGCCCACTGTGATGACATTGTGTGAGTCATGGGCCACCGTTGAGGCAATGGCCCCTTCCTTAAGTCCGAAGCCATGAACAAATCCATTGGAGATGTTTCCCTTACCATAACGATCTATAACCGATACCTTAAGTACATCCAGGGATGGGTCAGGGGCTACGAAACCATCATTCACCTCAAGTCTCTTCTGTAACTCCCCTGTCACTATCTGGCCATCAAATACATGGATGACCCTAACAGTGACCTCATCATCATCTGACCTCACCTCAAGATCCTCTGCAGTGAAATCTACGATTTCAAGGCGGTTCATCTTCCTGCGACCGGTTTTAGGGGCTCCCAGACATCTTCCATTCTCTGCAACGATCCTTCCATCAATGTATACCCTCTTAACATTGAAGTCCCTGAGGTTATCAACAACCACCATGTCGGCTGCCCTTCCAGGTGCTATAGCCCCTGTGTTGAGGTTGTAGTGATCTGCAGGGTTCACGGTGGCCATCTGCACGGCTTTAACAGGGTCAACACCATATTCAACAGCCCTCCGGAGTATCCTGTCCATGTGACCCTCCATGAGGTCCGCTGGGTGGATATCATCTGATACCAGGAAGTCACAGTCGACGGCTGCAAGGTCCCGGAGGTTCCTTGCGCTGGAACCCTCACGCGCCATTATCTTCATTCCAAGTTCCCTCTTCTCAAGGGCCTCGGCGGGGCTCACGCATTCATGTTCGGTGGATATGCCTGCCCCTATGTATGCACACAGTTCATCGCCTGATAGGAGGGGTGCGTGGCCGTCCACCGGCTTATTGAGTTTCTTCGCAGCATCTATCTTTTCCATTACCTCCCCATCACCTGCTATAACACCTGGAAAGTTCATCATTTCGCCCAGTGCCACCATAGAGTCCCTTGAAAGGAGATCCTCTATCTCCCTGGCCGAGAGTTCTGCGCCTGATGTCTCAAAGGGTGTTGCAGGTACGCAGGATGGTGCCGTGAAGTAAAATTTAAGGGGTGCACTTGATGCATCCTCCAGCATGAACTCAACCCCCTCAACACCCATAACATTGGCTATCTCGTGTGGATCAGAAACAACAGCAGTGGTACCGTGGGGGATTGCAGCGGCGGCAAATGATGATGGGGTGAGCATTGAGCTTTCGATGTGGACATGGGCATCCACAAAACCCGGGAGGATTATATCGGTGAAGTTCCCCTCAACCCTCCGGACACATGTTATCACGCCACCGGAAACTTCAACCTCTGCAGGGTATATGTCCCCGGTAAAGACGTTTAGGATGTTACCCCTTATCATCTAATCCTCCAGATTGTTCATCTTCTTGAGTTCATGAAGGAGTATGGGGATGAACGCGCCCACATCCGTAACCACGCTCACAGCCTGTGAACTGCCCCTGTCAGAGAGCTTCGTTACTGTTGCCGGGTTTATATCAACGCATATGGTCTTTACACGTGATGGGAGTATGTTGCCAGTGGCTATTGAGTGGAGCATTGTGGCTATCATTATGACCATGTCGAGGTCCTGAACGTACTTCCTCATCTCATTCTGGGCCTCCATGACATCGGTTATGACGTCAGGAAGCGGCCCGTCATCCCTTATTGAACCTGCAAGGACAAATGGTACATCATTCTTTATGCACTCATACATTATCCCTGACTTGAGTACCCCCTTTTCCACCGCATCCCTTATTGAACCGGCGCGGTTTATCTCGTTTATGGCGTTAATATGGTGCCTGTGACCCCTGCTCACGGCCTCGCCCCTCTCAAGGTTAACCCCAAGTGAAGTGCCGTACAGGGCTGACTCTATATCATGTGTGGCAAGGGCGTTGCCTGCAAAGAGCACATCTATAAAGCCCTTGCGTATCATCTCTGCAATCACAGGTGCAGAACCTGTGTGCACAATTGCCGGGCCACCAACGAGACCTATCTTACCCCCCCTCCTTTTAATATCGGTTATCTCAGAGGCTATCTTCTTTATGGTGGTCACAAGGGGTTTTTCACTTGAAACGTCGCTCCCCATGAATTCAAAAACTCCCTGCTTTCCCCTGGGCCTCTCAGGCGGTACCACCTTTATGCCCTCCCTTCCAACAACAACCAGGTCCCCCTTCTTTATGTCCCTGATGGGTTTACAGCGGGCAGTTTTTGTTTCAGGGTCAACGACTATCATGCAGTCCATCTCTATCCCCTCGACCTCCAGCCATTCGCCTCCATGGTAAATGAAGGTCTGATGGTTGGTTGTGGAGTAGAAGTCATCAGGGAGAACCCTGTCCATCGGGGCCCTTTTCAGCTCAACCTCCCTTATCTCTGCTATTGATGCCCCTATCTCGCTGAGTTCATCCAGGATCTGGTTGAGTAGTGATGGTGTCTCCGCTTCCACCAGTATCCTTGCATGGCTTGGGTCAGATTTTCTCTTTCCTATTTCGATTTCAAGTATCTGGAAATCCCCGCCCATATCCATTATTATATCAAGGGCCCTGGGGAGTATGAGACTGTCAATTATGTGACCCCTGAGTTCCACCTCTCGAGTATTCATGATTAACACCACCGGGATTGATAATTAAATGGTTGACCAACAAAGTATATAAAATGTGCTGGGATCAGAAAGGGAATCCGGGCTTTTAGATGCTTTAAAGAATTATAAAAGTGTCAGAAGGTCATATATTATCTTGGCCGCATTCACAGATGTCTGATCCCCGAAGACGGTTGATGCAACCTCCACCACATCAAAACCAACCACATCCTTCCTTGAGAGAACTTCAGCCATGTCCTCAAGAACCCATGGTGCAAGTCCACAGGGTGTGAGGTTACCAACGGATGGCGCATATGCCGGGTCAAGTACATCCATGTCAACCGAGATATATACCGGGCCCCTGATACCCCTGAGGGCTTCAGGTACAGCCTCAGGGTTCTGCATTACCTCATGGGCCATTATGCACCTTATATCATTCTCCCTTACAAATTCGGCCTCATGGGCTGATGCCGAACGAACACCGATCATTATGACATCCAGCCCCAGTTCATGAACGCGCCTCATGACGGTTGCATGGGAGTACCTCTCGCCTGCATAGCGATCCGCCATATCCATATGGGCGTCGAGGTGGATAACCACAGGAGCTATATCCCGTGATGTGAGTTCCCCGACCACGGGTAGTGTCACCGTGTGCTCACCGCCCAGGGTGATGGGTTTGAGGTCCAGATCCAGCACCCCACCTATGGAGTCACTTATGAACTCTGCGGTTCTCTGGAAATTACCAGGCACCACATCCACGTCACCGAAGTCGAAGCATTTAACGCCTGGCTCTCCTGAAAACCTGAGGTTATATGATTCAAAGCTGTAGGATGCCTCCCTAACCGCCAGGGGGCCGAAGCGTGTCCCGGGAACATAGGTGGTTGTGGAATCAAATGGGACCCCCAGTATCCCAAATGAAAGTTCAGGTATCCTCTCAGGGTCCGTTGTTGAAAAAGCAAATTTTAGGGGATCCTCTGTATGTAGAAGCATTCGGATCAAAAACCTGATTTATCAGATTGTAAAAAAGGAGTTTGTGGGATTATCCCTTGGTCCTCATGAGTTTCCTCTGGCCAAGGGCCTCTATGTATTCCACCTCAACACCCTCAACCAGCTGGTCGCTCAGTTCATCAGGTATGGGTGTTTCAAAGGTCTCATAGGTTTCAAGGTCCATCAGCTGGACATCCCCACCCATTATTGCAAGGACCTGGGCTGTCCTCTTGTCGATTATGGGTATGTCAACCTTTGAGTCAACAGGCTTAACAAAGCTTCTCTTCTGGTTGTCAAAGATCCCAACAGCCTCAACACGGGCCTTTGCTGATCCGTGCTTGCCCGGAGATGATGTTGAGATATTTGTAATCTTCGATGCCTCACCATCAATGATCACATACTTTCCAACCTTAAGTGTCTTAACTTCAACCACTTTCTTTGACATTAATCTTACCTCCTGTTAGAATGAGTGATATGAGACAGATGTATATCTATTAATCTGGTGCACATATATAAAAGCTTTATAGAATCATTACCCCCAATTTGTGATTGAATTGAATCTGATAAGAAGTGATTGAAATGAAGGTTGCTATAACATCAGGTAGCTCTGAAGGACCCACCAGTCTCAATGCCTTTGACAATGCACTCCTTGAAGCTGGAATAGGTGATGTGAACCTCATAAAGGTTTCAAGCATACTCCCCCATGGCACGGAAATAGTTGAACTTCCCGCCCTTGAACCCGGGTCCATGGTGAACTGTGTGCTCTCCTATAAAATATCAGATACCCCAGGTGACCTCATATCCGCTGCCATAGCAGCTGCAACTTCAGATGAGTTTGGATGTGTCGTTGAGAACTCTGCGGTTAACAGAAAACCTGAGGATGTCAGGGAAGAGGCCATCTCAATGGTCAGATACATGATGTCTGTGAGGGGACTTGAAATAAACGAATTAATAGTAGAAGAAACAAACCATGTTGTTGAAAAGTGTGGGGCTGCTGTATCAGCGCTCATCTACCTTGATTGAAATCAAGAAGGGGGTTGAATGGAAGAATCAGACATCTACTACTGGAAGAGCATCGCAGTTAAAATGGCCGAGCAGGTTGAAAAGGCTGTTGCTCCCCTTGTAGGAACTCCAGATGCCGGGGAGGTAATCAAGATGGGGGCCGATGGAACACCCACAAAACTCATAGACCTCGTGGCGGAGGATGAGGCGATAGGTGTTCTTGAGAACACCGAGCGGCCCGTCACGATAATAAGTGAGGAGATTGGTATTCTCCACATAAATCAGGAGCCCCCGGATGAACCCAGAATAATCTTCGTTGTGGACCCCCTTGATGGTACAAGCAATGCAATAAGAAACATACCCTTCTACGGGATCTCTGTGGCTGTTGCAGAATATATCCCTGGAGACGACCTTCCCTCCCTAAACAATGTCGTCATGGGTTTCGTGAAGAACTTTGCAACGGGAGACCTTTACTGGGCAATAAGGGATCAGGGGGCATTCCTGAATGATAAAAAAATCTGTGCATCAAGCCAGAGCTCCCTGGATAGGACCTCCCTCGGTGCATTCATCTATGGCACGAGATTCAGAAGGGTTGATAGTATCTGCAGGGTGATCCGCCGGATGCGCATTCTTGGCTCCGTGGCCCTTGAACTTGCATACGTTGCAAGCGGATCATATGATGCCTTCATGGACCTCAGGGAGAATCTGCGAATAGTCGACATAGCCGCATCCAAGCTAATCGTAGAGGAGGCCGGTGGTGTGGTGACAAATGAGAGGGGTGAATCAATAGACGGTCTACTAAATGTCAAGGCAAGGACCTCACTAATCGCGGCAGGAAATATGGAACTCCACAAAAAGATAATGCAGACCCTGGAGGTCATATGATGCGTATAGGTATAATAGCCCGCTTTGATGTGCCCGAAGCTGTTGAACTTGCAGGTAAGGTGGCCTCGTTCCTTCTAAACAGGGGTGTTGAACTGAGCGTTGACCTAAAGATCACAGAGGAACTCCCTGAGCTCCGTGAATACGGAAAGGACATCAGGGACATGGAAGTAGACATGATACTGACCATTGGGGGGGACGGGACGATACTCCGGACCCAGAGCCTAATAGAGGGTAAGGAGATACCAATACTTGGAATAAACATGGGCACAGTCGGGTTCCTCACGGAAGTTGACCCTGAAAATGTCTTCTCTGCCCTGGAGGATGTGCTTATTGGCAACTATGCTGTTGAGAGGAGAACCCTCCTAAGCGTATACCATAACGGTGAACTTCCATCAGCCCTCAATGAGGTTGTTATGATGACAAGGAAGCCCGCCAAGATGCTCCACATAGAGATATCCGTTGACGATGAGGTGGTTGAGGAGCTCAGGGCGGATGGTATAATCATAGCAACACCCAGCGGTTCAACAGCGTATTCCATGTCCGCTGGTGGTCCTATAGTGGATCCCCGTGTGGAGGCCTTCCTTATAGTCCCCATATGCCCCTTCAAACTTAGCGCCAGGCCACTGGTTGTATCCAACAAAAGTGTCATCAGAGTAAAACTTTTGAGGAAGGGCAAGAAGGCCATCGCGGTGATTGATGGGCAGTACGAGGAGGAAATCAACTACATGGAGGAGGTTGTATTTAAAAAGTCAGATCACTGCGCCCACTTTGTAAGGCTCAGCAAGGACTTCTACAGGAAGGTGCGTGAGAAGCTCATAGAGGGTGGTATAGATTCAATAAAGGGTTAAAGCTGATTTTAAGTGTCTCTGTGGTCTCAATGGTTAACCAAAGCCGTTTAACTGGAGTAAGGTTATACAGATGACCAAAGACCTCAAAACCATCTCAAAACCCAAAAAAAGGTTATACAGATGACCAAAGACCTCAAAACCATCTCAAAACTCCTTGTTGTTGACCTCACACATGGTGGAGTTATCATTGCCTGTGAGCTGAGAAAAATATCGGACCCTGTCCTTGCATGGGACATATACGGGACTCTGAATGGCCCTGACCATGAAATGCTCCTTGAAATGGGTGTCAGGGAAGTTGATGGTCCCATCGCCGATTCAACAATAATAGCACCTGTTCACTGCCCGATTAAAGCCGATATAACCCACCATGAGATAACCGGTCTTTTACTGGGCCCCTGGAAGGAGGCACGTGGGATACCAGTGGTTGAGGTTACAGGTGTCAAGGGCAAGAGCAGCACGGTATGGATACTCAGAAAGATCATGGAGAACCTGAAACCCCTTGTCCTGAGCAGCCTCGGATCCTATGCAGGTTCCGAACTACTGAGGAGGGATATAAGCATAACCCCCGCCAGTATGATTGAAACCGTGAAACTTGCAGGTCCCCGTGATTATGGTTCAGCCATCTTCGAGGTCTCACTTGGTGGTACTGGCCTTGCAGATGTTGGGGTGCTGACAAATATAGCCGAGGATTACAGAATAAGGAGGGGCACATCAAGGGCCAGTTCCGCCAAGAGGCAGATATTCAGGAGCAGAATGGTCTGCTGCGAGCTTCAGGCATTCAACAGATACTACCGGAATTTTGGGGATAAAACAAACACATTCTCGGTTGATGGTATGGCCAGTGTGCATACCACCGATGTTAAGTACGGCCTTGATTCCACAGTGGCCAGTGTCATCGTGGAGGACCTCAAAACCATTGATGGTAACCTGATCAACACAGAGTTTGGAATTGAAACATTTGCACCGGCAGAGCACCACCTATCAAACGTCCTTGCCGCAGTCAGCGCTGCTCTCACACTTAACCTGGATGTGAAGGACATCCAGAGGGGTGTTAAGGGCTTCCAGGGGATACCCGGCCGCACATCAATCAAAAAACTGGATGGCACCTGCATAATAGAGGAGGTGAACCCGGGTCTGAATGTGAAGGCAGTCGAGTACACCCTGAAAATGGCAGAGGACCTCCCTGACCCTGCGGTGATCATAGGTGGAAGATACGGGGTTACATGTGAGGATATAGATGAGGATAGGCTCTCTGAAGTTCTCAGAGAATTCGCTGACCTCAACCTCATATTCACCGACGAACTCGGGTACAGTATAATGAGAAAAACCCGTAAAAATGGCCCCTACTTTAAATCGCCGGATGATGCGCTGAAGGCTGTCATTGGACATGAAACCGTGATCCTGATTTACAGGTCAGAGTATGGTGACCTCTCAAGAAGATGAGTAGTCTTACAGAGTGCATGTAGTCAGAAATTGGGTTTTTTTAATAACCGTGACTTTTTAAAAACTTATAAATAGGATGCCATAAATTTTTCAAGTGATTAACGTTTACTGGAGATGATTCATTGATAGCTGGAACAAGGGGGAGTCGCCTGGCACTGGTTCAGACAGACCACGTCATTGATATGCTCAGAGAAATCTGCGATGAAAGAATCGAAAGAAAGATCATAAAAACAAAGGGTGACAGGATAAAGGATTCCCAGCTTTACAGTATGGACTCAAGGGGCCTCTTCACAAGGGAGCTTGACATTGCAGTCCTTGAGGAGGAGGTTGACCTTGCAGTTCACAGCCTCAAGGACGTCCCCAGTGACCTTGACCCTGAACTTGTGATTGCAGCTGTACCCCCAAGGGAATCCCCGAATGAAGTTCTTGTATCCCGTTTTGACTGGGATAAGCTTCCCCCTAGTGCTAAACTTGGAACCAGCAGTCTCCGGAGGGAAGCATTCTGCAATCATCACCAAAAAAATTTTAAGATGGAGCCCCTAAGAGGAAATATAGATACTAGGATAAGAAAGGTGATGGAAGGAGAGGTCCATGCAACCATAATGGCCGAGGCAGGTTTAAAGCGTCTCGGACTTGAAGATTACATTAAAAAAAGATTCACGCTGGAATACTTCACACCCGCCGCTGGGCAGGGGGCTCTGGCGGTTATAACAAGGAGGGACAGCGAATTAAGGGAATCAATTGAGAGGATAACCCATTACCCCTCCCAGCAGGAAGTCACAGCCGAGAAGGCTCTCCTCAGGGAACTGGGTGCAGGGTGCCAGTGCCCACTTGGGGTTATAGCAAGGGCCTCTGATGGAGAGATCAACCTCTACGCTGTTCTTCTAACAAGAGATGGTGAGATACTCAAAAGAGTTAACGTTAAGGGATCTGTTGATAAAGCAGAGGACATCGGTAAAAAAGCTGCCAAAGAAATGGAGGATTATATTTGAGAAAGATAAATGTGGGTGTAATCGGCGTTGGAGCCATGGGTTACAACCATGCCAGGGTTTACTACAGACTTAAAAATGCGAATCTTATGGCCGTATCCGACATCATGAAGGGAACACTCCAGAAGGTTGCCAACAAGTACGATGCTGTCGGGTATGTGGACTACGAGAACCTCCTCGAGATACCGGAGATAGATGTTGTCAGTGTCTGCGTGCCAACCACCCACCATTACCGTGTGGTTATGGACGCCCTCGAACATGATAAACACGTTCTTGTGGAAAAGCCCATTGCATTCACACTTGAAGAGGCCAAGGAGATGGTGAAAACAGCACGCAGGAAGGGTTTGAAGCTGGGGACAGGACATGTTGAAAGGTTCAACCCGGCTGTTCAGAAGGCGAAGGAGTTAATTGAAAATGATGTGATAGGGGACGTGGTTTCTGCATCTGCAAAGAGGGTAGGCCCATTCCCCCCAAGGATAAAGGATGTTGGTGTCACCATTGACCTGGCGATACATGACCTTGATGTAATGCACTACCTCTTCAGCGAACCCGTGGCAGAGGTATACGCGGTCATGGGCAGCATACTCGAGAAGTGTGAGTATGAGGACCATGCTGAGATAATGACAAAGTTCAGAAGCGGAATCACAGGGATGCTTGAGGTTAACTGGCTCACCCCCTACAAGAGGAGGAAGCTTGCCATCACAGGAACAGATGGTATAATAAACGTTGACTATATCGATCAGAAGCTGGACGTGTACGGGAAGTTCGCCCAGGACATACAGATCAAACATGAGGAACCCCTCAGGAATGAAATCAAATCATTCCTCTCATCGGTTATCAACGATGAGGAGCCTGAGATAACCGGTGAGGACGGCATATATGCCCTTAGAACTGTACTTGCAGCCATGAAATCTGCGAGGGAACACAGGCCCGTGAAACTTAACGGTGATATTTGAGGTGCTTGTAATGGAAAATGAACTTATAAAGAAGGCCCGGGAACTTAGAAAAAGGGGTTTTACTACAGGGGAAATTGCAGATGAACTGAACGTATCAAAGGATACTGCCAGGTGGCTGACGCTTCAGACTGCCAGTTCAGTTTCCCCAAAGGAGGTCCCTGTGGATTTTGCCATCAACTGGGAGAGCCTCGGCGGCAGTTCATCCCGTATGAGATATGTTTCGGCTGCAATGGCAGACATGGCACTCAAGTATGGTGTTGCAGATGTTGTGCTTGGTATAGCCATAAGCGGCATACCATTCGCCACCCTCATGGCCGATGTTATGGGGGCTGAGACGGGTCTTGAAACATCCCTTGCAGTCTTCCACCCTGTGAAACACAGGAAGGATGAGGGGGCGGAGGGCGCCATTAGCAGCAACTTTGCAAAGGTTAAGGGTAAGAGGGTTGTGGTTGTTGATGACGTGATAACCAGCGGGAGGACCATAGGTGAGGTTGTAAGGGTCCTCAGGGAACAGGGAGCCAAACCCCTGGCGGTCACCGTCCTCATAGATAAGAAGGGGATCTCAGAGGTTGATGGTGTACCGGTCGAGTCACTCATAAGGGTCAGCAGGCTTGGCTGATAACCACTTCAATTTCATTATCCCTAACCTACTGATAAACACAAACAAATCCCGAAAGACTTTTCTTTTCTTAAAAGCCTGAAATCATATTCTAAAAACCTTCATCTGTTTTTCTAATGCATTTAACCTTTTAACTGGTTTTAAACCTTAGAATATTATCCCATCCAGGTAGATGTGTTCTCCAGACACCGGTATGCTGAACTCCATTTTTTTAATATATTCAGTGCTCTGCCCAGCACTAAACGACCGGATTAGATGATCAATTAAAAGATTACCAGAATCCCATCTAATTTTAAATTATCCTTCCAGATAAATCGGCGGATACCGATAAGATTTCATTTAAACATAGTTAATACTATGTCAGGTCATGTATATGAAACCGGTTTTCTTGAAAACGTCAAAATTTTAAGGGAATTATTTTCAGCCCTGAAAAAACTGTTCATCTATGGTGGAATTCTTCCGGCGCTCTGGGGACCATCACTTCTTCTGGCATCTTCCGCCCTTCTTAAAAGACAGTGCAGCCCCATAACCGCATTGATATCCTTCATGCTCCCCCTCACGGTGTACGCCTACGACTACCTTGCAGATTCCAAGGTCGACTCGTTCACAGATCCCGGGAGATCCCATTTCAGCCAGCGATGGGGTAAATCGATTATTGCAGTCTGTACAGCGATACTTATCCTTCTCCTTGGCATATGCAGGGATCCGTTCATGGTAGCCCTCACGGTGATCCTCCTGACAGCAGGGATCCTCTACACAGGGTTCTTCAAGAACCTCACAAAAAGGATCACAGGCTTTAAAAACATCTACCTGGGCCTTATATGGAGTTCATGGACAGTTCTACCGGCAGCTCCCTGTGCCCTCACAGCATCGAATCTCCTGGTGTTCACCTTCATCTTCCTGAAGGTATACGTGAACACAGCCTTCAGTGACTATAAGGATGTTGAATCAGACAGGCTGCAGGGACTCAGAACACTTCCTGCAGTTTACGGGGAAAATGGGAGTTCTCTGATTCTGCAGGTTATAAACGCCGCTGGCGCGGTTATTCTGTGTACGGGTATCCTCCTTGGACTCGTACCTGTAAGCGGTGCAGCTGCAGTTATCCTTGCCCTCTACACCTGCCTTTACCTGCACCTGAAGGGGGAGATGGATATAAAAAGAGCCACACTCATTGCAGACCTGGAGGGCCCCCTTCACCTAATACTCATCCTGGGATCATTTAATGTGCCGTTTCAGTTAACCCCCTGAAGGCTCAGGGGCGGTACCTCAGTATAGCCCCTATACCACCAAAGGCCCTGAGGAGCTGCATCCCCTCCTCTGTCTCTGTGGATATTATCTCAACCTCGGTTCCAACCTCCTCAGCCATCTCAACCAGGTCATCGATCATATCCCTTCTGTCTGAGAGCCTCATCTGATCGTTACATGATGGACAGGTTTCAGTGTCTGGCAGGTCCTTACCTGTCTTTTCCATGCTGTGCCCACACGATGCGCACTCGTAGGTTCCCCTCTGATATTTGAGGTCCTCTGAGAGCAGTAGAACCTCAACTGCACCCATCTGTAGGTGCTGGCGGACTTCCCTTTCACCATATGATGCAAGGCCATCCTCGTTTATGAGTTCCCTAAGGAAGCGCTGGACCAGTTTCTTCTCCCTCATCACATCAATTTCACTCAGGACATCCATGGACTTGTCGATAACCTCCCTGATACCGAATTCCCCTGTGTATGATGTGTCCACCGTCGTTATGACCTTCTTCTTGAGTTCATGGTGAAGGTAGTCCCCGTTTAGAAACTCCTCCTTTGTGTGACCAGGGCCCCCGAGTATGATGCCCTTGAGGTCCTCTATCTGGAGGAAGGCCTCGTTCATGTGTTCCCCTATCCTCTTAAGGAACTCATGGGCTGCGAGGTCTATGAGACGGTCGAACCTCCTCTGGGACTGACCACCTGCCTTGTGCTTACCTGGCACACCACTTGTGAGGGTCTTGAGGATGTCTATCCTCTTACCCCTGAGGGTTGCGATGGTTGCCTCCTTCCTGTCAAGAACAGCCAGTCCATAGGTCTCCTTCTCCTCAAGCATCTCCCTAAGGGGCTCAAGGTAGAACTCTGAGTTACAGTGGTATATGTAGGTCTTTATGGGTTCTGGTGACTCGAAGACGTAGGTTTCCATCTTCTCTGTGCCGGGGCCTCCCCTGGGAACCATTCCCACAAACATCACAAGGCCCTTCTCGGGTGGTCTGGGGAAAAGCTTCAGCCTCTGCATTATAACTTCAATTGCTGACTGCACATTCTTCTTGGTCTGCTTGCTCTTGATGTTGGCGCTCTGGCTCAGTTCCTCCCTCATATGCTTTGCAACGTCACTGATCTGCCTGTCGGGGGGTATGTATACCGATACGAGCTCTGTCCCCCTTCCCCTCTTATCTGAGAGTTCCTGGAGGGTTCTCTTGAATTCGAAAAGCTCCTTTGATGATGGTTCACTCACTATGAATCACTCCTCATGAAAATGATAAAATAAACTGTAACTGTATATGGGGCGGGGTAATTATAAAGTTTACTGGATGCTGGGAGAAAAGATATAAGTGGATTCAGTCATAACTGGAAAGGAAGAGTCAACTAATTTTCGCGGTGGATCGTTATGAGAATTGTTATTACCATTGGAGGATCAATCCTGATAAGTGAATTCACACATGAAATGTTCAGGGCATACGCCGATATTCTTAATTCACTTAGGAATGAACATGAACTGTTTGTGGTTGTGGGTGGTGGCAGGCCTGCCCGTGATTATATAGGGGTTGCAAGGAAGCTGGGGGCCGGGGAGGCCCAGTGCGATGATATAGGAATTGATGTCACAAGGTTGAATGCCCGGATCCTGATAACAGCCCTGGGTGAAAGTGCGTACCCATCTGTACCTGAAAACTTCAGGGAGGCTGTCAGGTTTGCAGCGTCGGGCAGAATAGTGGTGATGGGTGGTACGGAGCCTGCCCACAGCACCGACGCGGTTGGGGCGATACTGGCCGAAACCGTTGGAGCAGACCTCATGATAAACCTCACATCGGTTGATGGTTTCTATGACAGGGACCCCCAGAAGCACCCTGATGCGAGGTTCTACCCTGAGATCAGCGCCAGTGAGATGCTGGAGCACCTCAGCGAATCCGATGTTAAGGCCGGCACCTACGAGTTCTTTGACCATACAGCCCTGAAGATGATAAAGAGGTCAGGGATAAAGACCATCATAGCCAATGGTAGTGACCCTGAAAACCTGCTGAGGGCAATGGATGGTGGGATAGGAACCACTGTTATCCCAGAATAAACATAGAAGATTAAATTCATCAATCAAATGGAGGTAAAGAGAATGGTTGAACCGCACAAGCACTGTCCTGTATGCAGCACCCCCATACCCATGGATGAGGTGACCTGTTCAGAGAGGTGCCAGGAGATCCTATCAAAAAATCAGCAGAGGGTGAGGAGAACAAGGACAATCTTCTACCTTATATTCGCGCTTTTCATTGTGGTGTGGGTTGTTCTCTCAATAAGAAGGTAGGTGATTTTTTTAGGGTGGCTCACGGTGACCTCAGCACCGCCACCCCATAAACCACAAGTATAAGACCAACTGCAACACCCACAAAGACCGCGCTGAATGAGAGCGCCCCCATGAGGATGTATATGACACCCAGGATGGCGCTTATTATGCCAGCATTTCTTTTCAGGTAACTCTGGGAGTCTGCTGCAAGTATCAGTATAGCTGCAACAAGCAGGAGGATGCCTGTAACGTAAAGCCATACCCCGGCAAGTTGATTTATGAGGAAGACCCTGAAAACAAGCATGAGACCAACTGCAAGTGTTATAACAGCAAATATCATCCAGAGTATCCCCACCTCCATGTACTTCCTGGCCATGATGGCATTTGCAAGCATCCACACGCCAAGACCCGAGAGCAAAAGGCCCGTGAGTATAGTTATGGCTGTTACACCCGAGATCGGAGATACAAGAAATACAATACCAAGAATAACCGAGAGGAGACCCATCCATTTTTTCAGCATCATCTCACCAGCCTATTATTATGTTCATCTGATTTTATATATTTTATGAAATTTCACCTGATTTTTACATAAACTGGAGATCACCCTGGCCCATGACAGGGAGAGGGCCATGTAAACCTAAAGGATCATCCTGAAGCCTGTGACAAGGAGCAGGGCTATGAAGAGGTACCTTATGTACCTCACGTCAACCCTGTGGGCCGCCATAACACCGAGACGTGATGCCGGGACGCTCATGAATGCAATTGCCGTGAACTGGACCAGGTTAACGTATCCCACAGAAAACTGTCCCCCGGGTCCGCTCAGGAGATAGGAGACTGTTCCTGATGCTGCGGTCATCGCAATCACAACCGAAGATGTCCCTACAGCTTCAAGCACATCAAAACCTCCAACCAGCACGAGGAGGGGTACGAGGACCACCCCACCACCGATGCCAAGGAGACCTGAAAGGAAACCAGCGACGAAACCCAGTGGAATGGATGCATTCCTCCTCCCATGGGAGGGTGAAATCCTGGACGACAGAATGAGCTGCAGTGAAACAAGAATCAGAAGCAATCCGAATACCACCCTGAGGATCCCTGCAGGTGATGAGGTGGCAGTTAAGACCCCCAGGATGCTTCCACAGGCACCCAGAGCCCCCATGGGTATGGCTCTGCCTGCATCAACACAGCCCCTCCTGTAATGTGAGTAAGCCCCTGTGAGGGCAGCTGGCAGGATAACTGCAAGGCTGGTTGCAAAGGCCGTCCTTATTGCAATATCAGGTGGTGTGCCTGAGGACTCCATTAGAAAGAAGAGTACAGGAGCTATTATGAAGCCTCCCCCAACACCCAGGAGGCCCGTGGCAAGTCCGGCCACTATGCCTGTAAGAAGAAGTGCCGTAATATAGAATACAGGATCCATGTTATAACCTGATGTATCCATTCATCAGCATTGCCGCGATTAATTTATAAGTGACAAGATCCATATCTCTCCCTGCTAATTAAATTAATTTCTTCTGGTGAATAACTTTGAGATCAGACAGATTCATGGCAGCCGGCATAATCTTCATTGCACTGGCAATCACACTCTTCACCACAGACATCCTCGACCCGATAATAACACCCTTAACACACGTATTCCTCATGGGTTCCTCAGAGGGCAAGGATGTGATATTCTTCACCATAATGGGGACCATGTTCATCCTTGCGCCCCTCTTCAGGGAGGGTGGAATTTTTGGTCCTGAAGGCCCTGATAAGAACACCTACCTCTACACCTCGGCGATCATAGCACTTGTAACCTACCTCACGGGCCTCGCAGTTGAGGTGGCACTCCGCCTTAAAATGAATGTATCACCATTCACGACCTTCATATCAATGAGTCCGGCTGCCTCAACGAGCCTGACCCACTCCCATATATTCAAGGCAAGCCTAAGCCCCCTCACCGGGCTTGTAGTGCCTGCCTCATCAGGTATCCACATCGGTTCATCACTGGCAGGTCACATCCCATTCCTTCTGCCAGTTACAATCACCTCCATCACACTGATATACATCCTTGGGCTTCTATCAACAGGTGACAGAAGGGATTTCCATGTGGCGATAGTCATATTCGCCACAGCATCAACCATAATAGGCATAATAGACGGGGGTCTCTTCTCAACCCCAGCACTTGTCGGGCTATCAGGGATTATAGGTATGAGCGCCCTCAGGGTCCCCTTCAGCCCGGGAAACCTTAAAATCCCGGCCCTCATAATAGCCTCACTGGTTGTTCTGAGGGTGCTCCTTGGGATCCTGGGGTCAGTGCCCGGATACTATGAGGTTACCATCCTTGAGCCATCAGGCACCCCCAACCTTGAGGGACTCACTGTTCTCTCAGAGGAGAGAAAGGGTGATATGCTGATACTGAGGCTTTCACCGGAGCAGAACGAGATGGTGCTCCTTGATAGGTTAACCCGTCGCCTTGATGGCAGATGCAGCGGGTTCTTCATGACATGGAACTTCTTTTCATTCTTCTGAAGGAGGATAAGGGATGAAACTCAGTATAATCATACCTACATACAATGAGGAGGAATATCTACCGGCGCTGCTTGAGAGCATAAGGGAACAGGACTTCACAGACTACGAGGTTATAGTGGCAGATGCAAACTCTGAGGATAATACAATAAAAATTGCAGAAGAGTACGGCTGCAGGGTGGTTGAGGGTGGAATGCCCGCAACCGGAAGGAACCGGGGGGCTGAGGTCGCCAGGGGAGAACTCCTCCTCTTCCTGGATGCTGACCTTGTCCTCACCGACGGGTACCTCAGGGATGCTGTGGAGGAATTCGAATCAGAGAACCTGGGAATTGCCATAACCCAGATGATACCCCTCTCAACCAGAAGGCGTGATAAGATACTCCACGAATTCGCGAACAGATTCATGATACTCGTTGAATCCATTAAACCCCATGGGGCAGGCTGCTACGGAATACTGACCCGCAAGGAACTCCATGAAAGGGTCGGTGGTTTCGATGAGTCCCTTGACTTCGGGGAGGATACCGACTACATTGAGCGCATAGGTAAGATAAGCAGGTTCAGGGTTCTGAGGAAACCCAGGGTTCTGGTATCCATAAGGAGGCTTGAAAAGGAGGGCCTCAGAAACCTGGCATTCAAGTACACAAAGAGCACAGTATATGACTTCATGGGGAAGAAGGTGAGTGCAGAAGACCTCAAATATGAATTTGGGCACTCTAAGAAGAAGAGGGTGCTCTACTCCGTCTGCGGTGAGGGGATGGGACACGCCATAAGGAGTGGGGTGATCCTGGACAAGCTCACAGAGGACCATGATGTCCTCATATTTGCAAGTGACCGTGCCTACAGGTACCTGAGCAGCAAATTCGATAATGTCCATGAGATATACGGCTTCAACACTGTCTATGAGGATAACAGTGTAAATGACATCAAAACATTCGTAAAGGCCATGAAAACGTTCCCAAGGGACCTCAAGGAGAACCTCAAGCTTCTCTACAGGATAGCAAGAGATTTCAGACCGGATGTTGTGGTTTCTGACTTTGAGTTCTATGCCAGTGTCATAAGCAACATGCTCAGGATACCCCTAATAAGCATAGACAACATGCACGTCATAACCCAGTGCAGGATAGAGTACCCTGAGAAATTCAGGCGGGACAAGATCAAGGCCGCGGCTGTTGTGAGGTCATTCATTGTAAGGCCCAGACGATACCTCATAACCAGTTACTTCTTCCCTGAGGTTAAAAATCCCAAGAAGGTATCAATGTATCCCCCTGTCCTGAGGGAGGAGATAATGAATCTTGATCCTTACTATGGGGATCATGTGCTGGTATACCAGACCAGCAGGTCAAACAGGAGGCTCATTGAGATCCTGAAAAGTATAGACAGGGACTTCATCGTATACGGCTTTGACAGGGAGGAAGTGGATGGCAACCTCACCTTCAGGAGATTCAATGAGGACCGGTTCTTCAGGGACTTTGAGTCTGCGGCTGCGGTTATAACAAACGGCGGCTTCACCCTGATAAGTGAGGCCCTCTACCTCAGAAAGCCAGTCTACAGTGTTCCTGTTAAGGGACAGTTCGAGCAGATACTCAACGCGTTATACCTTGAGAAGCTGGGTTACGGCGAATTCCATGAGGAGACAGAAAGGGAGACTCTTGAGGGGTTCCTTGGGCGGCTTGACGTCTACAGACGGAACCTTGAGGATTATGATGGGGGTAACAATGAGATAATAGATGCCCTTAAGAGGGCAATAGATGAGTGCTCAAGGGGATGTTAAACCGCAGAACCGTTTCTGAAGGTTCTTTTAGCAGTTTTTCTCATTTTTAAAGGTCCGATAAATTTGAGAAAAATAGAATATTGTAGCTTCTATTTGAAAATCCATGATTTCAGAACTGTATGAAGAATAAGAAACAATTCATTCTGAATTTCGTAGCTTCTATTTGAAAATCCATGATTTCAGAACTGTATGAAGAATATAAGAAACAATTCATTCTGAATTTCACCCAAAAACAGTGCAAAAGAGAGATCCTGATATAAAACTCATTAAAAATTGTTCCTGGTGTAACTAGAGTGTCACACCAAGATCAAGCTGCTCTGTGAGCTCCTTGTACCTGTTCCTTATTGTCACCTCGGTTACACCTGCAACCTCTGCAACGTCCCTCTGGGTCTTGCGCTCCCCAAGGAGGACCGATGCGATGTATAGGGCTGCTGCTGCAACACCGGTGGGGCCCCTACCTGATGTGAGACCGTTCTTCATTGCCATCTCTATGATCTCAATGGCCTTGGACTGGACCTCCCCTGAGAGGCCAAGTTCACTTGCAAACCTTGGCACGTAGTCAACGGGGGATGTTGGCGGCAGCTTTATATTGAGTTCCCTTGTTAAGAACCTGTAGGTCCTTCCAACCTCCTTCTTGCTGACCCTTGAGACCTCCGCAATCTCATCAAGTGTTCTGGGAACGTTGCAACTTCTGCATGCCGCGTAGAGTGACGCTGCAACGACTCTCTCAATGCTTCTTCCCCTGATGAGTTTGTTTTCAACTGCCCTCCTGTAGACCATTGATGCGGCTTCCCTGACGCTTCTTGGGAGTCCCAGTCTTGAGGAGTCACGGTCGAGTTCACTCAGGGCAAATGCGAGGTTCCTCTCTGTTGCCCCTGAGATCCTTATCTTCCTCTGCCACTTCCTGAGGCGGTACCACTGGGCCCTGTTCCGTGCGGGGATGTCCCTTCCGTATATGTCCTTGTTTCTCCAGTCTATCATTGTTGATAGACCCTTGTCGTGTATGGTGTAGGTTATGGGTGCCCCCACTCTTGTCCTCTTGTCACGCTGTTCATGGTCGAAGGCCCTCCATTCTGGACCCATGTCAACCAGGTTATCGTCTATGACAAGACCACACTTTCCACATACTATTTCAGCCCTTTCGTAGTCGCCCCTGAGATCCTCGGAGCCGCACTCAGGGCATTTTGTTTCCTTCTCTATTTCAGAAACATCAGACCTCATTTTTTCCTTCGTTTCCTTCGCCCCCATTTTTTCACATTCTTTATACCCACGTATAAAGTCTCTCCAGCTCGGTTCTCAAACTTTTTAGGTTTTATTGCACGAACTGGTTTTACTGATATGTATGGATTTCGTGTTGGACCGAAGATATCGTGCACTTTTCCTATCATTCTCCCTTCAGAAGTAAAAACGGGTGCTCCAAGCTGCGGTGTTCTGGTGGAACGTACTATTATTCTTCCCTTGCTGGAGACATGTGAAATATTCCCTAAGCTCTTCATAATTCACCGAAAATTTTATATAGTGTACTCTTTACCTACTAGTATATAAATGTTTCGATAATTTTATATTAAAACAGTGTTTGATGTACAGGGATGTGCACGGTTTTCTTGAGTTAATCCCCAGGGGCCATTATGTATCTACCATAATACAGCGCCGCAAGAAAACCTATCATGGTTGGTGCAAAGTAACTTGCGATCCTATCAACCACACTGGCAGCCATGACATAATCAGCCCCTATCCCTGCAACAGCGAATAGGCCCACAAGTATACCCTCCCTTAGTCCAAGGGATCCTGGTAGAAGTGGTAAAAGTGATATCAGGATCCCCACGGTGTAGATTATTATAAGGGGTACTGCAGGTGGTGAAACCCCAACCGCCAGGAAGCAAACATAGAGGCGGCAAACATCAAGGGCCCACATTCCAAGCGAAACAAAAAAACCCGCTATAAAGACCCTCTTATCAGTTATCGCTGTTGAAAAGCCCTCACTGAACCTGTTTATATAGAATATGACCCTCTCATGTATTCTGGAGAAACTGATATCACCCTTCCTGAACCTTGAAACCCACTCCACAGCTCTTCTCACAACAGAAAGCGCAAGCCTCTGGGCAATATCCCGGTTCATCCCGGCATAAATTGCAGCTGAGAAAAATGCGATTGTGAAAAAGATGAGAACACTCACAACAACCCTCGTCCAGATGGATATGCTCCATGTCATGATGAGGACCGCTGAGAGAATTGATATAACCGCAAAGGGTATGAATTCAAAGACCCTGTCTGCTGTTGACGATGCAAAGCCGATCTCAAATGGCGTCCCCTCAACCTCCCGCAGGAGGTATGCCCTCAGTGGCTCGCCACCTGCGGCCCCTGGTGTTATGTTGTTACCGAAGATACTTGCAAAAAGAAGCATCATGAGCCTGGGAAACGATGGAGCATCGTCAACCAGGTTCAGTATAAGCCTCCATCTCACCGTCCACAGCACAAGTATGAGTGCCTCCAGAAGAAAGTTCACCGCAAGAAAATAGGGGCTGGTCCTCTCAAGGGCCCTCAGAATATCCCCAAAACCTGCAAATAATCCTATGATGAATATGAGGACAGCAACAGCAATGAAGGAGAGAATTATGGTACGCTTATTCTCCCCTATGTAAGCAAAAACGTCCCTCTCTCCCATGAAAACCCACTACTTCAATCCAAGAATCTCAGAAAGCTTGAAGCCCTCATCAAGCTTCTCTTTGATGGATGATTCCTTCTTTCTGATTTCCATTGCGGCGCGAACAACGTCAGGTACAAACTCTGCGGGAACAACAACCACTCCAGATTCATCTCCAAATATGAGGTCTCCACTCTCAATTCTGACACCATCGCACTCAAGGGTCACGTTCAGCCTGCCCTCTGCGAGCGGTTCCCCCGCGCATGGGACATAATCCCTGGAGAATACCGGGAAGTCAAGTTCAAGAAGGGCATCCATATCCCTGCAGGATCCATAGATCACAGCACCTGCTATGCCCTTGGCCATGGCGGTTTTTGATGTGAGCTCCCCCCAGACAGCCATATCATCGCCATCAGTCCCTATAAAAACAACATCACCTTTACCTGCAGCTTCTATGGCCATTACAGAGGTCCCCCAGTCACTGCTTGATGTGCTTGCGGTAACAGCCCATCCGCAGAGTCTGAGGTTGTTAACGGGCTTTATGGAGGGTATAACCCCATTTATACCGGCCACCGCCTTTAGTGCATCTGAAACCTGGGGGGCCGATATGTCAGAAAGAAGCCTCAGGGGATCCCCTGGGCTGCGGAAACTTCTCAGGCGTTCAATGGGTTTTATGCCTTTTATGGCCATATAATCAATCCTGGGGAGTTGTAACCTCTTCTACCATGGTTTTTCCAGCTACAACTTCGTCAACGCTGTGAATGGAGCCCCCATAACTCTCAATGGCCCTTGTTATCTCATCAAAATCGAGGTCGTTTCCCTGAATCGTAACCTTGATGTTCTCTGTCTCCTTATCGATCTCCATGAGGGTTATGTTAACACCCTCAACGCCCCTGAGTTCACTCAGGTACTTGGCATATTCAGGTATTATGGGTTCGTGTGGTTTGAGTATATCCAGAACAATTCTTATAAGGCCCTTAGCCACCATCTTTCCTCCATGATTCTTTAAAATGATATGGGTATTATGATAGAAACGATATTTAAATATAGTCCCATTCCAGAGCGGGACATCTGTGATTATTTTATATATCAGTATCTCCATATAAAATATAGATATTATCAAGCTACTGAAAGGGCTTAATATGTCTCTTATAAAGCTTCAGCAGATAACCCATGAAATAAATGAACTTAAATACCAGGGAGAACTTGGAGTACCCATTCTCATCGAGGGCCGGAAGGACGAGGAGGCCCTGCGGGAACTGGGTGTCGAGGGACCCTTCATAAAGGTTTCAGGTTCCATGATGGGACTTTCTGAAATCGCCCTCCGGGCAGCCAGTGCCTCGAGGGTCATCATACTAACAGACTTTGACAGGAAGGGCAGTGAACTTGCAAAAAGATTGTACACTGATATACAGAGCCTTGGAGCGAATCCAGACCTCAGAATACGGAGAAGACTCATGGGGATGACCAGAAGATACATCAAGGACATACAGAGCCTTCCCTCATACATAGAAAGGCTGAAGCTGGAGGTATGCCCATACCCCCTTGATAATATCTGAAAACTGTTATCATCATATTTTTTCAATTTGATAACCAGTTCATTCCTCAAAGGAGGGTTTACATGGGAAAAGAAGAAATAAGTACAACCAAATACCTCATTCACGCTCAAATTAATGCTAACGGAATCGTTGAGAAACCTGATGTTGTTGGGGCAATATTTGGACAGACTGAAGGTCTTCTCAGTAATGACCTTGATCTCAGGGAACTTCAGAAAACAGGTAGAATCGGGAGGATCAAGGTCAACATCACATCCAGGGGTGGTAAATCAAAGGGGGAGATAATCATCCCATCAAGCCTTGACCGTGTTGAAACCGCCATACTTGCAGCTTCCCTTGAAACAATAAACCGTGTCGGACCATGTGAGGCCTACATTCAGGTCACAAAGGTTGAGGACGTCCGTGCGGTTAAACGTAAAAGGGTTGTTGAGAGGGCCAAGGAAATATACGCCAGTATGATGGAGGAGGTCACCCCTGAAAGCCTCAGAATGATCGAAGAGGTCAAGGAGGCCATGAGGGTCCATGAGATCACAGAGTACGGTGATGAAAAGCTTCCAGCAGGACCCAACGTTGAAACCTCAGACGCCATACTTGTTGTGGAGGGAAGATCCGATGTCCTCAACCTCCTAAAGTACGGTATAAAGAACGCCATTGCAGTTGAGGGGGTCAGCGTACCAAGAACCGTTGCAGAGCTCACAAAGAAGAAAACGGTGACGGCATTTGTCGATGGTGACCGGGGCGGTGAACTCATCCTCAAGGAGCTCCTCCAGGTGGGGGACATAGACTACGTCACAAGGGCCCCAAAGGGCAAGGAGGTGGAGGACCTTGAGAAGGATGAGATCATGATGGCCCTCAGAAACAAGGTGCCGGTGGAACAGTTCTACCATGACCTGGGGATGCAGAAGGAGAAGAAGAAATCAGAGGACAAGATGTTGCTCCTCCGGAACATCCTGAAGGAACTTGAGGGGACAGGAAACGCGGAGATACTGGATGATGCCCTCAATATACTGAAGGAGGTCAAGGTGGAGAACCTCTACGATGAACTAAGCCGCGTCAACAACCACCCCTACGCTGTGGTCTTTGATGGTGTGATAACCCAGCGCCTTGTTGACCTCTCCTTTGAGAAGGGACTCAGATACCTTGTGGCTGTGAGGAGCGGGGACATTGTCAAGAAACCCCACAACCTCAAACTCATAACAGGCCACACCTGAACCCATAGAAGGCATCAAAATGTATGTCGACATGAACCGTGAGTACCTGAAGGATATAAACACAACAGAAGACGTTAAGATACCTGAAGATCCCCTTGAGAGGGTCATAGGGCATGAGGACGTCATGCCCATGATAAAGATAGCTGCAAAGCAGAGGCGGCACCTGCTTCTAGTGGGGCCGCCAGGCATAGGAAAGTCCCTGCTTGCCCAGGCGATATCATTTCACCTCCCTGAACCATCAGAGGAGATAACAGTTGTCCATAACCCTGAAAGGCCTGAGAGGCCATTCGTTGAGGTTAAAAGCCGTAAGGAAATAGAGGATGAAATCCTTGAGATTGAAAGGGCTGAGGGTGAACTCATAGATCCCCAAAGTGTCCCTGAGGCTGTTGCAGAACGCCTGGGATTCAAGTGCATACACTGTGGCGAGTACAGTAGCGCCTACAACAGCATCTGCCCCAAATGTGGCGGTGATAAGTTCTCCCATATTAAGGCAAGGAGGAAGCACATCGGGGACCTCCTCGGGATGTTCGAGATGAGTTCAGGGAGCCTCAGCGTGCCCCAGAAGAGGGTCACAACCACCAGGATAATGGATGGTGTTGAGGAGGTTGTAATATACGAGAGGGTCGGCGGAGACAGCATCAAGGTCCTTGATCAGAGGGCCCTTGAAAAGAGGAGGCAGATGGTTGAAGAGAAACCCAGAAACGTCATAGTCCCCCTTGAGAGAAAAACCTTCATTCAGGCCACGGGGGCAAGTGAAACCGAACTCCTGGGTGATGTTCGCCATGACCCCTACGGAGGACACCCTGACCTGGGTTCCCAGCCCTATGAGCGTGTTGTCCCCGGTGCAATCCACGAGGCCCATGAGGGCGTCCTATTCATAGACGAGATAGTCCACATAGCCGGCCTTCAGAGGTTCATATTCACTGCCATGCAGGATAAGACATTCCCCATAGTCGGCAGGAACCCCCAGAGCGCCGGGAGTTCCGTTAAGGTTGATGAGGTCCCCTGTGACTTCATATTCGTGGGTGCCTGTAACATCGCTGATCTCCAGTACATACTTCCCCCCCTCCGCTCAAGGGTTCAGGGAGAGGGCTACGAGCTTCTCCTGAATACCACGATGCCTGATACCGATGAAAACAGGGCAAAAATCGCGCAGTTTGTTGCACAGGAGATAGAACTGGATGGGAAGATACCCCATGCACGGGCTGCCGCTGTTGAACTCCTTATTGAGGAGGCGAAGAGGAGGGCCAGGGTCATTGATGAAGTGGAAGACGCCCTTACACTCCGCCTCAGGGACCTCGGTGGTGTTGTGAGGATGGCCGGGGACCTTGCTGTGATGGATGATAGCACCTACATTGAGACCAGGCACATGGAGGTTGCAATAAGGAAGGCCGTTTCCATCGAGGACCAGATCCTCAGGAGGTACAAGAGCTATGAGAAGGCCCTTGAGAAGGACCTTTCAAGTTCACAGAGGATGTCGCATCAAAGTTATAACAGTGAGAACATAGATCGGAGCTACATGTGATTATCAGTTGAGACCCTAACGTGATCCGCAAGATTTAAGTGGAGATTTATGGTAGATACCATGAACATGAAGAGAGAGTCAGAGGAAAAACAGGGTCTTCTTGAACGCTACAATTTCCCGGAACTCATTGAGGACTACCTTGTGGAACTTGAAATCAGGAATTATTCCCCAAACACCATCAAAACATACAGGTCAATTGTTAAAAATTTCTATGAATTTCTGATGGATGAGGATGACCTCTACGATGATAGGAGGGTTCTGAGGTCCTTCAAGAGGTACATACAGCACCTTAAAAGGGAGAAGAACGTCACCCAGAACTATATCTATCTTGTCACTGTTGTTATCAAGAAGTTCTTTGAGTTCAGTGAAATAGACTGCCTGCAGGAGGTCAAGGCGCCCAAGAGGACAAAGTCCCTACCCAAGTCCCTCAATGAGGATGAGGTTATGAGGCTCATCAATGCAGTTGAAGTCTCAGATGATGGTTCAGCCATTAAGAGATTCATAAAGACCAGGGATAGACTGATACTCTCGCTCCTTTACTCCTCAGGTCTTAGGGTCTCTGAGCTTGTTTCACTCAAGGTCAATGATATTGACACCGGTGAGCGGACAATAAGGATAAGGGGTAAAGGCGATAAGGATCGTATAGTCCTGTTTGATGAGAGCACAAGGGACCTCCTTATGGATTACCTCAGCGGGAGGGTCCATGAGAGTGAGTACCTCTTCCTCAACCGCTTCGGGGACCCTCTCACACCGAGGTACGTCCAGATGATGATAAAGAATTACGCCAGGAAGGCTGGTATAAACAAGAAGGTGACCCCCCATATCCTCAGGCACTCCTTTGCAACTCACCTCCTCAAGAACGGTGTGGATATAAGGGCCATACAGCAGCTTCTGGGGCATTCAAACCTTTCAACCACGCAGATCTACACCAGTGTGGATATGCAGACGCTTAAAAATGTTTATGATCGTGCAAAGCTCCTTTAGCTTCAATCCTATTTTTTCAGTGGTTTATCCTCAGTGAGTGGTGGATGATACCGAAAGTTATATAAAGTTGCGGCAGAAATAAGAAATATATCCATAGATTTGAATATATTGATCCGGAGGTTGAAGTTTGTTACAGGAATTCGCCGATTATGTAACCTACAATCTCATTGGCCTTGAACCAGCATCACACCTCGGAAGCGCTGTTAACTTCTTCATATACGACACCATAAAGATATTCATCCTCCTTGCAACACTCATATTCATCATATCATTCATAAGGACATACATACCGCCCAACAGGGTCAGGGAGATCCTTGAAAAAAGGCATAAATATACAGGGAACTTCATTGCAGCCATTGTCGGTATAATCACACCATTCTGCTCATGTTCAGCTGTCCCCCTATTCATAGGGTTCGTTGAGGCAGGCGTGCCCCTGGGCGCAACTTTCTCATTCCTCATATCATCACCCATGATAAACGAAATAGCGATAGTACTCCTTCTGGGACTCTTCGGGTGGCAGATAACCGCATTCTACATCATATCAGGGTACATAATAGCTGTGGTCGGCGGTGTCCTCATAGGAAAACTCAAAATGGAAAGCCAGCTTGAGGACTACGTCTATGAAACACTTGAGAAGATGAAGGCAATTGGCACAGCCAATCTTGAGCTCCCGAAACCAACCCTCAGGGAAAGGTACATGATAGCCAAAAACGAAATGAAGGATATACTCCGCAGGGTCTCACCCTACATAATAGTCGCGATAGCCATAGGTGGATGGATACACGGCTATCTACCATCCGATTTCCTGCTGGAATATGCAGGTTCAGATAACCTCCTCGCAGTCCCCATGGCTGTACTCATAGGTGTCCCCCTCTATTCAAATGCAGCGGGGACCATACCCCTCATATCAGCACTCATAGAGAAGGGAATGGCAGTCGGAACCGCCCTGGCACTTATGATGTCAATAACAGCCCTATCACTCCCTGAAATGATAATCCTCAGAAAGGTTATGAAGCCCAGGCTCCTCGGAACATTCATAGCAATACTCGCAGTCTCCATAACACTGACAGGTTACCTATTCAACATGATAATATAATTGAGGTGATAGGATGAAGATACGAATCTATGGTACAGGATGTGCAAACTGCCAGATGCTTGAGAAAAATGCAAGGGAAGCTGTTAAGGAACTGGGAATAGATGCAGAGTTCGAGAAGGTAAAGGACATGGACGAGATACTTGAAGCGGGACTCACAGCCCTCCCCGGACTTGCAGTTGACGGTGAACTCAAAATCATGGGGAGAGTCGCCTCAAAGGAAGAGATAATGAATATCCTTTCCTGATCCACTTTTTATGGTGAATTCAATGGTTAAGGATGAAGAAAAGGGCTTTGAGGGTAAAATAAAGGCCATGATCTCCTCAAGGGCCTGTGCATGCCAGACAGGTATACTTGAAAAGAAAAAATCAGGACTCAGGTATGTTAACTGCAGGGGATGCGGCAAACTATTCAAAACCGACAGGGACACAGATTACTGTATGGACTGCGAAAGAAAAATGAAATGATAATCCAAATGAGGTATCCTCCATAGTCGGTGGTAAGAATAAGTCCTGAAGGCCTTCAGAGGGCCGGCAGGACTCCAGATGAAGTTATGGTATGTGAAACGAAAGGCATCTCTGCAGACCTGGAAGAAGAATTCAGTGCTCAGACATAATCATTAAACCCATTCGCCCATCATTAAGGAGGTCCCATGTTATATAAGCTGCTAGAGTCCCTGAGTGTATCCTTGCAGAGACGCCCCACTGCCAGGTGCTGGTGGCTCATAGGTGATCATTATGAAAATGTGTCAAACAGATAAACCAAGCCCTGAACAGCTTGAGAGACTTAATGAAAGGCTCGAAAGGCTACCTGATGATGATAAAATAGAAAGGGATTCCCTTGCCCTTAAGGCCCTCGCCGACCCCACGAGACTGAAGATAATCCACCTATTATCTGAGGGTGAGCTCTGTGTCTGTGAAATCATGGCGGCCCTTGAAAAGCCCCAGCCGACAGTCTCACATCACCTCAACATACTCAAAAGGGCCGGTTTCCTTAAATCAGAGAAGGTGGGGGTGTGGGTCCACTACATGCTATCAGATGATAGCATCCCCTCAAAGGTCGAATACCTCCTGAATGACCTGGAATACTGAGATGCCTTTGAGTAAAATCCGGAGATTTATTTTATCAGGACATCCTGTCACTATAGACCTGTTCAGTGAATTCAAATGTAAACCTAACACCCCTTTCAGGTTTTTCCAGCCTTACTTTGCCCCCAAGCTGTATGGAAAGATTTTCAATCATCCTGAACCCAAAGGACCCCCCATCAGGAAACGTTATCCCCTCAGGGAGCCCCATTCCATCATCAGTGTATACCAGCAGGTATGATCCATTCATTTTTTCAATGGAAATCTTTATCCTCCCCTCACCCTCAAATGCATGTTTCAGTGAATTTGAGATTAGCTCAGATATTATGAGTGCCAGGGGAACCGCAGTGTCCATATTCAGGCGGATACCCTCTGCCCTTATATCCACAAGGACAGATGATGATGCGCCATATGATTCAAGAAGCTGGGATGAGATGCTCCTGAGGTAATCACCGAAATCAATAATGTAGCTGCCACCTGATGGATATGCCCGCTCATGTATAACCGCAATTGACCTCAGCTGGTTAACGTAATCCCTGAAGAAGTGCTCCATAGCGGGATCCTCAGCATACCTTATCTGAAGTGAAAGGAGGCTTATGATAAGCTGAAGGTTATTCTTGACCCTGTGGTGAAGTTCCCGTAGAAGCGCCTCCTTCTCAGCTATTGACCTCTTAAGGTATTCATTCAGGGTTCTTTCCCTGATGAGTTTAAGTCTATTCCTCTTTGCCTCATGCTTGTGGATTGCCATTTCAAGGTTCACCCTGAGGTCCCTCTCATGGAAGGGCTTCAGCAGGTATGCATAGGGTTCGGTTTCACCGGCCCTCTTGAGGATATCATTGCTGCTGTAGGCTGTGAGGTATATTATGGGTACGTCCATCTTCTCTGTTATGATCCTTGCAGCCTCTATTCCGTCCATTTCACCTGCGAGCATGATGTCCATTATTATTGAGTCAGGCTGGAGGTTTTCAATTCCCTCAAGGAGATCCTCAGCCGAATGGAATATCGCAGGCACCTCATAACCGGCATCCTCCAGGATCGCCCTGATATCCTGGGCCACCAGCTCCTCGTCCTCCACAACGATAACCCTTCTCCTCATCATCAACCACCAAGATCGAATTTGATCCTGAATACCGCCCCATTCTGGTTTTCTACCGAAATTGAGCCTTTTATTCTGCTTAACATGAAATTAACCAGTCTGAGACCAAAACCTGGAGGATCTAAAAGTTCAATATCCTCAGGTAGTCCAGAACCATTATCCGCAACCATAAGGACTCCGGAGCCGCTGGATGATTCAAGTTCAACCTTTATCTCCCCGGAATCCCCTATACCATGCTTTATGGCGTTTGTTACAAGTTCATTTACTATCAGACCAATTGAAACCGCGGTGTTGATTCCTGTCTCAATGTCAGCAAGTTTAACCCTGAACACCACATCCCTGCCGCTGCACATACCCTTAAGTTCACTGAGGAGTTCCTCAATATAATCAGAGAGGTTTACGGCCATCCCGTTTCTGGAATCACAGAGCCTCTCATGTACGAGGGCTATCGACCGCACCCTGTTCTGGCACTCGGTGAATATCTCAAGGGATTTCTCATCATCTATGTACCTGGACTGGAGCCTCAGGAGGCTTATAATAAGCTGAAGGTTATTCTTGACCCTGTGGTGTATCTCAGACATTAAAAATTCTTTCTCCCTCAGCGAAGCTTCCAGAGACTCCCTGATACGTTTATCCTCGGTTATATCCTGCTTTATTCCTATCATGGAGACGGGTTTCCCCTTGGAGTCCTGGATGACCCTTGCCCTGAAAAGTGCGACACCCTCCAGGCCATCCCTTATTATCCTGTACTCCCCCTCAAATGGCTCCTTCATTCTGACCGAATCAAGGAATGACTCCCTGTCTTCCGGGTGGATCCTTGATACCATCTCATCAGGGGTGCCCCTGAAATCATCTTTTCTGATTCCAAGTATCCTCAGCGCCTCATCAGAACATGAAAGGGTGTCTGAGTCAAAATTCCACTGCCAGCTTCCTATCTTACCTATCCTCTGCGCCTCCTTCAGCTGCCAGTTACTTTCTGCGAGGGATCTTCTTGTCCTCTCAAGTTCCCTCTCCTTTTCAACCTCCCTGAGGGCTCTTTTTATTGCAACCGGAACCTTTGAGAAGTTGCTCTTAAGAACATAGTCTGTGGCCCCACTCTTAAGTGCCTTCACAGCGAATTCCTCACCTATCTTTCCGCTTACGAATATGAAAGGCACATCTGGACACAGCTTGCGTGCTATTGCAAGGGCTGAGAGGCCGTCGAAGGATGGTAGTGAATGGTCAGCCAGTATAACATCCGGCCTAAATTCATGAAGTGCCCTTACAAAGTCCTCTTCACTTTCAACAGTTTTTGATATGAAATCGATTCCTGAGCGCCTTATCTCCCTCTCCATCAGTTCAACGTCAAGGGGGACATCCTCAAGTATGAGAATCCTGCATGTCATCCTATCCTCTTTATGAGATGATTTATAACACTAAAGTCTTACTTATAACACTTAAATCCGCCGAGCAAGTCTTATTTATCTCGCCACAGCTATGATTTATAACACTTAAATCCGCCGAGCAAGTCTTATTTATCTCTAGCCCATACATATAACTTATGAGAAAATTCAGAAGACCCCTCGTTGTACTCAGCCGCTGCATTGAACATGATCACTGCCGATATGATGGCTCAATGATATCAAGCCCCTTTGTAAGACAGTTCTCTGGGTATGCGGATTTCATCACAGTCTGTCCTGAGGTTGAGATGGGACTCGGTGTTCCAAGACCACCCATACGTATAACCATGGATAACGGGGAATTCAGACTTTTTCAGCCTGAAACCGGACGGGATGTGACAGATGAGATGAATTCATTCATAACCTCATTCCTGGATTCACTGGACAAAGTCGATGGATTCATATTAAAGAACAAATCCCCATCATGCGGCATAAGGAACGTTAAGGTCTACATGGGTGCTGGTAGAAGACCAGGCAGCCATGGGGTAGGGTTCTTTGGAAGGGCTGTTATGGAAAGGTTCCCGCACCTCCCACTGGAGGATGAAGGACGGCTGAGGAACCTCCAGATAAGGGAGGATTTCCTCATAAAGCTCTACCTGGTGAGGGATTTCCGTGCCGTGAGAGACCTGGGTGACCTCATAGAGTTCCACACATCAAACAAGCTGCTACTCATGTCCTACAGTCCAGAGGGGCAGAGGACACTTGGAAGGATAATAGCAAATCAAGGGGATCATGATGACACCCTCAGTATGTACTCTGAAACCCTCTGCAGTGTTATAAAAGAGCCGCTGAAACCTGAAAGAATCATAAACAGCCTCCTGCATGCCTTCGGCCACTTCTCATCAGAACTCAATGGAAGGGAGAAGAGTTATTTCCTTGAATCGGTTGAATGGTACCGTAAGGGGATTATGCCGCTTCTTGTGCCCCTCAGCATACTGAGGTCATGGGTCGTGAGATTCGGGGATGATTACCTTGAGGGCCAGACCCTCTTTGAACCCTACCCCCGCGAACTTGTGCCTGTAACCCTCATAGTGTGAGGTGGCGGTGATGATACATGATGAGAGGATAAAGAGCCTCAACACGGAAGAACCCGATAGGAGTGGTAAGTACGTCATCTACTGGATGCAGGCCTCTGTGAGGGCACACTGGAATCATGCCCTTGAGTATGCTATTGAAACTGCCAACAGCCTACAGAAACCGCTGATCGTCATATTTGGACTCACAGATGAATTCCCCAATGCCAACTCCCGCCACTACAGTTTCCTCATAGAGGGCCTGGTGGATGTTGGGGATGCTCTCATGAAGAGGGGCGTGAGGCTCGTGGTTGAATGTGAAAGGCCCCCATCAGCTGTTATTAAATACTCAGATGAGGCCTCTGCAGTGGTGGTGGACAGGGGATACCTTGACATTCAGAGGGGATGGGTGGATGAACTCTCTGAATCACTCCACATCCCATTAGTGCAGGTTGAGAGCAACGTTATAGTACCAGTTGAAACAGCCTCCCCTAAGGAGGAATATTCTGCAGGGACCTTCAGACTGAAGATAACAAGGGAACTTGAAAGGTTCATGGTTCCACTCCAGGAGCGGGGGCTGGCTGTTGATTCCCTCGACCTTGACCCAGGCCCTGACCTTCATGATGTTACAGGAAAATTCAGGGCCCCTGAGGAACTTGAGCCCTCCATTTTCAGGGGTGGGACCTCTGAGGCAATCAGATTATTCGATAAGTTTCTTTCAGAGAAACTTGCATGCTTTGAGAAGTACAGAAATGACCCTGTAAAGAACTGCCTATCAAACATGAGCCCATACCTCCACTTTGGACATATATCACCTCTTTATCTTGCCCTGAAGGCCTCTGAAGTGGGTGAATGCCCTGAATTCCTTGAAGAACTCATTGTGAGAAGGGAACTCAGCATGAACTTTGTGCATTACAGTGAGAATTACAGCAGTATAAGTTGCCTTCCGGAGTGGGCCCAGAACACTCTTATGGAGCACGCAAGGGACACCAGGGAATACGAGTACACCCTCAGGGAATTTGAGGAGGCCAGAACCCATGACCCATACTGGAACGCCGCCCAGAAGGAGATGGTTATCACCGGGAAGATGCACGGTTACATGAGGATGTACTGGGGTAAAAAGATCCTGGAGTGGACAGATCACCCTGAAAGGGCCTATGACATAGCACTTTACCTCAATGATAAGTATGAGATAGATGGCAGGGACCCCAATGGCTTCACAGGGGTTGCCTGGTGTTTCGGCAAGCATGACAGGGCCTGGGCCGAAAGGGAGATCTTCGGAAAGGTCAGGTACATGAATGACCGTGGGCTTGAACGGAAATTCAGGATAGGGGAATATGTGAGGCGGGTTCAGGAGATGGAAGAGTAGCTTATACCAGACCATCTTCCATCACCACATCACCACAGAATAAGGACCCCAAGGAAACCCTCACAACAAAACTTTTTTATCATCCGACAGCCAAGTATCTAAGGGATTCCAATTAACTCTCACTCCATGGAGGTTATGATATGAACATTGACCTTGAAGGATACTACAGGATGCGTTACACTCTGTTCAGATGGAGACACAATCAGACATGGATCAACAAGACAGTCATGGCATTTTTCATGGCCTGTGTAACAGGGATAATGGCCCAGGTTGTGATTCCGCTACCATGGACCCCGGTACCCATCACCGCCCAGACACTGGCAGTCCTCATGTCAGGTGTCGTCCTTGGAAGGTACTGGGGCGGACTGAGCCAGGTCATATACGTCCTCATTGGTGCCGCGGGGGTGCCCTGGTTTGCCGGTATGACCGGCGGAGCCTCTGTACTGATGGGTGCGACCGGAGGGTATCTCATTGGATTCGTTCTTGCAGCGCTGCTGCTGGGCCACTTTGTTGACAGACACATAAGATCCAGGAAGTTCACACCAATGATGGCCCTGATGCTTGTTGCAAACTTTGGCCTTATCTACATCCCTGGACTTCTGGTTCTGGGTCTCTGGACCCTGCAGACAACAGGACAGATGCCATCAGCATGGGAACTTCTTGTCATGGGGCTTTTACCATTCATACCCGGTGATCTGCTTAAGATAACAGGGGCTGCGGCACTTACAAGGGCCATAACACCAAAGGAGCCCTACGGTGAAGAGGTTGACGTCCATAAATTCCCTGAATGGAGGCTGCCCTGAGCTGATAATCAGGGCACATCACCTCCTCTGTATGCGGGGGTTTCAGGGATACGGCTACAGCAGGGAATTCGTCGATAATATGGAGAGGATCCTCAAATGGATCCATGATAACCCACAGAAGCCCATAATGATTGTTGATTTTCCAGATGATATCTGTGCTGCATGTCCATTCCTTGATGGATCCACCTGCCTGAGGGCCGAAGACACCGTGAGGCTAATGGATCAGATGCTCATGGATTTACTGGGTATAGAGAGTGGAGATGAACTTACACACACAGAAATTGATGGGCTTATCTCCCCACTCATAGATTCCCCTGAATTAACTGATATATGCGCCGAATGTTCCTGGATTGACGTCTGCCTGGTACACAGAAAGCCCTGATGTTTGAGGTGAAAAGGATGATCCGGCGAAAACTCGGTTCAACAGGCATATCTGCGTCGATACTGGGGATAGGTGTCATGAGGTTCCCTGAGGTGAATGGGAGGCTTGAGAGAAGGTCCGCAGAGAGGATTATGGAGTTTGCCCTTAAGAGCGGCATAAACTACATTGACACCGGTTACACCTACCACGGCTGTGAAAGCGAGGTCTTCGTGGGGGATTTTCTATCAGAAAATGGTGACTACAGGGACGATGCGGTCGTGACAACCAAGCTTCCCACCTGGCTTATTAACAGTAGAGAAGACATGGATAAGTACTTTGAGGAGCAGATGAAGCGCCTCAGAGGCAAAATTGATATATACCTCCTTCACAACCTCAAAAAGGATTCTTGGCTGACCCTCAACGATATGGGGGTTCTTGATTTTCTTGACTCACTCCGGGATGATGGAATTTACGTTGGATTCTCATTTCATGATACAGCCGACGTATTCTTTGAAATAGCCGATTCATACAGCTGGGATGTCATTCAGGTCCAGCACAATATAGTGGATGACCACCAGGCAAACTCCGCCACCCTTTCATATGCCCGCGAACTTGGTGCCGGCACTGTGATAATGGAGCCGCTGAGGGGAGGCTCACTTGTACGTAACATTCCACCGGAGGTCCAGGAGATATATGAAATGGCCAGAAAACCACGGAAGCCTGTGGAGTGGTGTCTTAGGTATCTGTGGGATATGGATGATGTTGACGTGGTTCTAAGTGGTATGGGTAGTGTTTCAGAGATCAGAGAGAATGTTGAAATTGCACTGAACTCGCAGGAGCTCACAAAAGAGGACCATGAAATTTTGAGGGAGGTTAAAAGGGTCTACCGCATGAGGAAGAGTGTCCCCTGTTCAGAATGCGGGTACTGCATGCCCTGCCCTGAGGGCGTTGACATACCCCGTAACTTCAGACTCCTGAATGACGTATACAGGTTCATGAGCACTGGGGGAGTGGAAACTGAGTACAGAAAGATCATGGATGCCCGGGAGCGGGCATCAAATTGTTCAGGCTGCGGCTCCTGCATGCCCTGCCCCCAGATGATCGACATACCCTCTGAACTCAGGAGGGTCCATGAAAAACTTGGATAGGTGAACCCCTTGATTGAAAGGATTAAGTACTCAATCAAGATTGCGGTGATACTCGCGGTGCTTGGCTCTGCCGTCCTGTTTATATGGGGGATGATAGGGAGGATGGCTGTTGACTGGAACGTTCTGAGATCAGCCCTTGAAGGTTTTGTTGCATTTGGAATATTTGGATTCATACTGGGATTTCTGATATATGACCTTGAACCCTAATTTAAAGGGAGTTACAGAAGGCAAATGGAGCTAAAATCTCCGATATATAACCTTGAATCATAGCTACATGGATAATGACTTATATATCCCCTAACATAGTATGATAGGGGGTGATTCCTTGAAGATTCCTGAAAATTTCAACCTCATCGTGACCCTAAGCGGTCAGAAGGGTGGCCCTGCAGGTGAGGAGATAGTTGGCATTGAAGAGATCGAGATGGTGCTTTCAAGGTACGAAGGCGAACTCAGGGTCAGGGATTCTGATTTTCCAAATGTCCTTAAATTTGATCTTGATATGGACCCATTTGAGGCTGTTAATATAATCAGGAATTCTCCAACCACTGTAATATCCAAGGTAGTCCCTGTTGAGGCTGTTGTGAGAACAAGGCTGGACAGTATAATCGAAAGGGTTGCGAGCCTCGTATCTGAGAAGGTTAAGGCAGGGGAGAGTTTCAGGGTCATCTGCGACCTCAGGGGGCGCAGGTACATAAAGTCTCCAGAGGAGGTCGTTAATGCAGTTTCGGCTTTTTTAATGGAGCGGTTTCCTGTTAAGGAGTCTGATGATCCTGACTGGATTATACAGATAGAGGTTGTGGGTGATGCAACCGGTGTGAGCGTCCTAAAACCCCATGATGTTCTGAAGAAGGGGTGAAATTCACATTAGATTATTAAATATAGAAAGGAGGTTTTTCATGAAAATGAATACGGGGGTTTTCATGGTTCTTTTTGCCATGGCGGTCCTCATTGGAACCGGTTATTCTACGGCGGTTAATGTACCCCTGCAGGGTGCTGTAGCCGGAAATACAACTATAGAAGATGGTGTTTACTACACCATCAACGGTGCCATGCCCACTCCAAAAAGCACCAAGTACACATCTCCGATTGTCCTCAACAGGACACTGAACATAAAGTACATGATAATCAAAAACGGTACAGTGAAATACGGCATAATAAACCACGCAATAACAGGAAACATCACCAACAGAACATACCCCAAACTGATATTCAACCAGACACCAATCATAGAACTTGAAAACGGCACATACTACAGGATCAAAAACGGCAACATCACACTCTACAACGCCACAATCGCCCTAACAGGAAACACAATACTGAAATACTTCAAAAACAGCACAAACACAACAATGATGGGCATAATCAAAAACACACCTGCAAGAGCTATCAAAAAGACCAAGTGGATGAAGGTCAAGGTTAAGAGATGGTACAGAAGAGGCGGTAAGTGGAGATACTACTGGACCTATAGATGGGTAAAGAGGATATACCAGGGACTTTATCCAGTCTAGCTTTTCAGTTTAACTTACCTATCTCTTTTTATCTGATTTTAAAAATCTGAAAAAAACGCTGGATGATCCTCTTAAAATGAAAATTTAGGTGGTCTTATGGCTGTAAACGAAAGAATAAATCTATCTGCAAGATTTTAAATGAATACCTGATTTTTTGATGATTTACACTTTTTCTTGGCTTTTTAGCATAAAGAATCCTGATTCACACTGAATTATAGGGCCACAGGAGTATACCTGCTCCTACGAAATTTGTTAAACTTAAATAGACATATATTAAAATTAATTTTATAATACATGAAGTTAATTTTATTTTAGTATTTAATTGTTTATAATTATGAGTAAACAAAAAATTTTATATATTATTTATGATTAATGTATCTGAATGTACTACATATCAATTAAGGGAGGTTTGGTATGAAAAGAACAGTTAGTTTATTTATGGCTGTCTTTGTCGCGCTGGTTATTGGTGGAATGGGACAGGCAGCTGCA
The DNA here is from genome assembly GCF_022014235.1 of Methanothermobacter sp. K4. Taxonomy (NCBI): domain Archaea; kingdom Methanobacteriati; phylum Methanobacteriota; class Methanobacteria; order Methanobacteriales; family Methanobacteriaceae; genus Methanothermobacter; species Methanothermobacter sp. K4. Next base: position 539,976 of record NZ_JAKLTD010000002.1, read on the forward strand.
ACCGATGATATAGGGGTTGGAGAACTGCCAAGAGGAGATTCAGGCGACTTTATCGTAACTTCAGCGCCTGCAGATGGCGTCTACTACACCATTGATGGTGCCATCCCGACAGTCAATAGTACAAGGTACACATCTCCGATTGTCCTCAACAGGACACTGAACATAAAGTACATGATAATCAAAAACGGTACAGTGAAATACGGCATAATAAACCACGCAATAACAGGAAACATCACCAACAGAACATACCCCAAACTGATATTCAACCAGACACCAATCATAGAACTTGAAAACGGCACATACTATCAGATCGGCAACGGCAACATCACACTCTACAACGCCACAATCGCCCTAACAGGAAACACAATACTGAAATACTTCAAAAACAGCACAAACACAACAATGATGGGCATAATCAAAAACACACCTGCAAAACTGGTCAACAAGGTCAAGGTCTCAAAGGTTAAGGTCAAGAAATGGTACAGAAAATGGTACAAACGAGGCGGTAAGTGGAGATACAAGTGGAAGTACCACTGGACCTACAAGCAGGTGAAACAGACCTACCAGGAACTTGAGGCAGCAGCCTGAGTTCCACACAAATCTCTTTTTTTGTTAATACCGGATTCTGAAAATTTATATTCAGGATCCAAGATAATATACACTTACAGGTAATAAAGGAGGTTTAATTATTAAAAAACTCAGAACACTGCCCCTTATTCTTCTCATATCAGTCATGATGACAGGCTGCAGCTGCGGTGCAGATTACACCGTGGACAACACAACCTACATGCAGATATTCACGCCCACCGGTGTCTCAGAAAACTTCACCCTCAACGGCACAGATTACACCCTCCAGGATGGCGATACCATCACATTTCTTGAGGGAATATACGAAAACGTTAACATGATCGTTAACAGGGCCATTAACCTGGTTGCATCGGGCATTGTGCAGCTCAACGGCTTCATTGATGTAAATTCCGCAGCAAACATAACCGGTTTCAGTGTCAATGGAACCGTGGAACTCAACGGTAACAAGAGCTTCCTTAACAGGACAAACGTCACAGGCACACTGGTAGTAAACGGTAACTCATGTGCAGTCAATGGCTCAGGAATATTCAGCTCCCCCGCATCCCTTACTGTTAATGGTGATAATGTAACCATAAGCAACAGTCTCATAAACGCTTCAGCATCACACGGGGTCCTTGTAACCGGGAAAAACGCAACAATCACAGGTAACACCATAACAAACAGTAACGGAAGCGGAATTCTAATAAGGGGAAATGGCTGTATGGCCAGTGGTAACACCATCTACCTCTCAAAGGGGGATGGGATAAGTTCAAATGCATCAGGTGTTTCAATAGCAGGTAACAGCATATCCTTCAACTCTGGGCATGGTATAAATTCCTCAGGTAATGGTACAAGGATCACCAACAACACGGTGCTAAGGAACAACCTCACGGGAATCCATTCAACAGGTGGATGGGCTAACATAACCCAGAATACCGTCAAGTACTCAGGTGCCGATGGCATATACGTTTCAGGAAACGGATCCAGTGTGCAGGGATCCTATGCACAGAACAACACCCGAAACGGTATACATGTGGCTGGCCCCGGCTGCTCTGTCATCAGCTCATACACCTACTACAACGGTGAAAATGGTATTTACTCCACAGGATCAAATGCCTCATTCAGGTATGTGGATGCAAGTTTCAACAGAAAAAATGGGATATATTCCAGAGGGGACAATGCAGCTTTCTTCTATATAACCAGCGCATCCTACAATGGTGAAAACGGCATACTCTCAGCAGGTCGGAATGCCAGCATGCAGATAATACTGGATGTCTCTTCCAATTCACATAATGGAATCTCAAGCCTCGGTGATAGCGCATATTTATGGTTCATTGAGGTTAAGAATAATGGTCTCAACGGTATTTACTCCGCAGGTAAGGACCTTTACCTTTCATATGTGAGGAACTCCACCAACAACACCCTCAGCGGTATCAACTCAACAGGAATCAATGCGAGGATATTTGACGTCACCGTGAAACTCAACCGGCTGCATGGGATCTACTCTTCAGGATACAACGCCACGGTGGCATACTTCGAAGCAGTGGAGAACCTCAAAAACGGTGTATACCTTACAGGGGCCCGCAGCTACATCGTATCAGGAAAAGCCAGTTCAAACCATCAGAACGGGATCCAGGTTAACGGTGCAGATACAATCGTGAGATCCGTGAACTCAACAGACAATGCTGCCGCAGGAATAGCTGTGTATGGTAAGAGCTCAATCATATACAACTGCACATCCCTCAGAAACACCGATGGGGTATACACTGCAACAGATTCCAGGATAATCCTAACCAGGGTCTCTGAAAACAGAAACTGTGGCGTAAACGCCAGGGGCACCACAGGTGTGGAGCAGAGCACGGTTACAGGTAACAGGTACGGTGTTTACGTTGCCGGTGCCGGTTCAGTTATCTACTCATCCACCATAAGCAGCAACAGAGGCTACGGCATATACGTGGGGGGATCATCTGTAACCATCTACCGTAACACCATCCAGTACAATGGTGGCGACGGTATAAATGCGAGGGGAGGCTATGCAAAGATCTACTACAACACTGCAAACAGAAATAAGGGTTCAGGTATAAATTCAGCATCATACAGGGCAGTTATAGCGTACAACAGGGCTTCATACAACAGTTACTACGGCATATACTCCTCAGGCAAACGTTCAACCCTTGCAAAGAACACTGCATCAGGAAATAAAAAGGGGAATATAAGGAGACTCTAAAATTGACTCTTTTTAGGATGAACCTTTCCCCCTCATTTTTTCAGAGGCCCTAAATCCTCCGGATGAAAATCATCCACTATTTTTCCATCACTGGATCAAGAACCTTAATACCCTCCTCCTTAAAGATCATGAATTCCTCCCTGTTCCTGGTGTGAATGGGGTATATGGACTCTGGTTCCACGTCGAGTATCATCTCCACGAGGTCAGATCTTCCTGCATGGCCTGAGGAGTGGAACCTCCTGTACTCTGCTATGCCGAAGTGCCTGAGCCAGTTGCTCTCCCTCTCTGCATCGATCTCCATCTCCTCATTGAAGGGTTCAGTCTTGGACTTGATGTAGGCCGCGCCCTCAGGTTTGATGTCTATGAATTCCTTGAAGTCAAAGTAGTCACACTGGAAGATATACTCGCCGGGTTCCCTCTGGAGGTCCCTGTAGGTTATGATGTTGTCCAGTTCAAGGAATTGCCTCTCCCATCCCCTGTAATCCTGAACGAGGTATTCCTCGGGAAGGTCAGCTGCAGGTACCCATTCACCATCAAAGCAGACAGACGCGTCCTCTCCGATGAGCCCCCATGTTTTACGGGGCACATAGACTGCAAGGTCACTCAGAGGTGGGTAACCGAGACCCTCAAAGAGTCTGATTATATATGCCTGTTTGAGGCTCACTGCAAGTGTCCTATCTGAGTTTCTGGCGGCCAGGTAAAATGTCAGAAACCGGTCGAGGTCGCGTATGGGGTAATTGACAATGATAAGTCCCCTGTGGTGTGCGGCTATAGCTGCTGTTCTCCTCTCAACATCCTCCTCGAAGGTGCTGTTTTCCTGGTCTATCCTTGTTCCCTCTGTTATGAGGATGTTTGGGGAAAATTTTCTTGCTTTTTTAACGAATTTTCTGGATTCATGGTCCCTTCGGCCCTTAAATCTGAGGTCTCCAGTGTATACTATTGCCTCCTCTGATTCTATCATGTACGCGCAGGACCCTGGAACCGAATGGTCAACCGGTGCCGGTGTGATGCTGAACTCACCTGCCTCAGACCTTTTGTATGGTTTTAAGATCCTCACTGGCCTTTCTATCTTAATCTTATCCCTCTTATGTGTTGTGCCGCCCCTGAAGGTCTTTTTTTCAGAAAAATGAAATTTAGGTTTGTAATGAAGGAATTCGCCACCACTCTGAGATGTTTCATCAAGGGCCTTCAGTATAAGAAAGCTCTCCTCCAGCATGTAGAAGGGTATATCGTGACGTATGTACTTTAGGCATCCTGCATGGTCAAGGTGAGGGTGGCTCAGGAGCACACCTGATACCGCGGGCTTCTCCTCAAACTTCATTCCAAGGTACCTGACCTGGTCCTCACGGTACACCCCTCTTATCCTTGGGAGGGCCCCAAGCTCCATGAGGTCACCGAGACCGTTGAAGCTCCTTGGCTGCAGGAACTCATCAAAGTAGAGTTTCTCAATATTGAACCTCATCCCGAAGTCCAGGAATAGCCCATCACCCTTGCAGGATACCTCTATCCTGTTACCACCGATCTCATCAACTCCACCATAAAATCTGAAATCCACCATGAACCCCCTTCAGAGTTATTCTCTTCCATGCAAGTATACCGAGGATGAAGTAAAGAAGAAGGAAAACAAGCACACACCCCCAGAACTCCCCTGCAGCAATCATCATCCATACAATTACCCCTTTTTTATGACTCAAAATATTTAATGGCTAGGACACCATCCATCAGAGCCCCACTCATTAAACAGGAATTAACCAGTATATTAAACATAATTTATTTATATAATTTAAAAATTTCCAATTTTTTCTGATTTAAAATTTAATAGAATATGTTAAAGGTTAAATGATGGGTGCGAAACGGATGAGTTACTGCGTTATAGTCCCATATTACGAAGAAGGTGTGCCCGGGTAAAACCCCACGAAATTCATGACCTGAACTTAAATAAGAAATGAACGGGAATATAAAAATGGGGGTTTAAATGGAGAGAATATTTATCTTTTTAATGATATGCATATCTGTTCTTGCATTTTCTGGCTGTGCAAACAGTGAAGAATTATCAGAAGAGACCGGTACCTGTATCAGAGGCCCCTGATCTTGTAGCCTCCACACTGATAACTGCGGCGGTACTGTTAAGGGTATCCTGGTGGGAGAGGACATGGTAGCGGCTACCCACAAGGTACGGGATGTATACTATCTGGTGGTAGCTGTCGGGTTCAAGTGATGTTCTCTCTGGTGTGAAAAGGGGGAATGTGAATGGGTCCTCACCGGCCCCGAAGGCTATCAGTCTAACCGTGTAGAGTGGTTTCCTTTTACTGTACCTCTCTGCAAGGCCTATGAGTACTGCAAGACCTGTCGCATCGTCGTTGGCACCCTCAACAAAGGTCGATGTTAATGTATCACGTGGAGTATCAAGGTCGGCGCATATCACCACCTCCCTCTCTGAGAGGCCCTCAACGGTTCCAATCACGTTCCTGGATGTTTTAACATCACCTGACCTCAGTGAGTAATATTTGAATTCCTGGACCTCTGTTTTAAGTCCGTATTTCCTGAACTGCGCTGCCAGGTAACCTGCAGCCTCTGCCTCTGCAGGGGAACCTGCTGGCCGCGGCCCTATATCCTTGCTCAGGTACCTCACCTGGCCTGTGAGATTAACTGCTTCTACAGCATTAAGCTGGTAAAGGACAAGTAGGAGTACAAGAAGTGAGACTATTTCCCTTTTCATCAATTGTTTCTATGTTCCCCGGGAACCTTAAATTTATTCAGGAATTTAAAGGCATGGGTGATGAATTGTCAGAAGATGATGAATGGTATTTATAATTCCACATGATAATATTTATTCAGGTGAAACTATGGAGATGACAAAGTGTCTCAATGAGTGGAATCCTGTGGTGGAGGCCCTTGGTGAGGGTATTCAGACCCTCCTTATCAGGAAGTACAGAACATCAGCTGAGAGATTCCTCCTCTACCCCACAAGAAGTTATGCCATGAACGATGACTTTCTGGGGGCCTTCAAGGCTGAGTACCATGATTTTGTAAGTGAAAGGAAGCTCCCTGAGATGAGGGACGATGTGGCGGAGGTCAGGTACCTTGCAGAGGTTGTTGATGTTATGGAAAGGCCCTCAAATCGTCTTGGAAGGTTCAGTGATTATCATATATGGAGCCCGGAGCACGTCAGATCCTACCTCGGCTCAAGGGGGTATGTGTGGATTCTCAGGGTCTTCAGGCTGAGGGAGCCTGTCTTCACAGCGAGGACGAGGGGCATGGTCTATGCCAATACCCTGAAACCCGTTGATATATCCCTGGCTGAACCTGTTATAGGCGATGATGAGTTCAGTTCAATCCTTGAGGAACTCAGGGGTTGAATCATAATTATACTCAACACCATAAACCTGTTCAGATAGTGGGGAGCGGTGCTGAACCCTGAAGTTATTACCTAACAACACAGTTAGACGTACACTTCAAGTGTAAAAAAGTACACTTTATGAGAACCAGTGTTTTTTCTTCATAAAATTGGGAAAAAATAAAAAATTAATTAATATTAGTTTCTCCCAGTCCCAAGGAAGTATCCGACACCAACAAGGGCGACCAGTGCTATAACACCGATTATAGCGTATACTGGCATTCCGGTACTGGAACCCTGAGCAGCAGTTGCCCTGCTCACCTCATAGGCCTTCCCGGCGTCAGTACCAGGTGACTCCTGGGAGGCACTGGTAACCTCAGAACCTGAAGTCCCAGCATCACTGGGCCTTCCAGTGGCCCTATCTGATGATGGGGTTCGCCCGGCTGAGGTTGACCCTGTACCTGGCTCTCCTGGGTTCGGGGTTGAGGGGACATCAGGGTTGGATCCTCCTGATGGGGCGAATGCTGAGCTCTTTGTGGCAGCATACAGTTTCTCCTTAACCCTTGCAAGGAGGTCCGGGTTGAGGTACTGCATGGCCCACTCCATCATGGCAATGTTGCCGCAGCTGCAGTCACAGCAGGCAACACCATTCTCTGCTATAGCCTCTGCCCATGTGGTGGCTATCAGGCGCCTTGTGGCATCATCAGCATTCCAGTACCCGCGGTGTATTGCTGTGAGCATGGTACCTGTCATGCTTATGAGTGCATAGCTATTCTTACCCCTTGAAAGCCATTCCCTGACACCAATGCCATATCTGTCCTTGAGGTAGACATCCACCGTCTCCTTCCACATCCACTCGGAAACAGTCTCGGGACTCATAACATTCCATCCCCAGAGGTTGGCCACGAAGTTGTTTGAGATCTCCCTTGCACCTGCATATCCGCTCTGCATCATCCCCTGTATCCACCTGGGATTGTAGTAGCGGGACTGCATCTCCCTGTAGAGGAACTGGCCAAGGGTCTCTATTCTGGAAGCCGATGGGTTCACCTGGTTTATTATGTACATCCCGGGTATCCTGCCACCTGCAGCCTCCACTGCAAGCCTGAAACCACCTAGGAATTCGAAGTTATGGTCCACGTCCAGAACTCCATAGAGATTTGTTGACCTTGAGTGGTAGACGCCCTCAACGTCCCGTAACCTCATTGTCAGGACCTCTTCAAGGTCCACTCCCCAGCCATCCTCGCTCAGTGCATACTTCATGCTGTCGATGTAGAGTTTTCCAAGGTCCAGTCTTTCATCCCATGTCCAGTCCTGCTGAACAGCCTCAGGGAGTCTGGTGCCATAGTTACCGAGGGATGGTCCAAATAGCCGGGATATTGCGGCGATTCCAGCATCCTCAGGTTTCATTCCAAGTTTAATGAGCGCCTTGACGTCTGAGAGCCAGTGCCTTGCAATGGGGTTCTTATCGAGTGGGTCGCTACCAGGGATGAATAACCCTGCTTTCTGGATGCTTGAAACCGAGGCGTTGAGTGCCGCGAGGAGTTTTGTCCTGTTATCTGTTGTTTCCTGATTTATAGCTGCCATCAGTGTATTGAAGGATGCCGCAAGTGCCACCCTTGATGCACGGTCCAGGAGAACCCCCAGGAGCGGGAAGGTCTCCCTGAATATCCCTGAGGTGGTCATCAGGACATCCACCCTTGACCTGTTGAGCTGTGCCAGTGGTGTTGCCCTCACACCCATGACGGAACCCCCATATCCATAGATGGGTTCGAGTCCCATGAGCCTCAGGATGAATGCAACTGTTGCTCCCTTGTCGTTCTGGGTTTCTGTGGCCCATATGACAACACCCAGCTGTTCAGGGGTTGCATTGTATGATCGCAGGGCCTCATCTGCAAGTTTTGACCCCCTGATCCATGCAGCCTGTGTTGGAAGGAGTGATGGGTCCTCACCATACAGATTTCCCCCTGTTGGGACTGCCGATGGGTTTCTGATCGGGTCTCCCCCTGCGGTGGGGGGTATGTATCCTCCGCCAAGGGCCCTTAGGAGCATCTGCCTCTCCCTTGCACCTGAACCCTTGATGTTCAGAACATCATTGAGTGTCAGGTTGAGGGCCGTTATCTCTGTGGCTGTTAGATTTCTTCCAAGTGACAGCTGGAGTTCCGATATGACCGTCTGAAGTGATCTTCCACCGTAGAAATCCTTTATGATCATATCCACTGTCCTGTTTACCCCCGAGAGTGCCTGTATCACTGATATGAAGGTGGTGTTACTCACGGTTATCCTGGGTACTGTTGCCATGGATCTGACCATTGTGGTAACCTGGCTCTCATTCCAGTCCCTGCCAAAGACGTAGAGACCCAGCGGCATCATTGTACCCTCAAGTTCCCTTATGTAGTCGTCTATCCTGTCAACCAGTTCATCGGGGTCCACGTTGAGGTCAATTACTGTCTCAAGGTGGAGTCTGGCTGCCCTCTCCCTTATCAGTTTTATCTCCTCTGACCTGTTGCCTGGTGCTGCATGGTACTGGTCTATCAGGGTTTTGAGTGCCGCGATGTCACCGTAAACTCCGGTTGCCTCCATTGGTGGGGTAAGGTGGCTTATGCTCACAGCCAGACCCCTTCTCTTGGCATGTATGACTTCACCGACACCGTCCATGATGTAGATGTATATGCATGGCACCCTTCCAAGACATATGTCCGGGTAGTCTGCCCCTGAGAGCGCTGATTCCTTTCTGGGGAGCCACTCATAGGTTCCGTGGCGTCCGAGATGTATCATTGAATCGGCACAGAATTCTGTCTGAAGGTATGCATAGAATGCCAGGTACTGGTGGTGTGGGGGGACTATCTGGCTGTGGTAGAGTTTATCAGCGTCACCCTCCCAGCCGCGCTGTGGCTGTGGAGCCATAAAGACGTTTCCATAGAACATCCCTGGTATCACCATGTATTTCCTGCCGTTTTTCTCAACGGTCATGATGTTGCCGGGAGGAGCACCCCAGCCACATAGTCCAGGAACCCTGAGTGCCAGGAACGCTGACTTTGCACTGTAGAATTCGTTCCACCTGTTAAGGCCGTTTAGGATGTCCTTAAGGGCACTGTAGGCCCTTAAAACATGACCCCTGGCCTCTGAGGCTTTGCTGATCTGCATGTCATCTATTGTCGTGATCAGTGACTTCTGCCACCTTTCCAGTGTGTCCGGTAGTCTGGGGTTGTTAACGCTGTATCTGAAGAGTGCTTCAATGTAACCGAATGGTCCCTCCTCTATCTCCTTTCTTGCAATTTCCGGGAGCCTGCCGTACCATTCCATGTACTTCTCCACGTCCCAGAGTACGGTTGCATTGGCAAGTCTCTCGAGTTCCCCTGGAGCCCAGTTTGCAATGTTAAGGCCACGGTTCATCATCTCTGTTATGAGTTCATCCACTCCGCCAGGCACGCCCCTAACAGTGTAACCGTTCTCTCTGAGCAGCCCGAGTATCTCAAGTATGGAGGATGGTCCGTCGAGGTAACTTGCACCTGCAAGGTTCTGCTTCCCTGGTGGGTAGTTGTAGTAGATGAGTGCAACCCTTTTATCCGCGTTCTGTGTGTACCTGAGTTTAATCCAGGCTGCAATCCTGTCTGCAAAGGTTTCAACCCTCTCATCTATGGGCTGGTAGAATTCAACCTCAAGTCCTGTTAATGGGTCCAGTGATTTTCTTGTTGAGCTTGTTACCATTGTGAGTATCTGGCCCTGGAATTCAGGCAGGACTATCTGGCTTGTTATGCTGGTGAAGTCCATTCCAGCGTCAGAAATGTACCATGCATCCTCGTTGTCGGCCACGTTGAGTGGTCTGAAGACAAGGATATTGTTATCAAGGACCATTTTCTCGGCAATCGCTGCAGTTGCACCACCCAGTTTGAATGACTGGAGTGTTATGAGGCCCTGAATTCTTGTCCTGTTCTGTGAGTCGAAGAAGTAGCTCCTCATGGCATTTATGACCGGTGTTCCGTCAACGGGGTTCCCCTGGGCTATTGTGGCTATAACGTTTATGCTCCTTGATTCCATTTCACCTATGAGTCTGTCGAGCATGAGGAGGTCCCCGCGTTCCCATGTGAGGGCCATCCATGATGTTATACCCACCGTTGGTCTTCCTGGAATCAGGAACTGCTCGTAGTCTGTGAAGTTGTAGTAGAGCCTTCCGTTGCGGTAGAGGGCGTACTTTGGCACTATGACTGGTTCACGGAATGTGTATCCCCTCCCAGGGAATGCCAGGGCTATGAGGTACATGAGGCCCTCCTCCCTGTTCTCGGGGGATGCTGTGTCTGATGTCTTGTATTCCTGGAACTTCAGATAGGATGCCATTGCAGGGTATGCTGCCGGGAGTTCCCTTAAAACCATGAGGGGTGTCTTTGGTGGTACAGCCCTTGATACCGATTCGAATATGGCCTGCAGCTGACTGTCGGTCAGTTCAGTACCATTTGCATCAACGAAGCGTGTGTTGCTTATGTTTGTAAGCCTTGCAACCGGGAAGCAGTAGTATGGGTTGGGGTAGGCTGCTATTATCTTGCCGTTGAGTTTTCCCTGGCTCTTCATTGACATGAGGAGGTCGGGTACAGGCCCGTTTGGGCCGTTAACAGTCTGGACGTTGCTGATGTATATGAGGTCAGCCCATTCAATTAGCTGAGCAGTCTCTGTCAGGTTAAGCTTTGCCTGGTCAGTATTTCTTACCTTCACTGTGATCTCAGGGTGCTTCTGCATGATGTTCTTCACTGGCTGAAGGAGCTGTCCAGCCTCTGTTGGCCATGAGATTATCAGGAATCTTATCTCAGGAGGGTCAACCACCCTCACCCCGGCGAGTGCCTCATCCCTGTCATCAAAGACGCTGTTCCTGTTAAGGTCTGCGTAGAGCCTTCCTGTTATCGTTGAGCTGATGAAGGATGCCTCAAGTACCACATCTCCGGCCCTCACTGATGCGTTTGAGGATGGGTGCAGTGTCAGTCTAAGTGTTTCGTTGATTCGATACCTGTCTGGTAATGTCAGTGGGTCCACCCATACAACCTGGCTATTATCATTGACACCAGTGAATGTGAATCGTCCCTCACTGTCTGTGAGGTTCTCTGGATTTTTCATTCCACCCCCATCAATTTCTGCCGCTACAGCGGATCCCTGTAAAATCACTGTAAAAAAAGCTGCAATCAATAGAATAATCCAATGTTTTCTAATCATTTTCACCTCCCTTATTCTTTACAATCAGAGATCTTTCAGAAATTTTATTTAAGATTTTTTATTAATTTTTTATTACTATTTCTGAGTTGAATCAAATTAATGTAATAATTTAATGGAAAATTAATACCTGTGACAGAAATACTTATATGATTTTATAATATTAAATATTACAAAAATATTAATTAAATTCAAGGAGGACTTAAGATGATTGTTAATAACATAAAAGCCCGTTTTGAAGTTCAATATGAAAATCCCGGCATAAAAATCGATTATTTTTCACATATTAATTATCTGAGTGCCCCTTAAATCAAACTTATGTGATATTAAATTTTAATATAGTATTAACATTTTGGCCTAGATTTCCACTGTTACCTCAACAGGGAGGTGATCAGATAAACGCGGCTTTGCTCTGAGAATTTCATCCTCATCTGGAGAGCCTGCCCCCAGAACATTGAATTCCTCTGGAATAAAGAGATAGTCGATCCTGTATCTCCGTTTTCTATCGGGTGTTATGAAGGTGAACGAATCACTTCTCTCAAGAAGAGGATCCCTGAACCCAAGCCCAGCTAACCTCTCAACCATCTCAGCCGCAAGAATACCCCACTCCCTGAGATTCGTGAAGTTTTCACTCATGTTAAAGTCACCACCAATGATCACATGGTTAGGGCAACACTCAATATACTTGTATAGGGCATCAAGGAACACCGCGAAATCCGCAACCCCGGGCCCTACATAGTTGTAGATACTGAAAAGTGTTAGTTCCACCCCAGAAATTTCTGTGGTGCAGGAAACATAGAAATCATCCACACATTCATTTCCGGAATCCGTAGTGATATAGTTTCTTATAGCCCCATCGAATGTTTCCCTACTGAGGAGTACTGCATTCATTTCACCTCTTACGGTATGATACATTCTCCTTATCTCAGCGGGAATCATGTAGACCTCCTGAAAGAAGCCCACATCAAAGTCCATGGTCCTCATATAATTCCAGAGGTTCCTCCTGGTATAGGCAGCCCTGTTTATATTCCATGTCACAACCTTAATCTTCATGACCAATCACCGAGATTAAAAAGACATTATACGTCAGCGGCCTCGCTTTACAACTCTAATCTTCATGACCAATTATCGAATTATCCTATGATCCTCACGGATATAGAATCCTTCACCTCTTCTCCTCCTGCAAAACTTTATATGCTGCAAAAAGAATTATGTAATATATTACCTTAATATGTAATATATTACCATACGAAGTCAGAGAAAACACCACTGACACTGGTGGTATTAAGCGAGTGAGGTTCCTTGATGAAGGATTCAGCAGAAATTGTAAATGAACACGCCGGTTCCCGGGATGCCATGGAGAGGTACATACTGGTTGCCCTCTTTCTCATTGAGCAGCGCTGGAACTACATAGTGGGCCGTGAATTTCTCCCCGAGAACATAACACCCAAACAGTGGCTTTTTCTTGTGATCCTCGGAAATATCTTTGAAAGGCCCCCCTCAATGCAGGAGATGGCCGAAGCCATGAGTACCACACACCAGAACGTCAAGCAAATCGCAGTACGCCTTGAGGAGAAGGGGCTCATAAGGATAACCCCTGACAGGGACAGGAGGATACTTCGCCTTGAGACAACCCCCAGATTCCATGAATTCTGGAGTGGAAGGGATGAAAGGGATAGAGCTACCGTGGAATCACTCTTTGAATCACTGGATGATGATGAGGTGGAGGACCTCTTCAGGATATTCGCAAAGCTTGAAGAGGCCTCAAAGCGAAGGTACATGGAATACCGCAAAAGAAGATGATATAATGCTTAAAAAATTGTTTAAAATGAAAGTTGAAGAAGAACTCAAAAATGATCCCTCCCTGAATGAGAGGGAGCTACCCGACCAGATAAGAAGACACATTTCACTCTGCAGCCTCCCTGAAGTCGCAGAAAACCTCCTGATCAGGTGGGGGAACTCAAGGATAAGAAGGGGTGAGAGGTGGATGGACATAGATATGCTCCAGTTCAACACCCCAACACCCTTCAGGTGCGTACACATAGCTGGCCGTTTCTTCTGGATCCCTATGGAGGGCCTTGACCTCTACTCAGAGGGTCATGGGAGGATGATCATCAGGGCCCTTAAATTCCTGGGTGTTGCAGATGAGCATGGACCTGAAATGGACCAGTCAGCCCTTGTAACCGTACTCTCAGAGTCACTCTTTCTGCCATCCCTCACCATGTCAGAGTGTATTGAATGGTACGCCCTGGATGACACCCGGGTTGAGGCCACCATCAGTGATCATGGTGTTGAGGCCCATGGTATCTTCAGCTTCGATGAGCATGGAAGGTTTGTGGGGTTCCACACAGAGGACAGGTACTGCGCAGAGTTCAACATGGAGATGTACCCCTGGAGTGTTGAAGTTCTCTCCTACAGGAAACACGATGGGTTTATATACCCCCATGAGTGTACCGCAACCTGGCACCTCCCTGAAGGTGACCTTAAGTACTTCCATGGAAGCATTGATAAGGTACACTTCAACATGAAAACATTAGGAAAAGACCTTGTAGGATGATTGACATATTATCTTTATGGAATTCAGGAATGACACCCGGAGCAAATATGATGAAGGAACTCTACCCTTTCATTTTCAGCAGAAAATCCACGAGAAGGTATTCATCACCTGTATCAGATGATGAACTCCAGGATATCACTGATTACCTTGGTGGACTGGAACCACTCCTCCCCTCCACCAAGGTTGAATTCAGGATAATAGGGGATGATGATGTCAGTACCAGGATGCAGAAACCCGCCCCCCACTACATCGCCGCCTTCTCAGAGGGATACATGGGGCGGCTTAATGTGGGCTTCATGCTACAGCAGATGGATCTGAAGCTCTCCTCCATGGGGATTGGAAGCTGCTGGCAGGGGATCCCCATGGTTAAGGGTCATGTGAAATCTGACCTTGAATTTATAATCCTGCTAGCCTTTGGGGTTGCAGCTGAACCGGTGCACAGGGAGCCATCAGAGTTTAAGAGGAAACCCCTCAGTGAGATAACAGATATTGTGGGGATGGATGATGTGCTTGAGGCTGTGCGCCTTGCACCATCCGCAGTTAACAACCAGCCCTGGTACCTCACGGGGGGTGATGGGATGATCCATGCATACTGCCGGGTTCAGAACCCGATTAAAAGGCGCCTTCTGGGGAGGTGGAACCCCATCGATATGGGAATAGCGCTGGCGCACCTCAAGATTTCACTTGAACATCACGGCTACACCAGTGAATTTGAAATCCTTAAAGCACCTGAAATTAAAAACTACACCTACACAGGAACATTCATCTATGGAGATTAAAAAGTGGATAACAAAATTTTGAAGGAATTCCTCAGGGATAAGGAATTAAAAAATCAGGAGTTTGTATTTGGCATTATAGTAAACATCATACTCCTCTATATTGTGAACAGTGTCATGAACTGGAACCTCTCATTCATAACAGAGTCCTTCAGGGGGCTGATACCCCTCTTTAATGTTGTGATCGCCGCCAATCTCATTGCAAATGCCGCACTTATAATATACAGGAAACAGTGGCTCTGGACCTTCACCCAGATCATTCTGAGTGCCCTTGGCTACCTCATGGTCTCATCACTTTACAGTGTCTTCCCATTCACCTTCAGGAACATCTATGTGTTCTACTCTGTCAAATTTGCACTCCTTGTCGCCATGGTCGTTATGGCTGTGGCTGTGTTTCTGCATGGACTGAAGTTTGTGCTGAAATTCATCCTGAAGGTCAAGCCATGAATCCCTACCAGAGATTCAGTCCAGGAATATCCTTGAAGCCGTGTTCATTGCGGAGCCCGCCCTGATCAGGGCTGCGACTGCAGCCGCCTCTTTGATTTCATCCTCCCCTATTCCCATTTTCAGGGCCTCTGCGGCGTGTTTCTCTGTGCAGGCGTCACATCTTACTGCAACAGCGCATGCGACCGCTATCAGCATCTTTTCACGCTCTGTGAGTTTACCCTCAGACATTACCACCTTTCTGAATTTCATGAATTTTTCAGCTATCTCAGGTGATCCTTCAAGGAATTTATCTGCTCCTGACCTCATGGTCCTTAACTTGGTATCCTAACCTAAATATTTTTCAGGGTATGGGTATCCCGGGGGGGCACCTTGAAGGGTTCCTTAGGTACCTCCTGAGTGCATCCTCTGTCTCTGTGAAGAGTTCATGCTTCATCCGGGAGGCCTCCTCATATGGGGAGTCTATGTCCATCCCCAGGACCTCATGGAAGAAGCACTCCAGGAGCATATGTTTTCTGAGGACCTCCCCTGCAGGTTCCCTCCCGGTATCTGCGAGTTCAGCCCCAAGGTATGGGTGGTAGACCACGAGTCCCATTTCATGGAGTTTCCTGAGCATCTGAGTTACACTGGCTGGTTTAACGTTTAGGTGTGCTGATAGATCCGATGTTCTCACTGTACCCATTTTCCGGATCCTGTATATTGTTTCAAGGTAATGCTATCTGTAAGTGCCAAAAAAGACACCAATTGAATATATATTCAAAACCTATTTAAGTTTCACAATCCATAATCCATCACAGGTGGTCATATGCTTGAGGTGCGCGTACATGAGATAAGGGGGTACTGCCCTGTATACAGGGAGGGTGACCGTATCATAATAAATGACCCTGAAATAGACATTGAAGAGACAGATGCGCTGTGCACACATGCCCTATCCACTATACTGCACTACACAACCATCCTGGAGAGGAAATGGTGTCCCGTGGAGCTGGGACTCACAGTTGAGGGTGACGAGGAGCACGCCTACATGCAGTGCGTTGACCCGGGTGAACCCTACACAGATGGGGGCACCGTCATATTCAGGGTGCGAAGGATTGAATGAGAGGATCGGTATGTTCTCAGACTGTCGCTTCGGACTTGTGAAGTACATGGGGCGTGAATACACATCAGACATTGTGGTCCACGTGGATGGAACAGTAACCCCCGGAGGAAGGAGATATCAAGGAGAAAACACGGAACCTCACACCTCATGGCAGAGGAGGAACTTGAGGAGCTTAAAGCTGAAAAGCCTGACTGTATAATCATAGGTTCAGGTGTCCACGGTGCCCTTGAAACCGAATTCAGATCTGCTGTGGTACTTCCAACATGTGAAGCCATAGAAAGGTACAATGATGAGAAGAGAAGGGGTAGAAGGGTTGCAGCCATAATCCACGTGACCTGCTAGTCAGTGAGCCCCTCAAGGTGCAGCCGCACCCAGTAATGCCGCAGAATCTCCCTACGCTCCCCCCAGTCAGGAATGTAATACTCAAGGATCCCCCAGAACCTCCTGCTGTGGTTCATCTCCAGCCTATGTGCAAGTTCATGGAGAACCACGTACTCCACCAGTTCATCAGGGAGGTATGAGAGTAGTGTGTTGAAGCTCAGGTTACCGCGGGAGCTGCAGCTACCCCACCTTGACCTCATCCCCCTGAACCTGACCCTCCCATACGTCACGCCAAGCTCATCTGAATAATGGTCAAGGAATCCCAGGACAAGGGATCTGAACTCATACTCACATCGTCTTTGAAGTTCAAAGCCGGATGCAACCCTCAGCATCTCCTCATGCTCATGTAGTTTTCTCTCGATCCAGTCCCTTTTGGATAGGAGGAGATCCTCTGGCTTTCCCCTGAAATCCTTTGGGAGTATGAGTCGTATGCTGTCGAATCTGAGTTCTATTCGTGGGTTCTCAACACTCCTGTATATAACCTCATACCTACTCCCGCTACCATCTATATTGAACATACTCATTTTATATCTCCTTCAGTTAAAAGAACGGCAAGTCCCGTTTCTT
Source organism: Methanothermobacter sp. K4 (assembly GCF_022014235.1). Classification (NCBI taxonomy): domain Archaea; kingdom Methanobacteriati; phylum Methanobacteriota; class Methanobacteria; order Methanobacteriales; family Methanobacteriaceae; genus Methanothermobacter; species Methanothermobacter sp. K4. The sequence continues at coordinate 557,127 of NZ_JAKLTD010000002.1, forward strand.
GAGATAATAAAGGTTCTAGTTTCATGTAATTGAGACAGAATATTATTATATCCCAATCAACAATATCACTCCTGGAGTGTTAAACATGAAGGTTCCAAGATGCATGAGTACACAGCATCCAGACAATGTGAACCCGCCGTTCTTTGCAGCAGAACCTGAACTCGGTGGTGAAGATGAAATCAGGGAGGCCTACTATGTATTCTCACACCTGGGGTGTGATGAGCAGATGTGGGACTGTGAGGGCAAGGAGGTTGACAACTACGTCGTTAAGAAGCTCCTCACAAAGTACCAGGCCTTCTTCCAGGATCATGTTCTGGGGGAGGACCTCAGGTTAACCCTGAGGGTCCCTAACCCCACGGTGGAGAGGGCCGAGGCCAAGATACTCCTGGAGACCCTTGAGAGCATACCGAGATCCTATGACACCGCAAGCCTCTTCTACGGAATGGAAGCAACCCCTGTATTCGAGGTCATACTACCCATGACCTCCTCCAGCAGCTGCCTCAACAGGATCCACAGCTACTACCGGGACTTTGTGAAGGGCAAGGAGAGGCTGCAGCTTGCAGATGGAGTAACAGTCAAGGAGTGGATCGGGGAGTTCAGACCCGATGAAATCAATGTTATACCCCTCTTTGAGGACCATGAGGGGATGCTCAACGCAGCCCGTATAACAGCCGAGTACCTTGAAGGTAAGGACCTCACAGGGCAGAGGGTCTTCCTTGCGAGATCCGACCCGGCAATGAACTACGGAATTATATCAGCCACAGTAATCAACAGGATAGCACTCAGAGACTTCAGGAACCTCGAGGAGGAGACCGGGGTTAAACTCTACCCGATCATAGGTATGGGGTCAGCCCCATTCAGGGGAAACCTCAGGCCGGATAATGTGAGGGACGTTACAGGGGAATACAGCGGTGCATACACCTTCACTGTCCAGTCATCCTTCAAGTACGACCATGAACCAGCAGAGGTCATAAAGGGGATAAGAGAGCTGAGATCAGCGAAACCAGGTAGGGCATCTGATATTGAGACTGAAAGTGCCCTTGAGATCATCTCAGACTACTGCCGGGAGTACCGGAGGCAGGTCATGGACCTGGTGGATATCATAAACAGGGTTGCAAGGTACGTCCCGGGCAGAAGGAAGAGGAAACTCCACATTGGACTCTTCGGATATGCCAGGAGTATGGGTAACGTTTCACTCCCAAGGGCAATAACATTCACCGCAGCCCTTTACTCCCTGGGAGTTCCACCTGAGCTTCTGGGCTTCAATGCACTGTCCTCTGGTGACATTGAATTCATAGAGGATGTCTACCCTGGCCTCAGGCGTGACCTTGGAGATGCCGCAAGGTACGCCAACCCTGACTCGCCATTCCTCAGCCCTGAGGTTAAATCTGCGGTTGAGGAGTACCTTGAACCTGAATATGATGAGGACCACAGGAGGGTCACTGATGAAATCATAAGGGCCCTCAGGGTTAACAGGACTGCCAACCTTCAGGAACTCATACTTGAGGCTGCAAGCCAGAGGAGATTCCTGGGGTAACCTCCCTTCTTTTTTTCAACCCCCACATTACAAAATATTAAAATAAAGGTTCTGGAGCAACTTCCCCCTTTTCAGCCCCCAGATTCCAAAATGTTAAAATAATTTAAGAAATATAATAAATTTGGGGGTTGTTTTATGGATAATGTTGAAAGACTTAAAATGATTGAAAGGTCCCCTATAAGCTTTGAGGGACTCCGTAAACTGAACATTGCGGCCGGGACACTGCACCTCCTGCAGGGTCTCCTGATGGTTGCACTGGGCTACCTTCTGACCTGGGACAGGGACATATACACCTTCTACCTGAAGTTCAAGGTCATATCCCTGAACCCACCGTCCTTCCAGGTGCTCCCGAACCCGGAGGTGGCTTTCACTGTGAGTTACCTGGGGGTGATACTCGCATCCTTCCTCCTGATCTCCGCGGTTGCACACTTCACCATAGCCTTCCTCAGGAATGAGAGTTACGTTGAGAACCTCAAGAGGGGGATGAACCCCTACCGCTGGTACGAGTATGCCTTCTCCAGTTCAATAATGATCGTCATACTGGCCACCTTTGTGGGTGTATGGGACCTCTGGTCACTTGTGATGATCTTTGTGCTGAATGCCTCAATGATAATGTTCGGTTACCTCATGGAGAAGATCAACCAGTACACCGAGAAGATCGACTGGTCACCCTACCTGCTTGGCTGTATAGCTGGTTTCACGCCCTGGATCGTCATTGCAGCATACTTTGTGGCGGCCCTTGGTTCATCAGAGACCCAGCCACCTGACTTCGTGTACCTTGCACTCCTACTCTACTTTGTGATGTTCAACACGTTCTCCATCAACATGCTGCTCCAGTACAAGGGTGTCGGTAAGTGGAGGGACTACCTCTACGGTGAGCGGGTGTACATCATACTGAGCCTCGTTGCCAAGACCATACTGGCCTGGCTGGTATTCATAGGGGTCTTCTCACCATTCTAATTATTGGACCAGCCATGCCAGGTCTTCCAACCATTCTAACTTTATTTTTTCAACCTCAAACAGAACCGCAAACTATTTATATGGCTTCCACTTAACACTTATCTTGCCGATATGAACTGTTTTTCACATACAGTCCCGTGGGGTAATGGCAATCCTGATGGACTCTGGATCCATCGATAGCGGTTCGACTCCGCTCGGGACTATCCCCCCAACCCCCCTTTATCGAAACCTATTTATTATGAACCTCACCACCTATTAACTGTCATAGTCCCGTGGGGTAGTGGTAATCCTGCTGGGCTTTGGACCCGGCGACAGCGGTTCGACTCCGCTCGGGACTATCAAATCAACTTATTCTGTGTCTGGAATGGAAGAACTCCTCATAATAGGCGTAAACACAAGACCCGTTGCTGAATCAGCCTTCAGGGCTGGTTACACTGTCTACTCTGCATCCTACTACTGCACACTGGACTTCCGTGGATACACAGAGAGGAGGTGCATCCTCCAGGAGCAGAGCGGTGAAAGCTGCGGCAGGTTCCAGGAGAACTTCACTACAGAGAAACTCCTTGAAGCAGCATCTGATTTTATAGAAAGGGCTGATGGCATAATACCCCTGACAGGGGCCCCTGGACTTCCAGAGGATAAGGTGCTGGGTAACCCACATGCAGACCACGTGGAGGACAAGTACCGCCTCTACCAGAGGATAAAGAACTCATACCCCACTCCAGAGACCCACCTCATCACTGACCCCCAGGAAGCACTGGAGATTGTATCCTGTGATGAGAAGAGGTACCTCATAAAGCCTGTGAGGGGTGCCGGGGGCTTCGGTGTCATGGATTTCCATGAGGCCAGTGGCGAGTTCCTGCTGCAGGAGTACATTGAGGGCGTACCTGTGAGTGCCTCGGTGCTATCAACGGGCTCCGAGGCAATGACCATCCTCACAAGCAGGCAGATCATCAAAAGGGACATCCCTGGATTTGAGGGCCAGTTCATCTACGCAGGTAACATGACACCGGGACCCCGTGGTGTGATTGAGGAGATGGCAGAGGACCTCATACTTGACCTCTCACTCAGGGGCTCCAATGGTGTTGACTTCATCATGCAGGGCTCTGATCTTTATGTTGTGGAGGTGAACCCCCGCATACAGGGGACATTTGAGTGTGCCGAGGCATCTCTGGGTATAAACATGGCTGAAGCCCATATAATGGCGTGTATGGGTGAGCTCATTGAAAAATCAGACCCTCTCAGGTATGCTGTTAAGAGGATACTCTATGCCCCCTCAAGGTGCATGGTGGGTGATATGAAAATCAGGGGGGTCCATGACATCCCATTCCCTGGTGCAATAGTTGAGGAGGGCGAGCCCCTCGTAACTGTGATGGCTGCAGATGAAAACCCTGAAAGGGCGCTTTCAGTTGCATCAATGAGGTGCTCCATGGTCAGAAAAAAACTGAAACCCCTCTAGCCACCAAACAGAAAAAATAGGGAACTCCTAAGGTGCTCCATGGTCAGAAAAACTGAAACCTAATTATATTATGCCGAGAAGCAGGAGTATCAGCATTATGGTGCCTATGGTGATGAGCACTGTGCTCAGAATCATGCCACCTGTCATTAAAAGGAAGAGTTTAGCCCTTCTATCCGGGTCCTTAAGGTACTCCTTAAGCGGATCCTTACTCATATCATCAACCTCCCTTAAAATTCCCTCACAAGGAATATGTACTGTGTTGCCGTTGGAAACCGTGCCCTCAGCACCCTGATCTCGGGCCTGTAAATGTAGATTTCATCCCCCTCATCGTTCCTCCCAAGAACCTCACTGACCACCTTAACCTCAACCTCACCTGCTATCCTTGCACCTGATGTATCCGATTCTATTTCAATGTAGATGGGTAACCTCAAACGGCGTGCCTCCTGGGGTGTCAGCATGTCCCTGAGCTCCTCGAGTTCAGCCCATTTGAACCTGTGCCTGGTACCATCAGAACCCAGGACGTGGGGTTTATCCTCCCCCAGGAGCTCCTCCAGGGTCTTTCTCCTGGAGGGGAGGTGCCTGTTGAGGTTGAAGATCTCCTTCTTTATGAGCCTGTCTGACCTGTCACCTCTCATCGTATAGGCTATGTTTTATATTCTATAAAAGATTAATATCTTAACTGGATGGAGGGTGGACCTTGGATATTGATATAGAGCAGTGCAGGGAAAATGATAAGATAAAGGAGATAATAAGCAGCAGCGGACTCCCTATAAAGTACATAAAACTTCTTCTGAGACTCTCCGATGGCATATACATAAATGGGGTTAACTACAACGTTAAGATCACAGATGATGGTGTTTCAATCCTCCTCATATCCTCCAAGCCCGAGAACAGGACAGGTGTATTCCGGACAGGTGCCCTTACCAACATATTCTACCGTATACGTGAAATTGAAAAGGAGAACGAGGAGATTGAAACCGAGACCCGTGTCAGTGACGGCCTGATAGAGGTAAGGATCCAGTTTGGCTGACGGGTGGTGGGTGATGGATCCAGATGAATACCAGAGCATCCTCATGGAACTTGCAGATTTCAGTGAAATCGACACATCAACCATAGCATCAACCAGGAAGTCCCTCATGGAACTCACTGAGAGGAGAGAACAGTTACTTGAGATCCAGAAGCGGATAAAGAGGGATATCCGGGGGACTGAACGCTACTACCTGGATCGGATGGCAGAGATAAGAAGTGAGGTTGAGGACCTCAAGGAGAACTCGTCCAGGTTTAAAAGGATAATAACAGGTAACCCTGCGGCTGCACAGGCAAAGGCCATGAGACAGCTCCAGAGAAACCGCGAAGCGCTTGTCGAGACATACAGGGGACTCCTTGAGTACACAGAGGAACTCCTTGAGTACACCGAGGACCTGATGATCGAACTCTATGATTCAATAAAGTCGTTTTTTGGATAAAGGATCCTTTTCACACCATAAGTCAGTAGATTGATAAAAAACCCTTTTAAAATCCCAGATAAAAAGATCCCTTTACCCTAGACCAAAAAACCCTTTTTTTAAAATTAAAAAAATATTTAGTGGGTTAGCTCAACAGGGAGGATTATGAGGACTCCCAGGAGGTCGTTCCTGCTTATCTTTCCATCCACTGCAGCCACAAAGGTCGCATGGTCAGCCTTACGGTCCATGCTTATTGGTAGGGGTGTCTCCTCCCCGGCCGCTATTGGATGACCCAGGGGGTTTGTGGCGTAGGCACACATGAAGACTATGTGATTTGCTGGTATGCTGATCTCCTTTATCTTCACGGGTTTTGCCTCGCCGGCCCTCACCTCAACATCCTCATCTGCAATGATGGCCCTGAGGTTGCCGTAGACCTCACCCATCTTAAAGTCCACGAGCTCCCTCTTATACCTCTCCTCGGCCTCACGGACCTGCCCGAGCCTTGTAAGTATCCTAACCATCACTCCATCTCCATGGATTTCTTGATCATCTTCAACCTGACGAAGTTCTCCCTCTCCATCTCCTCGAGCCTCATCTCAATGTACTTGACGGTGTTCTTGAGTCTCGGAATTATGATGTGTTCAAGGGCGTTGACCCTTCGCTTGGTTGACTCTATCTCACCGGCAAGGAGCCTTATGGTCTTCTCGATTTCACCGAGTTCTATTATGAGTGCCAGGGACTCCTCGAATTTACTGGCTGCCTCGTCAAGCTTGACCGATGTATCCACAAGACCATAGCCACGCTCAACCACAGTCCTCCTGGTTGAACGGGCATCCACAACAGGGACCACGACACCCATTATGCTCCTTGAGTCTATGTCAACCTCCACCGACTCCCTCACTGACATGGCGGCCCTCTCAACCGCGGCATCACCCATGAGTACCTGGGCCTCTGTGAGGTCCATGAAGGCCTCCCTGAGGTGCTCCTCCACCTTTTCACGGGAACCCTTAACCCTCTCAAGGATGTTGAAGAACTCCATAATAAGGGCGTTCCTCTTCTCCTTGAGGAGACTGTAACCCTTAACAGCGAGTTTCTCCCGCTGCTTGAGTTTCAGGAGCTCCATCCTTGTGGGGTTGATTCCCTCAATCATTTCCTGTGCCATCTGCTACCTCTCCTGAAAAAATATGTTGGGTGTTTATTCGGCACCCGGGAGGTACTTGGGTATGTGCTCCTCGCGGACCCTCTTGAGTTCGGACCTCGGGAGGAGTGACAGGAGCTCCCAGCCAAGGTTGAGGGTCTCCTCTATGGAGCGGTCCTCATCACGTGCCTGGGTGATGAAGCGTTTCTCGAATTCATCAGCGAATTTGAGGAACTTCCTGTCCCTCTCTGTGAGGGCCTCCTCACCCACAACAGCCATGAGGTCCCTTAAATCACGACCCTCAGCGTAGGCACTGTAGAGCTGATCAGAGACACCACTGTGGTCCTCACGTGTCCTTCCCTCGCCGATACCACCACTCATGAGCCTTGATAGTGATGGCAGCACATCCACAGGTGGGTATATACCCTTACGGTGGAGGTCACAGCTCAGCACTATCTGGCCCTCTGTGATGTAACCGGTGAGGTCAGGTATCGGGTGGGTGATGTCGTCCTGTGGCATCACAAGTATTGGCATCTGGGTGATTGACCCCTCCTTGCCAACTATACGGCCTGCCCTCTCATAGAGGCTTGCAAGGTCAGTGTACATGTAACCGGGGTAACCCCTTCGGCCGGGGACCTCCTCCCTTGCAGCTGATATCTCCCTGAGGGCCTCACAGTAGTTTGTAAGGTCGGTGAGGATAACAAGCACGTGCATGTCGTGTTCAAAGGCAAAGTATTCTGCTGTTGTCAGCGCCATCCTCGGGGTGATGATACGCTCAATGGCAGGGTCGTCTGCCAGGTTCATGAACACTGTAACCCTTTCAAGGGCGCCTGTCCTCTCGAAGTCCCTCATGAAGTAGTTTGCCTCTTCGTGGGTGATACCCATCGCTGCAAAGATAACCGCAAATTCGCTCTCCTCTGCAAGCACCTTCGCCTGCCTTGCGATCTGTGCGGCCAGTTCGTTGTGTGGAAGCCCTGAACCTGAGAATATCGGGAGTTTCTGACCCCTAACAAGGGTGTTCATCCCGTCTATGGTTGATATACCTGTCTGTATGAACTCCGCAGGGAACTCCCTTGCAGCGGGGTTCATTGGGCTACCGTTGATGTCGAGTTCCTTCTCAGGGATTATCTCAGGGCCGCCGTCTATTGGTTTCCCTGTACCGTCGAATATACGGCCCATCATGTCAAGGGATACGCCGATCTTGGCTGTTTCACCTGTGAACCTTATCTTTGTGGTCTCTGTGTTGAGGTCACTTGTACCCTCAAAGACCTGGACGACAGCCAGGTCCTCCTTTACCTCAAGGACCTGTCCCCTTCTCTTCTCACCTGTGGGTGTTTCAATCTCCACTATCTCACTGTAGGCAACCCCTTCAACACCCTCAACGATCATCAGAGGCCCTGAAACCTCTGTGACGGTGGTGTATTCTCGGGTTTTGATGTTAACGTTCATCTTCACACCTCACCACATTCCTTGACGATCCTTTCCTGGATCTCCTTGATTCTTGCCGGGAATTCGTCTTCAGGTATGTACTTCATACGCCCTATGTCCTCCTTGACGGGGAGGGCTATGATGTCCGCTGCTGGCGCACCCTTCTCAAGTGCTGCTGTTGCGTTCCTGTGGAACATTATGATTGTCCTTAGCATCTCAAACTGCTTTGATGGTGAGCAGTATGTGTCAACCTCATGGTAGGCGTTCTGCTGGAGGAAGTCCTCCCTTATCATCCTTGTTGTCTCCAGGGTTATCCTCTCCCTGTCTGGAAGTGCGTCGGGTCCCACAAGCTGGACGATCTCCTGGAGTTCTGCCTCCTTCTGGAGGAGTGCCATTGCCTCGTCCCTTGTGGCCCTCCATTCAGGGTCAACGTTTTTGGCCCACCATTCCTCGACGCTGTCAACGTAGAGTGAGTAGCTCTGGAGCCAGTCAATGGATGGGAAGTGACGCTTGTCTGCAAGGGATGCGTCAAGTGCCCAGAAAACCTTACAGATCCTGAGTGTGTTCTGTGTGACAGGCTCTGAGAGGTCCCCACCTGGTGGTGAAACCGCACCGACGACTGACACGGATGCAACCTTGTCCTCTGAACCCACGGTTGTAACCCTTCCTGCACGCTCATAGAACTGGGCGAGCCTGGATGCCAGGTACGCAGGGTATCCCTCTTCACCGGGCATCTCCTCGAGCCTTCCTGAGATCTCCCTCATGGCCTCTGCCCACCTTGATGTGGAGTCGGCCATGAGCGCAACATCGTATCCCATGTCCCTGAAGTACTCTGCTATGGTTATACTTGTGTACACACAGGCCTCCCTTGCAGCCACAGGCATGTTTGATGTGTTTGCTATGAGAACAGTCCTGTCCATGAGGGGGTTACCTGTCTTTGGGTCCTCCAGTTCAGGGAATTCCTTAAGGACCTCTGTCATCTCGTTACCCCTTTCACCGCATCCAACGTAGACGATTATGTCTGCGTCGGCCCATTTTGCAAGCTGCTGCTGGGTAACGGTTTTACCTGAACCGAATGGCCCTGGTATTGCTGCTGTACCGCCCTTGGCGACTGAGAAGAATGTGTCCTGTGCCCTCTGACCTGTTATGAGGGGGACGTCAGGGTCAAGTTTCCTTTTGTATGGTCGGCCCTTCCTCACAGGCCACTTCTGGAGCATCTGCACCTTAACGGTGCCCTTATCGGTTTCCACCTCTGCTATATCATCAAGGACCGTGTATTCGCCCTGGGGAACTATCCCTGTGAGTTTACCCTCAACGTTTGGTGGGATCATTATCTTGTGGGTTATTGAGGAGGTCTCCTCCACCTCACCGATTATGTCCCCACCCTTAACCATCTGACCCTCCCTGGCCAGTGGCTTGAAGGTCCATTTCTTATCCTTTGGGAGTGATGGTACATCCACTCCCCTCTCGATGTAGTCTCCGGTGAGTGCCTTGATATCCTCGAGGGGCCTCTGTATCCCATCGAAGATTGAACCCAGTATTCCAGGCCCGAGTTCCACTGATAGAGGGCCGCCTGTTCTCTCAACGGTCTCCCCAGGTTTTATACCTGCTGTTTCCTCGTAGACCTGGATTGTTGCTGTGTCACCCTCAAGTTCAATGATTTCTCCTATGAGCTTGTCTTCACCCACCTTGACCATTTCATACATCTGGGATCCTCTCATCCCCTCGGCGATGATAACAGGACCCGCTATTTTTATAATCCTTCCTTCCTGTGTCATTTTACCATCTCAACCCCAATAACTCTTTTAATAAGGTCCCTCAGTGGATCGGTTTCGCGTTCTGAGGGCCCTGTTTTATCAGGTATCTCTATTATCATTGGCAGTGCGCTTGAACTTGTGGTTTCCTCAATAAATTCCCTCAGTTCATCCCCAATCTTTTCTGTGACAATTATTATGGAGAAGCCTTCACCTATAAGGTTCCTTATGGTTTCCTCTGCCTCGTCAGGTGTTTCCACGATGTAGCCTTCCCTGACGCCTCCAAGTCTGAACCCTGTCACGGTGTCCCTGTCACCGACCACTGCAATATTTGAACTCATACCAACATCTCCTTAACCATTGATTCAGGGAACCCTGGCTCCCTCTTGCTTCTTGCTATGACCTTGAGGTTTCGCACCTCGGTTTCCTTCCTGCTGAGGAATCCTATCATTGGTCCCACCCCAAAGGGCTTCTTGAGTGCGAAGTTCCTGGCCATTCTGTTGAGGTTATCCTCAAGGACGCGCTCGAAGACCGCCACTGAACCTGTTGATGTGTACTCTGATAGTGCCTCTGATAGTATCTGTCCGTAGTCTGTCCCCTCAAGGCCACTTATAACTCCACTGACGTCCTCTGCCTCCATGAGGTCCTTGAGCTTCCACTCCCTCAGCTGGTAGCCCTGGGGTACTATGTATGGGCTTATGTCATCGTAGCTGAGGCCGTCTGCCTTTGCACGGAGTATCATCCTGAGGTTCGCCACATCCACCTGTGTACCGAAGTAGGTGTGCAGAATCTTTGTGTTGTCATCTGAGGGGCTTCCAACTGACCTTATGAGGTCCTCCAGGAATTTTCTGTCGAGGGCGGCCTCAATTGGAAGTAGCATACCTGTTTCCTGGTACTGGGAAAGGGCATCCTCCAGTACCTCTGCGTACTCTGTTCCCTCAAGGCCTGTTACGACCTCCTGGACATTTGATGCATCCACCAGTCCCTCTATGACCTCATAGATCTCCCCTGCAGGTACTATCAGGTTCACTGTCTCCTCAGCACTTAAACCTGCGTCCTTTGCTGTTATGAGGCTCTTTATGTTCCTTATATCCCACTTCCTGAGGTTTGCCCTGAAGGGGTCCCTTATGGATGCAGGCGCTATCTTTGATACTGTCTCATAGGTCTCTGCAAGCTGACTTTCAAGTGCCTTCTCAATGGGGAAGCGGTCAACGTAGCCTGCATAGTCGGGGAGTCCTCTCAGGTAGTTTTTGAACTCCTCCATTGACTCTGTCTCAAGGATCTCTGAGAGCTGTTTCTCGTTTATCAGTCTCCCGATACGTGCCCTGACTCTGGCGTTTGGGTATGCGAAGGGGAATAAATCTAATATAGGCCTTATAGTTGCTATTACAACAATAGCACCTATAATTGCCCCTCCAAGGAGGAGTACGCCTATAAAAGATTCTATTGAAGGGAATCCAAGCGCTGTTACAATTGTTGTGATGCTGTCAGCCATCTGTTATCTCCCCTTTCATTGGAAAAGAACCCTGGCCACCTCTGAACGTAGAGCCTTTCTGAAGCGGGACATCCTGGCCTCTACTGTATTGTTAACCTCAACCAGTCCATCCTTTGTCCTTACCACTGCTCCTCCAATGGTTCTGATACTGTCTCCAACCTCCAGGGTTGTCTTTTTGCCTGTCTCGGCTTCCACTTCAGCTGCGATTTTATCAAGGCCAAGGTCGAGGGAGTCATCACCCTCCTTCATGCTGACGGTGAGTTCGCCCCCTCCTATCTCAACCGCGGCCTCCTTTATCATTGCCCTTAGGGCGCTGATGTATTCATCTGAGGATGCGGATGCCAGGTTTTCAAGTTCCTCCTCGGCCTTTCTGAAGGCCTCCTGTATTACCTCTTCCCTTGCCTCCAGCTCTGCACGCCTTGCGTTCATCTTGGCCTCTGAGATTATCTGCTGGTACCTCATATCGGCCTGTTTCCTGGCTGATTCCAGGATGCGTTCGCTGGCCATTCTGGCCCTTTTTTCACCTTCCTCTAGTATACCGGCGGCTTCCTTTTCAGCTTCCTGAATGATGGCGTCTGCCTTTGCCTGAGCCTCTGACATTATACTGGAGACAATTTTTTCGGCTCCGGAGCTCATCTAATTAGCCTCCTAGTATTCCGCCGAAGACCATGAGGAGTATGGCAATCAGGAACCCGTAGATAGCCTGTGTCTCTGAAAGGGCTGAGAATATGATACCCCTCGCAAACATGTCAGGGTCCTCAACAACCGCACCAACTGATGATGCTGATGTTATACCCTGACCCATACCTGAACCGAGACCTGCAAATCCTATGGCTGCACCTGCACCCACTGCAACAAGTCCGGCTGTTACATCCAGGCCCTTTCCTCCTCCAAGGAGTCCTGAGAACACCAGGAGAAGTATGGCAATCAGGAAACCGTAGATAGCCTGTGTCTCTGGCAGGGCTGAGAATATGATACCCCTCGCAAACATGTCGGAGTCCTCTGCAACTGCACCCACACTTCCTGCGGCTGCTATACCCTGACCTAATCCTGATCCAAGACCTGCGAATCCTACTGCAACTCCAGCACCTATTGCTGCTAAAGCAGTTCCTAATGCTATTTCAACCATTCTATTTACCTCCTTATCTTAGTGAAGTTTCTTTCAGCACGAAATGCGTTGAATTTGTTTTTTCCGCCCAGATAGAACTGGGCAAAGAATTCCACATAATGCAGACGAAGTGAGTTTATGAAGGCACCAAGGCTCTGGAAGGCGTTGTTGGCAAGGTGCCCGAACACGAATATTATCGGGGCCAGAACAACTCCAATGACCGGTATCATCTCATAGCTCAGTCCTGTGAGGATGTTAACGGTCATAGCTATACCCCCTGTTGATAGACAGAGGGCCAGGAGCCTGGCATATGATAGGAGTGTACCCAGGAACCCTGATACATCCATGAGGCCAAAGAGGCCGTTGTAATAGAGCAGCATTGCAGCTGCCAGGATTATCACTGGCGCCCCCAGGAACATCCCTCCAAAGATGTAGAGGATGATACCCAGTTCAAGTATCAGCCAGACTATCTGTGACCCGAGGGCCTCCCTCATGTTCCCGAGCCTTATGTTGTTCCTTGCCCCCAGGATTAAACCGAAGTTGATGTGCAGCACACCAACCGTGAGTGCCATTATGAGTATGTTCTGGGGGTTCACAAATGCGTCTATGGCGGGTATAACCGTTGGTAGCTGAATGTTCAGGAACCTTGGGAAGAAGTCCCCTATGAATCCATTGGTGACCATCCCGAGGATGAATGCCCATACACCACAGGACATCATTATTATACCGAAGTCCCTCATGAACCGGTTTACCTTACCAAGGCCCCGGTAGAGTATGAGTCCTATGAGTGCATCGAATATACCGTACCCTGCATCTGTGAGACAGAACCCGAAGAAGAACGGGAACACAAAGGCCATGAAGATCGTTGGGTCGATCTCGTTGTACTTCAGTGGGGAGTACATCTCCACGAAGTTCTCGTAGGGCTTGGCGAATCTGGGGTTGTCCAGGAGAACCGGGACCTCCTCAGGGTTTGGTTCCTCGAGTTCGGTGACGCAGTGGCCCTCAGATGACTCCTCAACAACCTCGATGGCCCTATCAGCCTCCTTGAGGGGCACCCATGCCTCAAGCATCACTGTCTTCTCGGTTTCACCGAAGAGTGAGAAGACCTCGTTTCGCTCCTTCTCGATTTCAAGCTGTTCCTTGAGGATAAGGAGTTCGTCCTCCCATTCACTGTTTATCTCCCTCAGCTTTGAGATGATCTCACTTCTTTCCCTTCTGATTTCCTCAATGCGTGTCTCTGAGGAGGATATAACCTCTGATGGCCTTCCGCTGAGTTCGCTGATCTCGAATCTCTCAAATTCCATTCTTCTTAGGAGTGATGCCACACTGTCCCCATGTTTCCTGAGGGTTATTATTATCAAAATGCGCTCTGCCTTGCTTTCCCCCTCTGTATCGAAGAGTATCAGTTCATCTGTGATCTCTGAGAGTTTTTCCCGGATTTCATCCAGGTTTTCAGTGGGTATTCTCCCGGCGATTCCGGTTATGTACTCTGAATCATGGAGATCGGCAAAATCAATATCAAATTCTTTCAGTTTCTCTGCAACAGTCAGGCTTGATTCAAGGCTTGCTTTTTCTGAATCAAGCTCATTCAATTTTTCCTCCATAACCCTGGTCTCTGATTCGACCGTTCCCAGGAGCTCCTCGGCCCTTTCCAGGAGCGATTCTGTGTCCAGCTCCTCAACCTCCCTTTTATCAAATACTGGGGGGTTGATGAACTCCTTCAGGGTATCCTTGAGGCCCTTCTCCTGGGCTGCCACTGAGCCAAGGAAGTCCAGGATACCGCTTGTCTTCATGAGGAGGGATGACACCCTTCCAGTGTATGGTGTTGCCCTCGATGGTTTAAGGATCTGGCGCCACTCTGCATCCTGCTGGATGCGCTCGGAGATGTCATCGATCTGGGTTATTCCCTCCTCATGCAAGGACCGAACCACTGAATCCGAGTACTGGTCCAGGGTTATGATCTTGAGTTTTCGCATCCTTGCCGGTAGAAACATGTTACTCACACTACAAGATACTTTTCACGATAATGCTGGCGGCCTCAGGGACCCTGCCCATTGCCGCTGATTTCATTGTCTCCACTTCACGCTTTGCCTTCCCTGAAATGCTGATGGCTTCCTTTCTGGCCCTTTCCTCTGCTTCCATTATGAGCTCATCGCCCTTCTCACTGGCCTCCCTTTCAGCCTTTTCAAGGAGTTCACTGGACCTGGTTCTGGCGTCATCGATTAGCTGGGATGATTTTTCTCTGGCCTCCTGAATTAACCTGTCAGCGTCATTTTCAGCCTTCTTTATGGTAGTGATAGCTTCCGATATGGTTGTCATGTAAATCACCCTATTAATGCAAAGGTCTATTTCGGGGTATATTTATCTTTTACTATTTTATTCCAGAGTTTATGATACTCAACTAAACCTATTCGGTGAACAAAGCCTTTTGAATCCCTCCATTGATTCAGTGAATCATATTATGAGACTTAAATGAATTTAAGGATATTATAAAGGTTATTATGTGCTATAAAATGATTTTATGCTGCCTGAAGGTTTCTACTACTCAGGCATTGGTTCAAGGTCTGCACCTGCAGAGAGGTTCTTCTCCTCCTCGCCGTCGTAGTGTATCTCTTCGATGTCGAAGAATTTCCTGAAGGCGGGT
>NZ_JAKLTD010000003.1:0-84684 GCF_022014235.1 Methanothermobacter sp. K4
CTTCGAGGCCTGTTTTTGGGCCGAGTTGTTTAGCCTGCCGTTTCCAAGGTTTTTTGTCCCTTTTTTGTGGGGTTTGGTTGTGTTTGGTGGCTGTTTTTCTGGTTGGGTGTTAGTGGTTTTTTGGGTTTTCCTTGTGGGGTTTCTCTTTTTTATGTGTGGATTTGTTGTGTTGTGGTTTTGGCGGTCATGGCGTGGGGGTTTTATACCTGATCTCGTTTCGATCTCAGTAGTTAAGTCCTGTTGCGTTGTGGGTGTGTACTGCGGTGTTTTGCTGTGGGAAGCCCACTTCACTGCCAGACCACACCTCATACTCACTTTTTTTAACAGGAAATTTTATCCATTCAACTGCATGGATTTACATAGATTTATTAACTCAAATGCAGATGCGAAAATGGAGCTGTATTATAATTAACCATCCTTACGATTCTTTTTCTGTCTTACAGTAACAGGTCATCACTTGATCCTGAAAAATTTGTTGAAATACTTCTCCTTTCAATCCTCACCGTACAGGTGGGACTGGGTTCTATCTGGGCATTCGCTGGACACACATTCCTGCAGGATACGATCGCCCGCTACATAGGATGGCCGACTAAAACCCATTTCAGGAGTTTACCTTTGCAAACCTCTCATTTGGTGTCCCGGGTCTTTCATACTGGAAATTTCGATGTTATTCTGGACGGCAACCATAGTGGGGTTTAGCGTATTCTACCCTGGAGCCGCTTATGGACATATCATGGATGCGCTTATGATGGGAAGCTACTCTCCGGGCATACAGGTGCACCACTTCACAGTGATATCGGTGTACCTCTGATACTGATTCTGCTCCTGATTTACCAGAAGAGAACTGCTTTAGAGAATTAATAAAATTATTGTACTGATTTGATTTAGCGGAAAAGGGCTGTTTAAAGAATTAATATTTTACCAGTCGGCGCACCGTGTTTTTTCCCCCACAGGGCATACATGGACATTGACAATTTTTATCATATCAACATCAGCTATGATTTTTCCCTCAACATCATGTGCTATTCTGTGGGCTTCACGGAGTACTAGGTTCCCATCAACCTCGATGTGGATATCAGCTGCAGCATAGGGTCCAAAGTAATTTATACGGACATCATGTATGCCCATGACCCCGTCCACAGATAGGGCTGCTGTCTCAATGTCCCTCATAAGCGCGGGAGATGGAACCGCTCCAAGTATATTGTTGACATTTTCACGGCCAACATCAAAGGCGGTTTTCAGAACAAGCACTGCTATTATCACGGCAACCAGGGGGTCTAGGAACCTAAAACCCAGGTTGGACCCTGCAACACCCACCATTATGGCTATACACGAAAAGATGTCAACCTTCTGGTGCTGGGCATCCGCCACTATTGCGGGGCTGTTTATCCTCTCGCCAATTCTCCTTATATATAGGGTCATGGAAATGTTTGCAACTATACCCGCAGCCGCCATAAGGGCGGCGGTGTAATCTGGAGGTGCCACTTCAATGAAAAGTTTACGGTATGCCTCAGAAACTATCTCATAGGATATGATACCAAGGAATAAAACAACCACAAGCCCAACAAGAGCCTCAGCCCTCCCATGCCCGTAGGGATGCTCCCTGTCAGGTGGTCGCTGCCCTATTCTGAATCCTATGTATGTGATTATTGATGTCATGACGTCGGATAGGGTGTGGGCGGCCTCAGCAACAAGGGCAACACTACCAGAGGACACCCCCACAATGAAATTCAGGGTTGTTAGAATTATGTTGCCACCTATACCCGCAAGAGCTGCGCGCCTTCCAAGGCGCATCCTCTCAACATCATCCACATCAAACACCACACATGGTTTTCAAGCGTTCCATGGCCTCCTCTATAAGCTCATAGGATGTTGCATAGGACATTCTAACATAATCTGAACCTGCACTTCCGAATGCAGATCCAGGGACAACTGCAACACCGGCATCAAGCGCCCCTTCTGTAAAACCCCTGGAGTCACCCACGTGGGGGAACATGTAGAATGCACCGCCTGGAAGAGTGCATTCAAGGCCCATTTCAGTGAGGGACCTGAACATGAGGTCACGCCTTCTTTTGAACTCATCCACCATCTCCTTCACACAGTCCTGGGGGCCCCTGAGGGCTGCAAGGGCAGCAAACTGTGACACGGATGGTGCGCAGGCGGTATTGTACTGGTGAACCTTAAGAAGCTCCTCAATTATATCTTCACGGCCGGCAACGTAACCTATCCTGAGTCCGGTCATGGCATATGTCTTTGAGAAACCATTGATGACCAGGGCGTTATCTGTGAAACGGGCGGGGCTGTAATGTTTTCCATCATAGATGATCTTTTCATAGATTTCATCGGAGATTATGAGTAGATCCCTGTCCTCTGCTATTTCAGCGACGCCCTTAACCTCTTCTTTACCCATAACGCTACCTGTTGGATTGGATGGTGAGTTCATTATTATGACCCTTGTATCGTCTGTGATAAGTGATTCAACCCTTTCAGGGGTCATGGAGAATCCTTCCTCCATACTGAGGGGTACAGGGACACTTATGGCCTCTGCCAGCTTCACACAGGCATCGTATGATAGGAAACCAGGGTCAGGTATCAGTGCGCGCTCCCCCCTATCAAGAAGGGCCTGTGTGCACATGAATATCGCTTCACTGGCGCCAACGGTTACTATTATCGACTCAGGTTCCACATGGACCCGATTTTCTGTTCTGAGTTTCTCTGAGATGGCCTCTCTTAATTCATCCATACCCATGTTTGATGTGTAGTGTGTCAGTCCCTCGTCCACAGCTTCCTTGAGGGCTTCACGCACATGTTCAGGTACATTGAAATCAGGTTCACCTATCCCGAGGTTTATTGTGTCCTCACCTGCAACTTCAAACATTTTCCTTATCTCTGAGAGCCTTATGTCCCTTATTCTTGAAGCAAATTCTGTCATCTTAATCGCCCTTCCTGCTGCCATGAACAGCGATCCATGCATCCATGGCATCCTGACTCCTCACACCATGGTGTTAATCTCTCCTCCTTCATCCTAATGTATTCTTTCATAAGGAAGTCCTTCCTCAGTCCGAGGTTGATATTATCCCATGGGAGAGCATCGCCGGGGTTTCTCCTTCTGCAGTAGAGCTCCCATTCCCTCAGGGGTACCTTTGAAAGGGAAGCACTTTCAATGAGTTTTCCGGTTTCAGGGCCGCCTGTTGAGAGCACATACTGTATGAGCCCACTGCGGGGACTTCCAAATTTAACAGGAATCCCCCCTGTGAGTTTCCTCAGAAGTTTGATCTTCCTCTTCATTTTCCTCATGTCATATTCCATCCACTGGAGGGGGGTGTGTGGTTTGGGGATGAGGGGGTTGATGCTGAAACTTACCATCCCCCTTCTTATTTCATGGAGCCCACGTATGAGGCGCGCCAGATCCTCAAGGTCCGCCTCTGACTCCCCTGGGACCCCTGTAAGGAAGTACATTTTAACACGAAAACCCCTTTTTATAGCATCCTCTGTTTTTTTAAATACCATACTATCGCTTATGGGCTTGTTAAGTTTTCTTCGCAATTTAAGGGTTGATTCTGGCGCCACGGTAACTGTTTTAAGTCCCCCTTCAAGCAGCGTGTCCATGAGGTGGGGTGATAGTGATTCTATTCTGAGTGATGGCATGGAAACCATGAAATCCATATCCACAAGTCTGGAGGAGAGTTCATCTATACGTGAATAGTCAGAGGCAGCAGCACCTATAAGTGAGACTTTACTGTAGCCAGTGGCATTACGGCCCCTCTCTGCGATATCAAGGAGTCTGGTGAGTGATGTCTCACGCTTGGGGCGGTAGAGGTAGCCGGACATGCAGAAACGGCAGCCCCTTGAACACCCCCGTGAAACACCCAGGAGGAATGACCGCCCAAGTGAGGGGACCATCTTTTTATCCTCTGTAACGGGAACTATCTGTCTTACAGGGTGACATGCCCTGTCCATATCCTCAACAATGACCCTCTCTGCAGGGTTGTCAGGAATGTAAACACCCCTTATATCCATGAATTCGTCAATCTCACGGCGAGGATCATCCAGCTCAAGATAACGATCGATTAACCTGTTGAGCACCGGCTCAGCCTCACCTATTATGAATAGATCAATGAAATCTGAGAGTGGAAGGGGGTTGGATGTTATGCAGGGCCCCCCTGCGATTACAAGGGGACCATCACGTTCATCCCTCCTTGGCGAAACACCACCATCCCTCAGCATCTGGAGGACCCTGAAATAGTCCTCCTCGTAGTGCACAGTGAAGCTGATTATATCAAAGTCCCTCAGCGGACTTCCAGATTCAAGGCTTCGTTTGTAGGGGTGTATCGCCCGCTCACACCATGCATCATCCCTTGAATTTATAAGATGGTATATTATATGGTAACCGAGTGAGGACATGGCGGTCCTGTAGGGCCCCGGGTAACAGGATGCGACCCTGACATCAACCATCCGGGGGTTCTTGATGATGACATTGTATTCCCGAAGCTGCATGATCTATAATTTATAAACTCATTGCACTTAAAGTGGCCATAATGAGCCGGGTGTCCGCATAATATAAATTTAACTCTAACATAATTAGGGTATTGGCTTCTGAAGATGATAGGATGAAGGTAAAGAAGTACTCACTTGTTGCTGTTGGAGGAACCTTTGACAGATTTCATAAGGGCCACAGAAGGCTCCTTGATGAGGCATTCCGTGTAGGGCATACCGTGATGATTGGTGTAACATCAGATGAATTTGCCTCGGCAAAGGGAGATGATATAGAACCCTGCAGTGTCAGGATGAAGAATCTTGAGGATTATCTTTCGGATAAGGATACCGAGTACCATATAATGAGGCTGGAGGACCCCTATGGCACCACGGTTACAGATGAACGCTTCGATGCCATAGTGGTAAGCAGGGAGACCGAGCCGGTTGCCCATGAGATAAATGAAATAAGAAAAAGAAAGGGTTTCAGGGAACTTGATATCATAACCATTGACATGGTGCCCGCAGATGATGGTATCCCCATCTCATCCACCAGGATAAGGAGGGGGGAGATAGACAGGATGGGGCATCTGATTGAGAGGATACGCCATGCCATAAAGAGGAAGAGAAATCGGTGAATCCCGGGGTGTTTACATGAGGGTTAATGTGGGATCAACAAATCCTGTTAAGGTTAAGGCCACAGAGAATGTCCTTGGAAAGATATTCGATGAAATTGAGGTCAGGGGTGTTGAGGTTGACTCAGGAGTATCTGATCAGCCAGTGGGTCTTGAGGAGACTGTTGAGGGGGCCATCAACCGTGCAAGAGGGGCTTTCATCAACTGTGAGCTGAGTGTTGGTATAGAGTCCGGGCTTCACAGGGTACCGGGGACAATCACGGGATTTGTGGACCTCCAGTGGTGCGCCATATATGATGGTGATCATGTAACAGTGGGGGTGAGCGCAGGCTTTGAATACCCTCCCAGGGTGGTTGAGGAGGTCCTCTCAGGCAGGGAGGTTGGGGATGTTATGGATGAACTTACAGGTGTGGATGAACTGGGTAGGAAGAGGGGTGCTGTGAGTTTCCTCTCCCATGGGCTGCTTGACCGTGTTGGGAATACAGAGCAGTGCGTCCTCATGGCCATGATACCCCGCATGAACCCCTCACTCTATGGTCTTGAATAGGTGGTGTTTTTCCTGGAAGTCTTTTTCAGAATTAGTATTACTATTCCATAAAAGTCTTGAATAGGTGGTGTTTTTCCTGGAAGTCAATGAAAACGTGAAGATCTTTCTTCTGATGTTGCTCATATTCTTCACGGGCTTCATCCTGAGAGCTGACACGGTTCATCTTGGAGACGTCAATGGGACTGAGAGGGCATATCTCACAGATGATCAGGGCCTCCCATACATGTATGAACTGGACTCCTACTACAACTACCGCATCACAGAGAACTACCTGAAAAACGGTCATCCTGGGGATACACTGAGAGCCGGGATTCCATGGGACTCCTATTCCTATTACCCCCCGGGAAGACCCGCTGTCTATCCACCAGTGATATCATGGGTTTCTATAATGCTCTACAGGCTTCTTGACCCCTTCACAGATATGAGCCTCTATGAGCTCTGCTTCTGGTTGCCGGCTGTTGTGGCACCCTTTGCAGGTACTGTGATGTTCTTCCTCATCAGAAAGTATGCTGGTGACGCTGCAGGGTTCGCTGGGGGTATCCTGATGGTCACAGCACCCCTCTACTTTGCAAGGACCATCCCAGGCTTTTTTGATACAGACATGTTCAACTGTCTGATGCCAGCTTTAATTGTGCTTTTCTACACGGGTGTGGTGGAATCCAGGGATAAATATGGATACATCACTTCCGGGTTACTCTTTGCGGTTTCCATGCTGCTTTTCTCCCTTTCATGGACAGGTTGGCCTTTCATGTTTTATGTTACCCTTGCATCGGCCTTTATTTATTCAATCATATCATGGAGGATGGGAACGCTTGATTTATCATGCATTGAGAGGCTCTTCCTTCCAGTTTTTTTGGCAATTCTTCTAATAGGATTATTCAATGGCCCCCAGCAGCTTTCAGGGATCAACCCCCTTGCCATCCTTGACTCAACATCATCGACCGGGCCATGGCCAGATATCTATGAGTCGGTCTCAGAACTTGGCCATCCCTCAGTTGAGGTGTTCATCTCCGCTGGGGGACCCCTCAACCTGGGGTTCGGTGTTTTCGGGGCTCTTGTGATTATCAGCATCTTTATAAGGGGAGATATGAGGAGGAAACATCTCCCATCATTCAACCCATTCATCCTTACCCTTTCACTGGTATGGATGCTGGCAGGGCTTACCGCATATTATATAAGTGTTCGCTTCGGTATTCTCGCAATAACCCCCCTCACATTCATATCAGGCATATTCATTGGTGTTGTCTTCTCATATATGAGGGCCATCAGCTGCAGATGGAACTTCAGGGTGGATATTCCTGTGATTCTTCTAATGGTCCTCATAATCTCAGTGGCCACCATCGAGGCTGCTGAGATTGGCAGGGTTCCATTTATAAATGATGACTTCGCGGATGCGGCGGATTTTCTGAAGGATGGGACAGGAGAGGGCACCGTTGTTGTGACTGAATGGAGCTATGGCCACTACATCACAGCCGCTGCAGAAAGACCGGTTCTTTTTGATGGGGGATCACAGAATACCCCGAGGGCATACTGGATTTTCAGGGCATTCGAGACAGACAATGAGAGTTTATCTGTTGGGATATTAACGATGCTCACATCGTCAGGGGACTCAGCAGTTTCATTCCTTGAAAACAGGACAGGAAACACGTCACTAACGGTTCAGATACTCAACGATATCCTTGGTGTCGACAGAAGATCTGCGGAGGAAATACTAATCAGAAAGTACGGCCTTGACATGGGGTTTGCAGATAAACTCCTTGGATATACCCATCCAGAGAGAAGGGACTATGTTATTCTAACAACTGAGGGTATGAAGTACATAGGTTACTGGTACCTTTACTATGGCTCATGGAACTTCACCTCAAAGACCCAGAAGCCTCTCTATGAGGTTGCAGATACCGGAAGGTCTGAAATGCTGGAATCGGTTGAGGAGGGCTCATGGAGGGGTAAGAGACCCTACCGTTTCATAATAAAAGACGGAAATTCTGTGAAAAGGGTTAATGTGGATGAATCCAGCAATTTTTCTGTTATATTTCTCCCAGATGAAGGTGAGGCCATAATTATTGATAGGAGATTTGATGATTCCCTATTTGTAAAACTGGTGCTCCTTGAAGAGGAAGGCGAACACTTCAGGAGAATATACAGAAATCGTCATGTAACAATCTGGGGGTTGAGGTGATGTTGGGGAGGGATTTGAGGATTTCCCTTATCCTCATTGCAGTTATATTCTTTCTGGGATTCTTTCTGAGGATGGAAAATGCCTTCTTTGATGATCCTCTGTATACTGATGAAAATGGGCTGCAGTATTTTCAGGAGAGCGATTCCTATTACAATTACCGCCTCACAGAGAACATCGTAACAGGGGGGCACATGGGTGATGCGGTGATTGATGGGATGCCATGGGATCTTCACTCATATTATCCTCCCGGTGTTCCCCTGGATTACCCCCCACTACTCCCCATCATGGCCTCAACTTTATATGCACTGATCAGTGCAGTTGCACCGGTGAGCCTCCGTGAGATCTGCCTTCTCATGCCTGCTTTTACAGCTCCACTTGCAGGAATAATATGTTTTCTCATTGTGAGAAAGTTTTATGGGAACTTCCCTGGATTTGTGGCAGGTATTCTCATTGTCTCGGCCCCATTCTATCTCATTAAAACTGTTTATGGGTTCTATGATACCGACATGCTTGTTATCACAGTTCCCCTAACAACACTACTCTTTCTTGTTGAGGCAGAGTGCAGTGAAAAGAACAGGATTCCCCTATCATCATGCGCGGGATTATTCCTTTTTCTCTTCTCAATCACATGGAGTGGATGGCAGATAATGTTTTACATACTTTTTGCAGCATTTTTGGTTTGTATGGTGGTGTTTAGAAACAGTGAAAACATGAAGGATATTGTGGAGGTCTTCATTCCAGCATTCACTGTTCTTTTTGTTCTTCTGATACTCCTGAACCGGCTTGAACTCATTAAGCTTGTCATGGCACCTCTGAGATTACCTGACCTCATGAATCACTCGTTATGGTACCCCTGGCCTGATTCCTATACCACAGTGGCGGAGCTTCAGCCTGCATCTCCTGATAAAATCCTGAGGTATATATCCCCTGTGCTTATTATTATGGGAGGCTCGGGGATTCCACTCTACCTTATTCGTGGATGTGACAGTGCACCGGAAATTCTGATTATCATAATTTCTCTCTGGGTCCTCACAGGTGTGCTGATGCTCATGAAGGGCGTAAGGTTCATCATGTTCCTTATACCACCACTTTCGATATCTGCGGGGATATTAACAGGTATGGTGACAGAATATTCCTCCACTACCTTTAAAAAGATTAAAATGGTTGCATCTTCTATCATCATGGCGCTGGTTCTGGTCCAGGTTTTCATATCGTGGGGTATGCTTGGAGATTTAAAACCAGGTTATGATGACTACTTCGAGGAATCAGCAAATTGGATAGCTGAGAATACTTCCAGGGATTCAGTTATAGTAACCGAATGGAGTTATGGTCACTTCTATACATCTGAAGCAGATAGGCCTGTTCTATATGACGGCAGACTGGCCTACATTGAGACATTACCAGCCAGGAATTTGTGGTATGGACCATCCATTGACCCGAGGATACCCTTAACTGCAAGGGACTACTGGATCAGCAGGGCCCTCTCATCTGGCAACACGACGCTATCTGTGAATATACTGAGGATGCTTTCCAACTCCGGTGATGAGGCATACCTTCTCATTGAGAACTATACAGGCGACAGCGTAAGGTCCCTCAAAATAATGAGGGAGATTCTTTCCCTCAACAGATCTCAGGCCAGAGAGTTACTGGTGAAGAAATACAGTTTTCATGAGGAGGAGGCACTCAGGGTAGTCAGCAGGACCCATCCTCTCAATTCACGCGAAATAGTCATGGTGATTCCGGATCAGATGATCAGCGAGGTGGCTGTCAGAGTGGATAGAAATTGCACACTTTCAGAGGATATATTCTCCAGGATATGGGTTAGAGGAAACCACATTGAGGAGGAGATCATCAATCCTTCAGGAAAAAGATCACTAGTGGAGATGGATGGTGGAATGTACCTCATGAATAGAAAATACAGGAACTCACTGCTCTTAAGGCTTTTGCTGGGAGTTCATGATGACAGGTTCATGCTGGTTTATGAAAATCCAGAAATAAAGGTTTATGTACTCCAGAATTCTTGAAAAGGCTCAATCAGAGTTGTTGATCGTGGTGTCACGGGCGGTATTTATTGAATACCATTCAGCGTTTATCTGGGCCTCTTCCTCGATCAACAATTCAATCGACTCTTAGATTCCTGCGCCTGTCTGGACGTTTTCCCTGACGTTGTTTATGTCCTGTGCGGCGTTCAGGTTTGTCCTGCTGAAGTATGCTCTGTAGATTAGTAGTGCGACGATTGCTATTACGATTACACCACCGAAGAGCAGTATGTATTCAGCTGCGCCCTGTCCGGCTTCATCTTTCAGGAACTTCATATTTTCACACCTCCCTCTATTTAGTTTAACATACTTGTTATATTGTAACTCCATAATGATAAATGCTTGCCATAAAATAAGCAGGTGGGGGGCTGCTGTCAAGATATTAGTGATAAGGTCTGGCTACCGTGTGGCTCATGGAGCACATGAAGATCTGTATATCGGTATGGGGTCCTGAATGTATCTGCGAGTAGAAAATATGGTTTCGGCGGATTATTCTTTGTTAAATATGAAAAACGTTGGATGGAGCAGATCTTAACACAAAAACCCTCAACACAAAAAATCTGACAAAAATAAAGGCATTTAAAAAAAGGTAATTAGAGTTTGTTGATCGTGGTGTCACGGGCTGTGTTGATTACTTCGCTGATGTTTCCTGCTATTGATCCGGAGATGTTGAAAATGTAGGAGCCTACGGCTATGACTATTACCAGCAGTGCTCCTACGATCAGTATCATTTCAGCGCTTATCTGGGCCTCTTCCTCGATCAACAATTCAATCGACTCTTAGATTCCTGCGCCTGTCTGGACGTTTCCTCTTACGTTGTTTATGTCCTGTGCGGCGTTCAGGTTTGATCTGCTGAAGTATGCTCTGTAGATTAGTAGTGCGACGATTGCTATTACGATTACACCACCGAAGAGCAGTATGTATTCAGCTGCGCCCTGTCCGGCTTCATCTTTCAGGAACTTCATATTTTCACACCTCCATTTATTCACCAGTTCTGGCTTGTTCCATCTTATGTTGTTAACCACTTATAAATTTAGCGGATAACCTTTCCAGTTAAACCATTCATTTCACATCGATATAAATATATTTAAATGGTTTTGTTCATAATATCACAAAGGTGATGTGATGCCGCGGAAGTACAACATTGACAGGGTGATACTTGAAATCCTCCAGGACGGGGATCTGAGCAGGGCAGAGATTGTAGATAGGATAAGGTCCAGGATCGAGTTCAGTGTCACCGATAAGACGATAAATGAGGCCATCTTCAAGCTTCTAAAGGCCAGCAGGATAACCGTCACAGGCTATGACCTCGGCATATACAATGGTGTTGATAGGGTGCAGTCCCTTAAACCTGATGGCATAATATTTGGTCTTGTGCAGAGGGATCCCCTTGAGATGAACCTTTTAATAAGGAAACTTGAATCTGAAAACCTGCATGAATCAGAATCAGCACTTAACAAACTCAAAAAAATCTTCAGAGCTAAAACAGCCGAGATTGGAGTTGACGCAGAGGCCATATTTGGGATGATAGTAAATGAAATACTGTCCCTGGACCCTGACCAGAAACGTATAATGACACAGAAACTTGCCTATGCCCTGAGTGACGAGGATGACGCCCCTGAGCAGCTCAGGCACCTTATAACATACTTTGAGATCAGGGCAGGGAATATGTGATTATCCGCTGTTTACGCCTTCCCTGACATTGTTGAGGTCCGTGGCAACATTAAGAGGATTCGTTGTTTTTATGTACTCTGTATAGATGAGAAGGGTTGCTATCGCAATAACAATCACACCACCAAAGAGAAGTATGTACTCAGCGGCTCCCTGACCGCATTCATCAAAAACTATTATCACTGAAATCCACCCCAATTAATTTATACACCCTTTTATAAAAATCACATTATATAAACTTCACCCTAAAAAACATTATAAATGAATGCGGATAATAAAATATTAATTTAAACCTAGTAATTCCGGGAGCGGGAGGCATTCAATGATATATTTGCTGGTTACATTTGCTGGAATCTTAATGATATTTGCTGGCCTTTACTTCATGTCCCTTGGCTTTGCAACACCGCCGAATATTTTCATGTTCTTTCTGGGGCTCGTTCTATTTGTACCTGGTCTTATAATAACCCTTCTATTTGCAGGAAGAATAGACCTAGGATCTATTAAAGCTTCATCAGAGAAAAAAACCCCTAAAAAGAAGGTTAAACCTGCTAAAAGGGCTCCTGTTAAAAGACAGCCCACATTTAAAGCTCCTGAGGCTGTTGAGGGGGTTTCTGAGAAGAAGGTTGTTGGTGTTGGGCGTTCAACTTTGAAGGCTCCTGAGGCTGTTGAGGGGGCTCCAAAGAGGAGAGTTCCTTCTGTACTTAAAGAAAAACCAGAAAAGGAATCTGAAGGTTCGGAAAAGAGTATTCCTGAGACATCAGCTGGAGCCAAACCGGTCATGCCCAAAACACCTACGAAGGAATCAAGGGATATAAAACCCTCTACTGGGGGGTCATCAGCATCAGAGTCCATCGCTTCAGAGCCGTCAAGGATAGCCCCCGTCAGGAAAATCACTCCCGAAAAGACCATAAGACCCGCTCCCAAAAAGAAGTCTCCTGCAGAAGGGATTTCTAAATCCAGAACCACTGAATCATCCCGTAAAAGGCTGTTCAGCCTTCCAAAACTGAGAAAGGGTAAGGAAGATGTATCTGAAAAGGGCAAGGGTCTACCACCTAAAAAGAAAACACAGAAACCAGTAAAACCCGCCCCGGTCAGAAGAACACCCTCAAAGACAGATAACAGCTACGTGACAGAGAGGCTAAAGAAGCTCAAGCAGGAGTACATAGAAAACGTGGATGATGTTGAGGACCTCCTGGAGGACCGCCTGGATTCATTCAAGGGAGCCATAAACAGAATAAGGGCCGAGACAAGGGAACCGAGCATAATATGGTCATTTGATGCATCAGATGTGCAGGATGCAATGAGGGAAACCATAACTGCTGCTGAAGAAAGCGTTGTCCTCATGTATCCATGGATAAGGAACATAGATGTCTCGGTGCTCAAAAAATTCATGGATACAGAGAGCCGCCTCATAATACAGGAGGCCAGTCTTGATGATGAGGCCTCAGTGGAACTCATAAAGGTCTTAATGGATAATAACGTTGAGATAAGGACCATGCCCCATATACATACTGTTGCAGCGGTTGCAGATGATAAGAATGGCCTTATAATATCAACAGACCCGATATATGAGAGTTTTGAGGTTGGTGTTATCTACAAGGACAAGAAATCCATATCTGAAATTAAAAAACTCTTTGAGGAGGCATGGAATCTTTCAGATGAAATCAACCTGGAGGGAGTATAGTGAAAATTCAGTGGTTTGGACACTCGGCATTTGAGATAACCTCAGATGACACAAGAATACTCATAGACCCGTTCATAAGCAACAACCCTGTCTGCACTACCGCGGTTGAGGAATTTGACCCGGATATCATCTGCGTCACCCATGGTCATGCGGATCACCTAGGTGATGCCATGGAAATAGCCGACAGGTCAGGGGCCGTTTTAGTAGCAAACCATGAACTCTCGGTTTTCTTCGGAAGGCAGGGTCTTGAAAGTAACGGTATGAACATCGGCGGAACTGTTTCTGTTGATGGAATCACCATAAGGATGGTGGATGCAAAGCACTCCTCAGATATAGACTTCACAGAGGAGGTCACATCCGGGGGAAGCGCCTGCGGTTACATCATCGAAACCCCTGAGGGGAAGGTGTACCATGCAGGTGATACAGGACTATTTATGGATATGAGGGATGTTATAGGTGCCATTTACCGGCCTGAAATTGCACTTCTACCGATAGGGGACCGCTACACAATGGGGCCGGAGGATGCATCCATCGCCGTGGAATGGATAAAACCTGAAAGGGTGTTTCCCATGCACTACAACACCTTCCCGGTAATTGAACAGGACCCAGAGATCTTTGCTGAGATGGTAGGTAGAACCTCCCCTGACACAGAGGTCGTTGTCCTTGAGGTTGGGGGAGTCTATGAAGATTAATCATAAAGAAGTGATAAGGATGGCAAATTTTTTCACCAATTTCCTTGATAAACTGCTCGGAAGGAACAAGAAACTGAAGATAGGACTCTACGGTCACCCAAATTCCGGTAAAACAACTCTTGCAAACAGGATGTGTGAGGACTGGCTTGGAAAACCCCTTGGGCTGACCTCGGAGATACCCCACGAGACAAGAACGGTGTATAAACAGGAGAGAATCACCATAGAGAGGGATGGGGCGGAACTTGACTTTGACATCATTGACACGCCGGGAATAGCAACAAAGGTTGACTACAAGAACTTCCTTGAATTTGGATTGTCAGAGCAGGAAGCCAAGGAACGGGCTAAGGAGGCCACCAAGGGGATAATCGAGGCAATAAAATGGCTCGATGATGTTACCGGCGTACTCCTTGTCATGGATTCATCACAGGACCCTCTGACACAGGCGAATATAACAATAATAGGGAACCTTGAGGCGAGGAAGATACCCTTCCTCATAGTTGCAAACAAGATAGACCTTCCTGAGTCATCTCCAGAGAGGATCATATCGGTTTTCCCCCAGCATACGGTTGTCCCTATCTCGGCACTGCACGGTGAAAACACAGAGGACCTTTACATGCAGATGGTTAAAAAATTCAGGTGAGGGGTTAAAATGGATGGCTTGAAAATGGATTTTCTTTCATCAGAGGCTCTTGAGGATAAAAGCAGCATGGAAAAGATCTCAATGATCATAGACCGTGTGAAGGATGGGGACATACTGGTCCTGGAGGGAAGTCTTTCACCCTCAGAGGAGGCTGAACTCATAGAGACCACCATGAGGGAGATTGACATTGAAAACTTTGTGGGAATAGATATATACACCCTTGAGAAGGACGAGAAGGCATTCCTGGGACTCTCAAAGAGAAGGACAGTCGGACTCACCATAATAGGCCCTGCCAACGTCATGCGAACGGTTAAGAGGAAGTCAAACTTCCTCTCAATGATTGCAGAGATCGGTGATTCAGGTGCATCAGTGCATTAAGTGCGGGGAGAAGTTCAGGTCTTCAGAGGAACTAACAGATGGATGTCCAAAATGTGGAAGCAGGTACTTCAGATATGTGGCTGATAGGAGGGACCCTGAACCGGTGGGGGATCCCATTGAGACCATAATGGTCAGGAAGAACGGTATCTATGAGGTTAACCTCACATCTCTCCTTGAGGATGACTCCATAATAGTCTCTGATGAGGAGGGCAAATACTTCATTGACCTGAACTTCCTGCTCAAGAAGAACCTTAAGAGGAGGGTTAAATAACCTAATCTACTGTAACAATATCACCCTTTCCAGGTGGAAGGACCCTTACAATGTCTTCAAGCTGGAATAGATTCTCAGGATCAACCTTTGCCTTTATGGCCTTTGCAAGGGCCTCTTTTTTGGTGTAACCTGGTTTTACCACAACAAAATTATCCGTTCTTTTTTTCACCGCCGATGGGGGACCGCACATCACCCTCTCCCCATCATGGTCCACCACACCAACAGCCACCTTTAGGGGAACACCCCTTATGTAATTCCTGGAACCCCTTATGATGAAGGCCCCCCTGGCAACGAATTCCCCGGACCTGGGAGTCTTTGAAACCTGCTCCGGGCGGACCCAGTAGACATCCAGTGACGTAAACCCCCTGGTCCAGGCACTTGAAAATGAAGCTGCAAAAACCGCGGCTTCCTGAATGGTTTCTTCTGGTACCTCACGGCCCTCACTTTTTATAACCACCGAGGGGGCCCCATGGATGTCTGAGTGGAGGTATATGTCCCTGGGCTCCATGTGCCTCTTCACGACAATCTCGTTGGTTCCGGCGTCCCTTCCACCGATTACAAGGAAATCGTCTGATGAGATGAACCAGCGGAATTTTTCAAACCAGCGGAGTTTCCTCTTAACCCTCTTCTGCGGGACCATGATGTTTCTGAGGGCATCATCCCTTCTCTTCTCAACCCTCTCAATTTCTTTCTCTGTTTTCTCTATGGCCTGGAGGACACCCTTTATTTTTCTTTTGGCTTTCTTGGCCTTTTCATAGTAGACCTCTGCGTTCTCTGGAACCCCAAGCTTCGGGTCAATCCGTATCCTTTCACCGTCAATAAGGAGGGTCATGTTTCCCATTCCATCAATTTCCTGGATCATCTGGGCCTCTGCCATTCCCCTACTGCGGGCATCAGCTATTATCTTCCGTATTTCCTTCCAGGAGTATTTTTCACGGGCGTCCCTTATTGTTCTGAGCACATCCTCAACAGCCGAGTAGTGTGCATAGAGGAGGTCACCCTTTCTTGTTGAGGTATCTATTGTATCCTGGAATTTCTGGAGGGTCTCCCTCTGTATCCGGAGTCTTTTCCTGAATTTCTCAACCTCTTTCTCCCACTCGGCCTCATGGACCTTCCTGAGCTCCTCCCTGAATATTGAACTGAAGAACTCGTCTGCCGCCTCGTTGAAGCTTTCAAAGTACTCCCTCCCCCTGTCACGGTACACCATGAGTTCAATGGGGAGCACGTCGCCTTCACCGTTCTTTATGATGTGGGGGTTGAATTTGAGGTTTCTAAGCGGCTTGAAGAGTTCATTTATTGCAGACTCAATTTTTTCTATCTCATCTCTGTTCAGGGTGCTGGCTGCTCTATTCTTATCTAGACCGGACCTCAGGATGATCTCCTCTGCATAGAGTCCCCCAAACCCGTTTCTTGCAAGGGTCCTTATGAGGTCGGTGTCTGAGTTTTTCAGCATCTCCTCAAGTTCACTACTCTCATATCTGAGGGGGTGTAGACCCCTTGATGGGGGGTACTCGTACCTTTCACGGGACGCTATTCTCCTGTCACTCCAGGTTTTCCTTTTAAGTGGCAGTATTATTTCACCCTCCTGGTTCAGGAGTATTATGTTCCCCTTTGAGAATAGTTCCACCACGAGGGTGTATTTCTGTTCCTTCTCGATTTCTATCTCCACTATCCTGTCAAAGCTGTGCTGCCGGACCTCCCTTACGATTCCACCCCTGAGGTGCTTTCGGAGGAGCATGGGGAATGATGGGGGGATCTTTGGATTTTCAGGGGGATACTCTGTTCTGTGTATCCTTACACCTGCCTGCATAACCACATCAACCCTCCCCTCTCCGGGTACATGGAATCTGATTATTACAGTGTCCCTGAGGGGCTGATAGGCCTTATCCACCCTGGCACCCATTAGAATCTCATTGAGTTCCCTGGTAACTGCAAAAACATCAACGTTTGACATTGTCTTCATATTCAACACCTCGCAAGAAACAGAAGTCCGACGGCTTTAAGTATTTAATGATGGTATAATAATATCTTTCCATGGTTTGATGGAAAAGTTTTAAGACCATCAAGATACGAAAAACTCTCTGGAGGTTT
Source organism: Methanothermobacter sp. K4 (assembly GCF_022014235.1). Taxonomy (NCBI): domain Archaea; kingdom Methanobacteriati; phylum Methanobacteriota; class Methanobacteria; order Methanobacteriales; family Methanobacteriaceae; genus Methanothermobacter; species Methanothermobacter sp. K4. The sequence goes on from NZ_JAKLTD010000003.1 coordinate 17,301, forward strand.
TAATATGGATACTGATGCTAAAATGACTGCTCTTCATGTTCCTGCAGGTATAGTGGCGGCAGTGGTGTCATTTTACCTTTCAAATGGTTCAATAGCAGTTCTTGGAAAAAATCAGGCACTCGGCACCTTCGCGGGTCTTGTGATACTGTTGATTGTTGGAAATATTGCAGAAAGGTTATTCGGTAAGGAAGAGGTTGGGGGATTCAGGGGGTGGCTCTGGAGTGGTATAGTGCCATTTCTCTTCATCTGGTTCGTTGTATGGGCAATCCTCATAACTTCAACCACAATAACCCCATAGATTCCTCTTTTTCAGGCCCAGTAGAATATCCAGGCAAAGACGAATATAAGTGCAAGTACGAATATGATCGGAGCTATCACACGGCTCACAGCAACGATTGAACTTATGGTTGATACAAGCTCCGTTGAATTTGTGGGGCCGAGGGTGTGCAGACCCCTTATTCTGACGACCCTGCACCCTGCCTTCACCTCCTCAAGGTCCTCAACCGCCTCTGAAACTGCCTTTTTGATTTCATCTATAATCTCATCCCTTCTGTGTTTTCCGAGGGGGTTGTGGCCTCCTGAAAGGGTGTTCACAAAGTGGGTGTCGGTTGTCATCACCTCGGCTTCATCTATGTCCAGCTTCAGAAGTTCCTCCAGTATCTCGTCCCTGAAGCCCATGACCATGTTATTGGCGTCAAGGAGCACGTAGGCTGTCCTCTGTTCTTCTGCCTCAACCACCATGGCCATAACTCCGCTCTGTCCAATACCATCCTCCTTTGAGAGGCCATCCATTTTCCTCTGGGCACAGCCAACCCTCAGTTTGTGGCGGAGGGGAGGGCACTCAATGGAGTCCACCGCATCAAGGAGGTCGAACATTTCAGGGTTACCTGCAAGTATTCGGCCTGTTTCACCCTGGAATGAGTTGTGGCAGTCCACAACAACCACATTTTTTGATCCGCAGCGGCCCCCTGCAAGGTTCATCATTGAAAGGCCCACACCAAATTCTATGTCATCAAATCCATTGGGGGCCATTGTTGCAAGGATAAGCATGCCATCGCCAAGGAACTGGACGCCAATGGTGGCGCTGTTCCTGGTGTATCTTCTGAATTTACTGGCGCCCTCATGGTACTCCATACCATCAAGCGCCTCCCTGACGGCATTCTCAACCTTTTCCAGTTCCCTAACGGATACCGGGTTGAAGTCATGGGTCGAAGGACCATGGGCCACCATGGTGAATGTGTCAAATCTCTGAGAGAGTATGGTGGGCATGTTGGCACCGCCTATGGTACCTATTGGACCCGGGTGTACAGAGGGGCTTATGAAGAGGGCCTTTATATCGGAGCCCCTCTGGAATGCCACCACACCCACAAGGGTGTCCACGGGTTCACCGATCTCACTGAAGATGCTTTCAAGTTCAGGTGAATCCTCGGTTATATGTGAGAGAAAGAGGCTCAGGAACTCCAGTGAGCCGACTCCAAGGTTCTTTCTCATGGGTGACTCAACAACCATGACAAATGAGTAGATGGCGAGTATGAGCATCGCTGAGGCAACGAGGATCTTCAGTAAAAATCCTATCACACTGAAGTAGCCAATGTTTGTTGCAAGGCTCAGGAATGCCACAACGATGTTCATGCTCACTATGAGAACTGGTTGCACAGAGGATATCAGGGTCGAATTTGTGAAGTTTATGTTTGAGGTTCCCCAGATCACCAGGAGGCGGAAGGCGAATATAACAGCAGAGGCGAGGATTATGGAGTTGAGTATTAGGTCGCTCTGCATTATGGATGATGCCAGGCACCCCCCAAGGTAGATGAGGGAGAAAATCATCATGGAGAAGAATGCCAGGAACATGGACTGTTTCATCTTCATCCTTCTGCCACCCAGCGAGTTGACCCATGGCTGGGTGATGGCACCGGCCATTATTGATGAAAATCCAAGGACAAGCACCCCATTGGTTCCCCCATAGAGTGTGTCATGGAGTAAGCTTATCCCAGGAACCATATCGATTATAAAACCCACAGCACCCACAAAGAAGCTTATAAATATCATTGAGAGGAGTGATATTTCGGTTTTCGGGAGGGTCATGATGTACTTTGAGAGATCAGTCACATTCTTAGTGCTTGACATATTCTACCTCAACTAGTTCTGGGATCTACTGGAGAAAGATATTTAAAAATTTGATCCATATTAAATTTATTCGATAGGCATCACTCTTGGCATGCTCTGAAGTTTAACTCTAACATGATGAATGGTCCACGTCTTTCCGCATTGCATAGCACTGATTGCTCTATTCAGGTATGAGAGATGTTTTTATGGAGATAAAACTTAAAACACCACTTTCAGATGAGGTAACCGAACTTAAAGCTGGTGACATCGTTTACATCACCGGAAAAATATTCACGGCCCGTGACAGGGCCCATAAAAGGATAATTGAGCGGGGAGCCCCCTTTGATATTGAGGGCTCTGTGATATTCCATGCAGGGCCCATAATAAGGTTTGAGGGGGAACCTGATGTCAGCAGTGAGTCGATAATTGAACCCCCCGCACGACTCGTGGTTGTGGGGCCCACCACAAGCGGGAGAATGAACCCCTTCCAGCCAGAGGTTATAGATATGGGTGTGAGGGCGGTTATAGGTAAGGGTGGAATGGATGATAGAACGAGGAATGCCCTCAGAAAAAAAGGAGCTGTTTACCTTGCAGCCGTGGGGGGCTGCGCGGCACTCTATGGCTCGGCAGTTAAGGGTATAGCCGCAGTGCACTGGCTGGACCTGGGTGTGCCTGAGGCGGTATGGGAGCTGGAGGTTGAGAACTTCGGGCCCCTCATAGTTGCCATGGACTCAGATGGCAGAAGCCTCTATGAAACACCGGATGATGAATACGACCTTGAGGTTCAGAGGATACTCGATTGAGCTGTGTGTGAGTGGGATGTTTGATTTCAGCCTCCCGGAGCACATCAAACTCCATGGACTTGTGGACACCCATATCCACACAGCCCCCGATGTGAGGGAGAGATCCATGAATGACATTGAACTCGCTTCCGCCGCACTCAGGGAGGGGATGGAGGCTGTTGTGATAAAGAGTCACACTGAACCCACCTCAGGTAGGGCGGTGCTGGTCTCTGAGGTTACGGGTATGAGGGTCATTGGGGGTGTTACACTGAACACGTCGGTGGGGGGCCTCAACCCGGATGCGGTCCATGCCGCCGCCATGATGGGCGGAAGGTTCGTCTGGTTACCCACGGTATCGGCTGGAAGGGCTGAGGGCGACCTTGATGGCGTTCTTTCTGCTGTTGCTGAACATGACATGGTCCTGGGAACAGGGCACCTGAAACCCCCTGAGATATTCCATGTCCTTGACCTTGCCGCAGATTATGGTGTCGGTAAAATTATCATCAACCATCCACTGACGGGTGTTGTGGGTGCCAGTCTCGAGGAGCAGAGGGAGATGTCAAGGCGGGCTTACCTTGAGCACTGCCTTGTGGCCTGCATGCCACTCCATGATGGGCTTGACTTTGAACGCATAGCCGAATCTGTGAGGTATGTTGGTGTAGAAAGGTGCATAATGGCGACTGACTTCGGACAGGGCCACAATCCATCCCCCATTGCCGGGATGAAGCAGTTCATATACCTCATGGGGGAGCATGGATTCTCCCACTCGGATATAATGAGGATGTGCCGGGATAACCCCCTTGAACTGATATCCTGACGTTTCTAAGAAAATCAGATTGATATTAACGTTATCTTCTGCTATCAAAAATTATATATGAGAAATTGGATTAAGGGTGAAATCAACCTTTATAACTGTGCGAGTGATATGATGTCCGATAAAAAGATTGAGAATGAGCTTAAAAAGAGAATAAATCAATTTAAAAAGCTTTTGAAGAATGATGATGAACGTGAAAACTTCTATAACAATATATGTGGTTCCGAAATCCTGGTGAGGATTGAGATATTTCTTCCGTCAGGCAACCCTGAAAGATACTATGACGGGCTTTTCCTTTACCTCAATGATGAGGGGAGAATAGTGAATGCGGAGTACTACTACAATGAGGGCGGTGAGGGTGCCATCACGCAGCTCGACGATAAATCCCTTGAGGTTGTAAGGGAACTCTTTGAGGATGAACTATCACTTGAGATCGAATGATGCGGGGATTTTTTTGGGGACTTCCCCGGCCTTAAGAAACTTTAACTTTATTTATAATAACTTCAATAATTATTATGATTAAATTTTTTTAGTGGAGGATTCAATACCATGCGAAGTTTTGAAAAACTGACTTCCCTTAAGGAATACATTCCCATCAAGAAAAAGGAGGGCGGTGAAAAGAACATTGGCCTTCTTGTGGATGGGCCGAACATGCTCAGAAAGGAATTCAGCCTGAACCTGGACCTTGTAAGGAAGATAATGTCTGAATACGGGAATATGCGTGTTGGGAAGGTTCTTCTGAATCAGTACGCCTCTGATAAACTGATAGAGGCTATTGTGAACCAGGGCTTTACACCAATTGTCGTGGCTGGAGATACAGATGTCTACATGGCTGTTGAGGCCATGGAACTGATATACAACCCTAATATTGATATAATAGCCCTTATGACACGCGACGCTGATTTTCTACCCATAATAAACAAGGCAAAGGAAAATGGTAAGGATACAATTGTGATAGGTGCCGAGCCAGGTTTCAGTGCTGCACTCCAGAATTCTGCGGACCATGCCATAATCCTGAAACCAGAGAATGGCAGGCCAAGGAAGGGAAGGATCGCTGAGGAAACTGATTGAATGGGTGATGTGATGTTTCATGATCACCTGAATGAGGTTAAGCGCAGGGAACACGCCCTTCAGATAATCGGGGAGCGTATTGCCACTGAGGGTCGTGAGGGAATATATGACCTCACGGGTCTTTCAGGGGGTTTCCCCCTTGGAAGGGAGGATATTGGCCTCCTTGAGACGTACGTGGGGCCGGCTGTCTTTGAGGAGAGACTTCAGATAGCTGGCAGAGAGCACATGGGTGGTGAGATGATTGCCGCCTTTAACAGGACAAGCAGCGCAATACTTGCATCCATCCTGGAACTTGCAGAGCAGGGTTCACTGGTTGTGCACTACCTCCCGGAGCTCCCATCCCATCCCTCCATCCCGGCAAGCACCCAACTGGCAGCAGCCAGGTACCATGAGACAGATGACTTCACCGAGGATATACCCGAAGACACCTCCCTGGTGGTTGTGACAGGTTCGACAATGGACCACCGGGTGGTGGATGAATCGGAGCTCCAGCATGTAATTGAAAGGGCCCACTCGGCTGGGGTCCCGGTACTTGTGGATGACGCATCAGGTGCAAGGCTGAGGACGGTTCTATTTAACCAGAAGAGGGCATGTGACATGGGAGCGGACCTTGCAGTTACAAGCACAGATAAACTGATGCACGGGCCAAGAGGGGGACTTCTAGCAGGAAGATCCGACCTTATTGAGCGGATTAAATCAAGGGCCTACCGGTTCGGACTTGAGGCCCAGCCCCCACTTATCGCTGCAATGGTGAGGGCACTGGAGAGCTTTGACCCATCTGAAATTCTCAACACCCTTGAGCGGAAGGGGTACCTTCTTGAGGCTCTGAGGGACCTTAAGGTGGAGGAGACACCCACGGGGATAATGATAAAACCGGATTCGCTGGAGAAACTCTATGATTCCACATACACAGGTGATGAGATCGGTGTGGCCCTTTCAATGCTGCTCCTATCTGACCATGGAATAATAACCATACCCGCCGTGGGGATGCCCGGGGCATCAAAGACACTGAGGTTTGACCTGGCATCAAGGGACGCGGAGAGGCTTGAGCCTGAACTTCTGGGGGAGGCAATTGAGGACGCAGTGGATAAACTTTCAGGCATCATCAGGGACAGGGCGCTGATGGAGAAACTTATCTTCGGGTCATGAGGTTTTTTTTGACTTCATGCGCTGAATGATTTCTGAATTCCTGGAATAATTTTTTATTAAAAATGACATTCTTACATTTTCGCACAAGAAAAAAAACTGAAACGGGCATATCTGAACGATTCTGAGTTTATCATGGAGGTGTCAGGCTGATAGTTATTGATGGATCAGAGGGTGAGGGTGGGGGTGCCGTTGTAAGGGTTTCCATGGCCCTTGCAGCCCTGGAATCGCGCAGGATAAGGATATACAATATCAGGGCTCGCAGGCCCAGGAAGGGACTGTCACATCAGCACCTCACTGCTGTGAGGGCAATTGCAGAGATAAGCAATGGTAGACTCAGTGGTGATGAACTCGGGTCAATGGAGCTTGAATTTTCACCAGGACGTGTTGGTGGCGGGAAATTTGAATTTGACATAAAAACCGCTGGGAGCACAGGGCTTGTCCTCCAGGCCATAATGATAGCCTCCATAGCCTCCAGGGGTGAACTGGATGTAACCGTCAGGGGCGGCACCGATGTCCTCTGGGCCCCCACAGCCGACTACCTCAGGGAGGTGACGCTCCCGGTACTCGAAATGATGGGTTACACTGCAAAACTTGAGTTAATTGAGAGGGGCTACTATCCCGAAGGTGGGGGTGTGGTTCATGCAACCATGGAACCATCCACCCTCAAGCCCCTTGTACTTGAAAGTGCTGAAATTCACCGTATAAGGGGTGTTTCCCACTCCAGGAACCTTCCGATACATGTTGCTGAGAGGCAGGCGGAATCAGCCAGGCGGATACTTGATAGAACAGGTCTTGATGTTGATATACGTGTTGAGGACGCCTCTGGTTCAGTGGGGAGGGGCTCGGGCATAACACTCTGGGCTGAGGGTAACACGAGGCTCGGTGCCACTGCACTGGGAAAACCAGGAAAGAGGGCAGAACTGGTTGGGGCAGAGGCTGCAGAGGAACTTCTGGGTTTCATAGAGTCTGGTAGACCCCTTGACAGGTACATGGGCGATCAGATCATCCCCTACATGGCAATCGCAGGAAATTCAAAGGTGGCCACCTGTGAACTCACACTGCACGCGGAGACCAATATGATGCTTGCAGAAAAGATAACCGGAAGGAAATTCAGGGTTGATGGTGAACGCGGGGGGCCAGCCATAATCGAGGCCCTCTGATGGGTATTCAAAAAATCAGTTTAAAGGTGGCACCTGGAGGGCCACCACTGTCAGAGGTGTATGCACTCACCGGATATTATTTTGCGGAGCGTTCCATCGTCCAGTTCCAGTATGAGGGCACCCTCGCTGTTGATGCCGATGGCCTCACCATGGACGATTTCACCAAGCTGTTTCCTTATTTCAACACGTCTGCCGATTGTCTTTGACATCTTCCTCCATTCTCTTAGAATTTCATCCATTCTGCCCTCCTTGAAGGAATCATAGACCTCCTCAAAGTTTTTAAGGAACCTTGATATCAGTTCACTGGATTTTATGTCCCTCTGGAGTTCATTCTTAATGGAGGTTGCCCCTTCCCTGAGGTCCTCCGGGAAGTGGCTGATGTCCACGTTGGTATCGATTCCCACACCGACAACCACGTATTCAAGGGTGTTGAACCTTGCATGGGCCTCTGTGAGTATTCCACATACCTTCTTATCTCCAATGAGTATATCATTGGGCCACTTTATTCCCACGTCCAGACCACATTCCTCCTTCAGTGTCCTGGCAACTGCAACACCGGTTACCAGTGTTAGGAGGGGGGCCGTTGATGGGTGAACCTCTGGTCTGAGTATGATGGACATCCATATCCCGCCCTGGGGTGATATCCAGGGTTTACCCCGCCTACCCCTTCCACGGGACTGGGTCCTTGCAATTACAACTGTACCCTCTGGGGCTCCATCCTCTGCCATCCGCTTGGCCACGTTGTTGGTGGAGTCCACCTCATCGAAGCATTTTACTTCATGCCCAATGTACCTGGTTTTTACCTCAACATCACATGGATCATAGTAATCTTCCATACCATCACCCCCTTCTTGAGTGCATGTATGCCCCTATGGCTGCAGATATTGCTGCAACCTTCTTTGATGGGAGAAATGTTGAGTGGAGGCGTTCAACCATCTCCTGGTCCTCTTTGACAATCTTCTGCATCTCGGCGTCTATACCCCTCCTGTATTCATCCACGAAGTGCGTGTGAAGTTCCCCCCTCTGGAATGCCTCATTTTTCATTATTGCCTTGTGGAATGGGATGGTGGTTCTGACGCCCAGTATGATGTACTCACTGAGGGCACGCCGCATCCTGTTTATTGCCTCCTGACGGTCCATTCCCCATACTATGAGTTTGGATATCATGGAGTCGTAGAATGGTGGTATCTCATAGTTCATGTAAACCCCACTGTCAACCCTGACCCCTATTCCACCGGGGGACCTGTAACCTGTGATCTTACCGGGGTTCGGGGCGAAATCTGATAGGGGGTCCTCTGCGTTGATCCTGCACTCAATTGCATGGCCCCTTATTGTTATGTCCTCCTGTCTGCATGAGAGTTCCTCCCCTGAGGCGACCCTTATCTGTTCCTTGACAAGGTCCACGCCGGTGATCACCTCGGTTATTGGGTGCTCAACCTGTATCCTGGTGTTCATCTCAAGGAAGTAGAAGTCCCCGTTTGAATACAGGAACTCAACTGTACCTGCATTCTCATAACCTATATATTCGGCGGCCTTAACTGCGGCTGAACCCATTCTTTCCCTCAGTTCAGGGGTCATGATGGGTGATGGCGCCTCCTCCACCAGTTTCTGATGCCGCCTCTGTATTGAACACTCCCTGTCTGCAAGGTGGATGACGTTTCCATGTTCATCGGCCATGACCTGAAATTCAATGTGGCGGGGTTTTTCAAGGTACTTCTCTATATACACGGTTGGATCGCCGAATGCTGATGCCGCAACAGACTGGGTGGATTCCATGGCCCTGATGAGTTCGTCCTCCTCGTAGACGGTTCTCATGCCTATTCCACCGCCACCAGCCGATGCCTTTATGATGACCGGGTAGCCTATTGAATCAGCTATCTCAGCGGCTTCGTCCGGGTCACTCACGCCCTTATCGGTTCCAGGGATGACAGGGACCCCCGCCTTCTTCATGAGCTTCTTTGATGTTATCTTATCACCCATGGCCTCTATGACGGAACTTTTGGGACCTATCAGTTTGATCCCGTGTTTCTCACACTCCTCCCCAAGGCCAGGGTTCTCTGCCAGGAAACCGTAACCTGGATGGATGGCCTCTGCACCGCTTTCCTCGGCCACATCAATTATCCTGTCTATTCTCAGGTAGCTCTGGGATGGGGATGGTTTACCTATTTCGTATGCCTCATCGGCGTACCTTGTAAAGAGCGCATTCTTATCTGCTTCGGAGTAAACAGCCACGCTTTTTATCCCGAGCTCCCTGCATGCGCGCATAACTCTTATTGCTATTTCACCACGGTTTGCAACGAGGATTTTGCTGAACATCTGACTGCACCCTGAAATTTATAACACATATATATTATATTGAGATAACTCTTTTTAAGTCTACCACCTTCAGTTATGGTAACATGAGGAGAAAGAGACACCTTGAGATGCTTCTTGAGCGCATCCCTCCCCACCCCCACCCTGACCCGGGTCTTGAACAGTACCTCACCCCGGCCCCTGTTGCCGCGGAGGTCCTCTGGGCAGCCAGGGCCATGGGGGATATTGAGGGAAGAACCGTCGCGGACCTTGGATGCGGTACGGGCACTCTGGGTATTGGGGCGGCAATCCTTGGCGCAGAGATGGTTTACTGTGTGGATGTGGATAGAGAGGCACTTGAGGTTGCAGAGGGTGTGGCAGGGGATCTGGGTCTGGGAAACATCCAGTTCATTGAGGCCGATATCCGCGATCATGAGGATGTGCTTGGGATCACAGGGAGGGTTGATACTGTAATCCAGAATCCCCCCTTTGGTTCACAGGAAAGGGCTGAGAGGGGTGCCGACAGGGTTTTCATGGAGGCGGCATCAGCCATGGGGAGGGTTGTGTACTCATTCCACATGGCGGGTTCTGAGGACTTTGTGAGGCGCTACTATGAGGGACTGGGGGGGAGGGTGACCCACAGACTCCCTGTTGAATTCCCGATACGCCGCACCTACAGTTTCCACAGAATGGAGGTCTCCAATGTGGATGTTGTGATACTGAGGGTTGTTTTTGGGTGATCTGTCAGTTCATATGTTTGCTGGTTGATGTTCTGTCTCTGGGGTTTAAGCGCGGGATTGTTTCCATGTGGCTGCTGGTTGAGGATCTGCCTCTGAAGTTTAAGCATGGGATTATTTCAGCGCCACGTGTGGGACCTCCAGCGGAAACTTTAAATATGGTTACTGTACAATTTTTAGTACCTATTGCAATCTGCGGTGGATCCGCTCACATTGTATAACGGGATATACGATGTGGTCTGTGGTTTTACTTGCCCAGTCTGCATTGTGGAAATATTTATAAAAGATTAGGACAAAGATTAATAAATGAATAGAGTAGATTTGTCCATATTTATCCCGGATTCGCTGACGGCAGAGACAGGGGATCTCAAAATAAAGACCTACAAGGTGGGTCTTATTGGAAGAGCTGCAGCGATATTCGGGGTTAACCGCATAGTGATCTATCACGATGATGCAGACGGAGAGGCAGGATTTATCAGGGATATCCTGAACTACATGGATACCCCCCAGTACCTTCGCAGGAAGGTTTTCCCGATAATGAAGGAGTTGAAACATGTGGGTATACTCCCACCTCTGAGAACTCCTCATCACCCAACTGGAAAACCCGTGGCTGGAGAATACAGACAGGGATTAACAGTCAAAAGGGTAAAAAAAGGAACTCTTGTGGATATTGGCGCAGATAAACTTGCACTGTGCAGGGAAAAACTCACTGTAAATAGGGTAATGAGTTTCAGGGTTATCCGGCTGGGTAAGGAAATACTGATAGAGCCAGATGAACCAGAGGATAGATACTGGGGATATGAGGTTCTGAGCACCGAACAGGGCCTCTCAAAGAGCCTGAAAACAGTGGATGCCGATGTTGTGGTGGCAACATCAAGGTATGCTTCGCCCATTACTTCTATTCTGGATGAAGTAAAGTCAAAGGTGGAGGGCGCCCCCAGGGTGGCCATCCTGTTTGGCGGTCCTTACAAGGGATTACCAGAGATCGATGCGGATGTGTGGATTAACACCATTCCAGGACAGTGTACAGAAACTGTAAGGACTGAAGAGGCTGTTTTAGCTACTCTCTCAGTATTCAACATGCTAACTCAGATTGATGAAAAATGAATATGAATGATGTAAGGAGGTAAACTTAAATGGCTAGACATCATCAACCAAGAAAAGGATCAGTTGCATTCAGTCCAAGAAAAAGGGCGGCAAGGGAAACCCCCAGGGTCAAGTCATGGCCCCAGGTGGATGAACCTGGACTGCTTGCCCTGGCAGGCTACAAGGCAGGGATGACCCACGTAATGATGGTTGATAACCAGAAAAATTCCCCTACAGAGGGGATGGAGGTTTCAACTCCGGTCACAATACTTGAGGTCCCACCCCTAACAGTGATGGCCGTTAGGGCCTATGAAAAGACAAGCAGGGGCCTTAAGACCCTCGGAGAGGTCCTGGCCACCGAGACAAAGGAGGACCTCAGAAGGAAGCTCACCCCACCTGCAGAGGACTATGACCAGGAGGCTGCAATCGAAAGGATAAGGTCAAATGTGGAATACGTTGCAGATGTCAGGGTGATTGTACACACAAACCCGAGACTTGCAAGCGTACCCAAAAAGAAGCCAGAGGTCTTTGAGTGCGGTCTCGGAGGCAAGACCCCTGAGGAGAAATTCGAATACGCACTGGGGATCCTCGGCAAGGATGTGAGGGCATCAGAGATATTCTCCGAGGGCGCCTTCGTTGATGCCATAGCCGTGACTAAGGGTAAGGGATTCCAGGGTCCCGTTAAGAGATGGGGCATAAGGATACAGTATGGTAAGGCTGCAAGGAGCAGTAAGGGGAGACACATAGGGTCACTGGGTCCATGGACACCATCAAGGACCATGTGGACAGTCCCACAGGCAGGGCAGATGGGTTACCACAGGAGGACCGAGTACAACAAGCAGATACTTAAGATCGGTGACGCCAGCGAGGCAGACCAGGTAAACCCCAGCGGCGGCTTTGTAAGGTATGGTCTTGTAAGGAACGATTATGTAATGGTTAAGGGCTCAGTTCCCGGCCCAACAAAGAGGCTTGTGGTGCTCAGGAAGGCCATAAGGGCTGCAGGTAAGCAGGAAGAGGCACCCCAGATAAACTACATCAGCACAGCATCAAAACAAGGAGTATAAGAGTGGTTCAAAATGAAGATCAAGGTTTATTCCCTAGAAGGTGAAGCCATAGATGAAATGGAACTTCCTGAAATTTTCAATGAGGAGTTCAGGCCCGATGTGATAAAGAGGGCTGTTCTATCAGCACAGACCGCGAGGGTACAGCCATGGGGTCCCGACCCGATGGCGGGTAAAAGGACATCTGCCAAGTCCTATGGTGCCGGGCGCGGTGTTGCAATGGTTCCACGCATAAAGAATGGTTCAAGGGCAGCATTTGTCCCCCAGGCAGTTGGCGGTAGAAGGGCCCACCCACCGAGGCCACAGAAGAACTACCATGAGAGGATAAACAGAAAGGAAAGGAGACTCGCAATAAGGTCAGCTGTTGCAGCAACAGCCAGAAGGGACCTTGTGGAGTCAAGGGGTCACAGGATAGAGAATGTGCCCCAGGTGCCCCTGGTGGTTGACGATGAACTCTCCAGAATCAAAAGGACAGCGGATACAAGGGAAGTCTTCAGGAAACTCGGAATCATGGACGACATCGTGAGGGCAAAGGAAGGTAAAAAGATAAGAGCTGGGAAGGGAAAGATGAGGGGAAGGAAGTACAGGACTCCCAGAGGCCCACTCATAGTCGTGGGTGAGGATAAGGGCATCACACTGGGCGCAAGAAACCACCCTGGTGTGGACGTTGTTACAGTCGAAAACCTCAACGCGGAGCTCCTGGCACCTGGAACCCACCCTGGAAGACTGACTGTCTTTACAAGATCAGCAATAGAAAAACTTGAGGGACTCTTTCAGTAAAAATTAGGTGACGGTGTAATTATGGATCCATATGCTGTTATCATGAAACCACATGTCACAGAAAAGAGCATGAACCTTATAGATCAGAACAACGAGCTGGCATTTGTGGTTATGAGAAAAAGCACAAAAAAGGATGTTAGAAGGGCATTCGAGGAACTCTTCGCAGTTAAGGTGGAGAGGGTTAACACACAGGTAACCCCAAGGGGCCAGAAGATTGCCTACATAAAACTGGCAAAGGAACACAGTGCAGAGGATATAGCTGTTAAACTGGGAGTATTCTAAAATAATGAGGAGGATATTCAGATGGGAAAAAGGTTAATATCACAGAGGAGAGGAAGGGGAACTCCCACTTACAGAAGCGCATCCCACCGCTTCAAGGGCAAAATAAAATACCGTGCATACGACTCCCTTGAAAGCGATGGATGTCTCAGGGGAAAGGTCGTTGACATAATGCATGACCCTGGAAGGACAGCCCCCGTGGCCCTTGTGAAATTTGAAAACGGTGAGAAGAACCTCATCCTCGCACCTGAGGCTTTAATGCTTGATGAAGAGATTGAGTGCGGGGCAAAGGCAAAGGTCAAACCTGGAAACTCACTTCCACTCAGTGAAATTCCAGAGGGGACACCCATATACAACATTGAAAACAGACCTGGAGACGGAGGCAAACTGGTGAGGTCCTCCGGTACCTACGCTTCTCTAATCACCCATGATGCTGACAAGGCGGTTATTGAACTCCCATCAGGTGAACTCAAGGCACTCAACCCACAGTGCCGGGCAACCGTCGGTGTCGTTGCTGGAGGAGGAAGAAGGGAGAAACCATTCCTCAAGGCAGGTAAGAAGTACCATGCCCTCAGGGCCAAGGGTAAGAAGTCAGTTACAGTCAGGGGTGTTGCCATGAACGCAGTCGACCACCCACATGGTGGTGGAAACAGACAGCACCCAGGTAGGCCAACAACTGTCTCAAGGCATGCTCCTCCAGGAAGGAAGGTTGGTTCAATAGCTGCCAGAAGAACAGGGAAAAGGAGATAAAAGAAGGAGGTGACCTATTGGCACGTAAAGAATTTAGGTATCGCGGCTACACCTTGGAAGAACTGCAGGAGATGCCACTTGACGATGTAATCAAGTTGTTCCCATCAAGGCAGAGAAGATCCCTCAAGAGGGGATTCCTACCAAGGCAGAAGAAGGTACTTGAGAAGATAAGGAAGATAAAAAAAGAGGGAAAGACTGAGGGAAGACCACCGGTCATCAGGACACACTGCAGGGACATGATAGTGTTGCCTGAGATGGTTGGGATGACCTTCGGCATCCACAATGGAAACGAATTTGTGGAGGTCACAATCCAGCCAGAAATGATCGGCTGCTACTTCGGTGAATTTGCACCTACAAGGAAGAAGGTTGAGCACGGAGATCCCGGTATGGGAGCTACAAGATCCTCAATGTTCGTGCCTCTTAAATAAGGAGACTAGACAATGGCTAAGGTTAAATACGCTTATAAAGAGGAAGACAGGTCAAGAACAGCCAGGGCTTCAGCGACTCACCTCAAGATTTCACCAAAGCACGCTATGGAGATATGCAGGGAGATCCAGGGAATGGAACTCGAGAAGGCCAAGAGATACCTTGAAGAGGTTATCAGGATGGAGAGGCCGGTGGCATTCAAGAGATACAACCGGAAGGTCGGCCACAGGAGGGGCCTCAGCGGATGGGCCAGCGGCCGGTACCCTGTTAAGGCAGCAGGTCAGATACTGAAGGTCCTTGAAAATGCCGAGGCCAATGCAGAGTACAAGGGACTCGACACCGAGAAACTCAGGATAGTCCACATATCCAGCCACCGCGGGCCAGTTATAAGGGGCTGGATTCCAAGGGCCTTTGGAAGGGCTACACCATTCAACACACCAACAACACACGTTCAGATAGTTCTGGGGGAGGCATAGATTTTGATAGAGAAAGATTTTGTCGTTGAAGGGCTCAGAAGGACAAGGATAGACGAATACCTTGAAAAGGAACTTGAAAGGGCAGGCTACGGTGGCATGGATGTTCAGGTCACCCCTATGGGTACCATGGTTGTCGTCTACGCTGAAAGGCCGGGTATGGTAATTGGACGTGGCGGTAAGACGGTGAGGGCCATTACCCAGAAACTCAAAAGCAAGTTCAACCTTGAAAACCCCCGGGTTGAGGTCAAGGAGGTTGATGTGCCTGAACTCAACCCCCGCATAATGGCCCACAAGATAGCTGCCATGCTGCAGAGGGGCATGCACTTCAGGAGGGTTGCATACACCACAATGAGGAGGATCATGGCTGCAGGTGCCCAGGGTGTTGAGGTTACCATTTCAGGTAAGATAAGGGGTGCCCGTTCAGCCACAGCCAAATTCACAGACGGCTACATAAAGAAGTGCGGCGAACCCTCAACCAAACACGTTAAGGAAGGATTCGCAACAGTGCAGCTGAAACCAGGTGTTCTAGGGGTATACGTCCGCATAATGCCTCCTGAGGTTGTACTTCCAGACAAGGTTGAAATAGAGGCTCCTAAAATAACTGAAACTCCCTCAGAAGAACCTGCAGAACAGGTTGAAGCCGTTGAGGAGATCGAGGATCTCGAGGAGATAGAGGAGATCGAGGATCTCGAAGAGATAGAGGATCTCGAGGAGATTGAGGATCTTGAAGAGGTCGAGGATCTCGAGGAAGACCTTGAATTAGTGGAAGAAACAGGGAAAGAGGACACAGATGGTGAAGAATCTGAAAAGTAATATATATGGACAGATTCATATCAGTGAATAATAGAAAGGGATTGAAATGGCGATACTTAGGAGCGAAGAGATAAGGGAAATGGATAGGGAGGAACTCCAGAAAAAGCTGGATGAACTCAAGGCAGAATACGCCAGATACATTTCCAAGAGCGCTGCTGCCGGGATCCATGAAAACCCTGGCAAGATGAGGGAAATCCGAAGAACAATAGCCCGTGTTCTCACCATCATGAATGAAAAATAGAAGGAGAAATAAATGAAAATCTGCGATGTTTGCGGTCTTCCGGAGGAACTTTGCGTCTGTGAGGAAATAGCACGCGAAGTTCAGACATTAAAGGTATACACAGTGAGGCGAAGATTCGGTAAAGTGATGACCATCATAGAGGGCATCGATGAACACGATATAGACATAAAGGAGCTCACAAAGATACTGAAGGCAAGATGTGCCTGTGGAGGTACTGCCAAGAAAGGCCAGATAGAACTTCAGGGGGACCATAAGAAGAGGGTCAAGGAAGTTCTAGCGGATATGGGCTTTTCATCAGACACGATAGAGATAAGGTAGGGGTTTGTATTGATAACCCCCCGTAACATTTTCAGACATGAGCTTATTGGCCTTTCTGTGAGAATAGCCAGGAGTGTTCACAGGGACATTCAGGGAATATCGGGAAGAGTCATGGATGAAACCAGGAACACCCTTAAAATTGAACTGGAGGATGGCAGGGAGATAACGGTTCCAAAGGGAATAGCCGTCTTCCATTTCAGAACACCAGAGGGTGAAGTGGTTGAGATTGATGGTGGAGCTCTGGTAGCTCGTCCTGAGGAGAGAATAAAGAAGAAATTTAGAAAACCATAGTGGTGATAGAATGGTCGGCATTGATGTTCCAGAACCTAAATCTAAATGTAGTGATCCTAACTGTCCTTTCCACGGGGACCTCCCATTGAGGGGTCAGATACTGGAAGGAACTGTCGTCAGTGATAAGGCAGAAAGGACAGTAACCGTTGAAAGGAGTTTCTACAAATTTATACGCAAATATGAGAGATACGAAAAGAGAAAATCCAAGATAAAGGCTCACAAACCTGACTGCATAGATGTCAGGGTAGGGGACACAGTGAAAATTGCTGAATGCAGACCCCTCAGCAAGACTAAGAACTTTGTAGTGGTCGAGGTGAAGGGGGAAGAGTAAGATGAAGGCAATAGCATCCAAGGTTACAAGGGCTTTACCGGTAGGGGCCAGACTCCAGTGTGTTGACAACACAGGCGCAAGGGAAGTTGAGATAATCTCTGTCAGGGGATACAAGGGTGTCCGCAGGAGACTCGCAGCAGCCGGTGTTGGCGACATGGTGGTGGTCTCTGTGAAGAAGGGAACAGTGGACATGAGGAGGGAAGTCCTCAACGCTGTTGTTGTGAGACAGAAAAAGGAATACAGAAGACCTGACGGATTGAGGGTGAAATTCGAGGATAACGCTGCAGTTATAGTGAGCCCAGAGGGAGTCCTCAAGGGTTCAGAGATAAGGGGTCCTGTTGCAAAGGAAGCAGCTGACAGATGGCCCAGTGTGGGAAGTGCAGCCAGCATAATAGTATAGGGTGATAGAATGTCAAAACAACCCAGAAAGCAGAGGAAATACATTTATGAAGCACCATTACACGCTCGTCGCAAAATGATGAGCGCATCTCTAAGCAGGGAACTCAGGGAGGAGTACGGTAGAAGGTCCCTGCCAGTGAGGAAGGGAGATAAGGTTGAGGTTCTCCGTGGTGACTTCAAGGGACACGAGGGTAAGGTTGAGAAGGTGGACCTCAAGAGGTACAGGGTCTACGTTGAGGGCGCCACAATACAGAAGGTGGACGGGACCTCAGTTTACTTCCCGATACACCCATCAAACCTCAGAATAATTGACCTCAACCTTGACGATGAGAAGAGAATGAAAATATTAGAACGGAAGGGATAAAAATGGCGATAATGGCATCAAGAAAGCACCTTAAACGTTTCAGATCACCAAGTCACTGGCCCATTCATCCCAAGGAATACAAATGGACCGTGAAGCCATCCCCAGGTCCCCATGCAATTGAGGCATCATTGCCGCTGATGATCATTGTGAGGGACATCCTTGGGGTTGCAGACAATGCAAGGGAAGCCAGGAAGATCATAAACAGCGGTGAGGTCCTGGTGGACGGAAGGCCAAGGAAGAACTACAAATTCCCTGTTGGGTTCATGGATGTTGTGAGCATACCCCGCACAGGTGAGGTCTACAGGGTTCTTCCTGATGAAAGGGGAAGGCTGGTCCTACACCCCATTGGTGAGGAGAACGCGGGCTTCAAGCTCTGCAAGATAGTTAACAAGACAACCATCAGGGGCGGGAAAACCCAGCTCAACCTCCACGACGGTCGCAACTACCTCTCAGAGGATGAGTTCCGCGTGGGGGATGTTGTGAAGCTGGCGGTGCCTGAACAGGAAATCCTTGAGAGGATACCCTTTGAGAAGGACAGCCTTGGTCTTGTAACAGGGGGCCGCCACACAGGTGAAATTGGAAGAATCAAGAAGATAAACATAACAAGGTCATCAATGCCAAACACAGCGGTCATTGAGACCGAAGCAGGGAAGACATTCCTCACACTCAAGGATTACGTGTTTGTCATTGGAAAGGACGAGTCAGTGATCTCACTTCCAGGAGGTAAATAGATGAACCCCATGGAGGAGGTAAGGATATTCAAGGTCACCCTTAACATAGGTGTCGGCGAAGGGGGTGAAAGGCTTGCAAGGGCTGAAAGGCTTCTTGAGGAGATGACAGGCCAGAAGCCTGTGAGGACCCACTCAAAGGTCACAAACCCTGAGTTCGGTATAAGGAAGAAGCAGCCCATCGCATGCAAGGTCACCCTTCGCGGTGAAAGGGCCGAGAAGGTACTCAGAATGTTCCTTGAGGGAATAGGGAACAGGTTGAAGGCCAGCCAGTTTGATGAGTACGGTAATGTTTCAATGGGTATCGAGGAACACATCGACATACCTGGAATGAAGTACGACCCTGAGATAGGGATATTCGGTATGAACCTTTCTGTAACCTTTGAGAAGCCAGGTCACAGGATAAGCAGACGAAGGATACAGCGTAAAAAGGTTCCTGAAAAGCACAGGGTCAGCCGTGAAGAGGCAATTGACTTCATGAAGGAAGAATTCCAGGTTAAAATAGTCTGAAGGTGATTGTTTTGCCAAGGAAATATGGAAAGGCATCAAGGAAATGCTCAAGATGCGGGGATCACTCTGCCCTGGTCAGAAGATATGGATTAATGCTCTGCAGGCAGTGCTTCAGGGAACTCGCACCTAAAATCGGGTTTAAAAAGTACAACTGAAAGAGGTGTTTACTGTGACTCTTATGGATCCTCTCGCAAACGCCCTGACCAACATAAGAAACAATGAGATAAGGGGTAATGTCAAGTGCAGGATAACCCCTGCATCAAAGCTCATAGGGCGCGTGCTGAGAACAATGCAGAAGGAAGGCTACATCGGGGAATTCGAATACGTTGACGACGGCAGGGCCGGAAAATTCATCGTTGAACTTGAGGGAAACATAAACCAGTGTGGGGTTATAAAACCCAGACACGCTGTTAAGAAGGACGAATTCGAAAAATTTGAGAAAAGATATCTGCCAGCTAAGAACTTCGGGATAATAATCGTATCAACCCCTGAGGGAATAATGACCCATAAAGAGGCCAAGGACAGGGGTATCGGCGGTAGACTGCTGGCTTACGTCTACTAGGTGATAACATGGTTCTAGCAGCTATGATCCGGGAAGAAATACCCATCCCTGACGATGTTAACGTCACCATCGATGGTGAAGTTAAGGTTAAGGGTCCAAAGGGTGAACTCTCCCGAAAATTTAACCACTCAGAGATATCAATGGCCGTTGAAGACGATAAGGTGGTCCTTGAGGTTAAATTCCCAAAGAAAAAGGACAAGGCAATGATAGGGACAGTTAAAGCCCATATAAACAACATGATAAGGGGCGTCACCGAGGGCTTCACCTACCGCATGAAGATAGTATACGCCCACTTTCCAATGAGTGTGAAGGTGGCAGGGGATAAGGTTCTAATAGAGAACTTCCTCGGGGAACGCCACCCAAGGACCGCAAAGATAGTGGGAGATACAAAGGTCCAGGTCAAGGGCGACGAGGTTGAAGTAACAGGTATCAACAAGGAACACGTGGGACAGACAATGGCAAACCTTGAACAGGCCACCAGGATTAAGGGAAGGGACCCAAGGGTTTTCCAGGACGGCATATACCTTGTGAGCAAGGAGTAGGGATGGTGATTCGATGAGGAAAAAATTTAAACGACAGGAATACGCCCGATACAAAAAACTGGGGGAAAAATGGAGGAGGCCCAGGGGTAAAACAAGTAAAATGAGAAGATATGAAAAGGGCAAACCTGCAATGCCTGCAATTGGCTACAGGAAGCCAAGGGACCAGAGGGGTCTCCACCCATCAGGATATGAGGACATCCTTGTTTCCAGCATGAGGGAACTTGAGGATCTGGACCCTGAAAAACAGGCTGCAAGGATAGCATCAACTGTGGGGGCCAGGAAGAAGACACTCATGCTTGAAAAGGCAAGGGAACTTGGCATAAAAGTTCTGAATCCATAATATGGGGCTGGAAGGGGTCTTATTTTCCAGTCCAGGGAAAACACTTTAAGGGGATGCCCGAATTTTCGGGTCTATCAGCAAATTGCTGAACACAAGGAGGTTTCTTGAATGAATCTTACTACTCAGAAAAGATTAGCTGCAGACATACTGAAAGTAGGGGTTAACAGGATATGGATTGACCCTGAGAGGATTGACGAGGTTTCAAGGGCAATAACCAGGGACGGTGTAAAGCAGCTAATAAAGGACGGCGCAATAAAGGCTAAACCAAAAAAGGGCATAAGCAGTTACAGGTCAAAAAAGATAGCCCAGCAGAAAAAGAAGGGAAGAAGAAGAGGACCTGGAAGCATAAAAGGTGCTAAGGGCGCCAGAAAACCAAGGAAAGAGGAATGGATGACCACGATAAGGGCTCTGAGGAAGGACCTCAGGGAGATGAGGGACAACCGGGAAATAAACAAGAGCACCTATCGTAAACTCTACAAGATGGCAAAGGGCGGAGCCTTCAAGAGCAAATCTTACATGAAAACCTATGCCCGGGACCACGACATGCTCAGGTAGGAGGGATCTGATTGGCACATGGACCAAGATACAAGATGGCATTTAGAAGACGAAGGGAAGGTAAAACTGATTACCGGGCCCGCTATAAGATGGTGGAAACAGGCAAATCCAGGCTTGTTGTCAGAATAACCACATATCATGTTATTGCACAGATAATCAACGTGGGAATGGATGGGGACGAAACACTGGTCTCAGCCCACTCAAAGCAGCTCCAGAAAATGGGATGGCTTGGAGGCACAAGCAATACAGCAGCAGCATACCTGACAGGATACCTCTGTGGTAAAAGGGCTCTGAAGGCAGGTATAGAGGAAGCTGTCCTTGACATAGGACTCAGACCTGCCATAAGGGGTTCAAAGGTATTCGCAGCACTTAAAGGGGCTGTTGACGCAGGGCTCAAAGTACCACACGGTGAATCAGTACTTCCAGACGAATCAAGGATAAGGGGCGAACACATAAAGGAATATGCAGAATCCCTTGACGAGGAAGAACGCAAGAAGAGGTTTTCAAGGTACCTTGAGAGGGGTCTTTCCCCTGAGGACCTGCCTGAACACTTTGAAGAAATAAAAAACAGGATAGATGAAGAGGTATGATTATGAACTTCAACATGGAGGAATGGGAGCCAAGGACCAACCTTGGACGCCTTGTGAAGGAGGGTGTCATAACAAGTATCGATGAGATCTTTGAAGAGGGACACCCAATAATGGAACTTGAGATAATCGATGCACTGCTTCCTGACCTCGAGGAGGAGGTCATTGACGTTAACCTTGTCCAGAGGATGCACAAATCAGGAAGGAAGGTCAACTTCAGGGTCATAGTTGCAGTGGGAAACAAGGACGGATACGTTGGACTCGGACAGGGCAAGGCCAGAGAGGTTGGACCTGCAATCAGGAAGGCAGTTGACGATGCGAAATTCAACCTTATAAAGGTCAGAAGAGGCTGCGGTGACTGGGGATGTGTCTGTGGAAGGGAACACACCGTACCCTTCAAGGTCTCAGGTAAGAGTGGAAGTGTCCGCGTAACCCTCATACCAGCACCGGGTGGTGTTGGACTTGCAATAGGTGATGTTGGCAAGACCATAATGAGGCTTGCAGGTATAGATGATGTCTGGTCACATACACGTGGACAGACACAGACCACAGTCAACTTTGCCAGGGCAACCTTCGATGCCCTCAAACAGCTTAGCAAGGTAAAGGCAAGCGAAAAGGACCTTAAAAACCTGGGTGTTTGCAGTACCTGAAGGTGATTCCAGATGTTCGCAGTAGTAAGGGTAAGGGGATCAGCGGGTGTCCGAAGGGACATAGCTGACACCATGGAGATGTTAAGACTCAACAGGATAAACCACGCAGTACTGGTTGAGGACACACCCAGCTACCTTGGCATGCTCCAGAAGGCCAAGGACTACATAACCTGGGGTGAAATTGACCAGGAAACCCTGACAGCCATGATAGCCAAGAGGGCAAGAATCATCGGAGGGGAAAGGTTAACCGATGAATACATAAAGGAAAACACAGAGTATGATTCAGTGGAGGAATTTGCAGGGGCTGTCTTCAGGGGTGAGGTTAAACTTGAGGATGCAGGAATAAAACCTGTGTTCAGGTTACACCCCCCAAGAAAGGGATATGAGGCCATAAAAAAGGCCTTCAATGAGGGCGGAAGCCTTGGATACCGTGGCGAGAAGATAAATGACCTCTTGAAGAGGATGATCTAAGCGGAGGAATTACTCATGATCCGGAAAAGACGAAAGATCACAAGGATGAGGGGCTCACGCACCGTAGGTGGGGGATGCTCCAAGAAGAGAAGGGGAGCAGGTCACCGTGGAGGTAGAGGACAGGCCGGTGGACACAAACACCACTGGACATGGATCGTCAAGTACGACCCAAAACACTTTGGAAAGTACGGTTTCAAAAGGCCCCAGAAACTCATAAAGAGGCTGGAAACAGTTAACCTTGCCTACATCGACGAAAGGATTCCTGACCTCCTTGAGAAGGGAATCGCATCTGAAGAGGACGGAATGGTGGTTCTGGATGTAAGGGACCTTGGCTTCGAAAAGGTCCTTGGAAGCGGAAGGATCACACGACCCGTCCACATTAAGGCCATCGAGTTCTCTGAGAGCGCCGTTGAGAAGATCACCGAGGCCGGAGGAAAGGCTGAAGTGATAGAGTAAACCAGAATTTACAAGGAGTGGAGCAGTTGAAGGAAAAATTGGAGCCCATATTCTCAGTCCTGCCACAGGTAAAATCACCGGGCTACAGGGTACCATTCAGGGAGAAACTCAAATGGACAGGTATAATCCTTGTCCTATATTTCTTCCTGGCCCAGATACCACTATACGGTTTAAGCCCAAGGGCTGTGGACCAGTTCGCCCAGCTGAGGGCTGTTCTTGCAGGAAACTTCGGTTCAATACTCACACTGGGTATAGGGCCCATTGTGTCAGCATCAATCATACTCCAGCTTCTGGTTGGAGGTAAGATACTGAAACTGGACCTCTCAAAGCATGAGGATAAGGCCTTTTTCCAGGGACTGCAGAAGCTCCTTGCCATCGTATTCACCTTCTTTGAGGCACTGATCTTTGTACTGACAGGGTCACTGGCACCCTCAGCCCCCCAGTTTGTCTGGATACTCATACTGCAGCTCACCATCGGAGGAATACTCATAATATTCCTCGACGAGGTTGTATCCAAATGGGGCTTTGGCAGCGGTGTTGGACTTTTCATTGCAGCAGGCGTATCCCAGGAGATAATTGTGGGTGCCTTCAACCCCCTCTCTGCACCCACGCAGCCAGGGGTACCCGCAGGGAGAATAACTGGTTTCCTCTACCTCCTGTTCACAGGGCAGAGTCCTGACTTCCAGTACTACGTACTGCCTGTACTGGCCCTCATCGCGGTTTTCCTGGTTGTGGTCTATGCCGAGAGTATGAGGGTGGAGATACCCATATCCATGGGAGGGGGTAAGAGGCTCTCAAGGGGTGCCGTTGGGAAGTACCCCCTGCGTTTCATATACGCCAGTAACATGCCGGTTATACTGACAAGCGCACTCCTCCTGAATGTTCAGTTAATGGCAAACGTGTTCCAGAAACTTGGATACCCGATACTTGGTACTGTAAGCAATGGGCAGGCGGTTGATGGGCTCGCATATCTTCTCACAGCTCCACGCTCAATTGACGCCCTCATACTGGACCCATTCAAGGTACTGTTCTATGCGGTTGTATTCATAGGGCTCTGTGTCCTCTTTGCCTGGCTCTGGGTTGAGATAAGTAACATAGGTCCAGGGCATGTTGCAAAACAGCTTTACCAGATGGGTATGCAGATTCCTGGTTTCAGGAGCAGCAGGGGGCAGTTCGAGAAGATACTGAAACGCTACATACCCACAATAACAATTCTGGGAGGGGCATTTGTGGGGCTCCTTGCATTCGTGGCTGACCTGACGGGTTCTCTTGGTGGAGGTACAGGTGTCCTTCTAACGGTGGGTATAGTTTACAGGCTCTATGAGGAGATTGCCCAGGAGCAGCTGATGGATATGCACCCCATACTCAGAAGCTTCCTGGGAGATTAGGATAATCTTTTAATCCATGGGAGTGGTACAATGAAGGTTGTTGTAGTTGCAGGTATACCCGGTTCAGGAAGCACGACGGTCCTTGAGAACACCCTCAGGGAGCTTGACTATCTCAATGTGAATTACGGGGACGTCATGCTTGAAATAGCCCGTGAAAGGGGACTTGTTGAAAACAGGGACCAGATGAGAACCCTTGAACCTGGAGTTCAGAAGGAGATACAGAGGGCTGCTGCGAAAAGTATAAGAGAAAGGTCACTGGAAAATAATATAATCGTCGACACACACTGCACCATAAAGACGCCTGCTGGTTTTCTGCCAGGTCTTCCAGTATGGGTTCTTGAGGAACTGGAACCTGACATGTTTGTGCTTGTGGAGGCTGATCCAGAGGAGATCTTCACAAGAAGGATTGGTGACACTTCCAGAAACAGGGATATGGAGTCCCTGCAGGAGATCGACCTCCATCAGCAGATGAACAGGGCGGCTGCAATGGCCTACGCCACACTCACAGGCGCAACAGTTAAGATTGTTAAGAACCACAACAACCAGCTTGAGTCTGCAGTCAGTGAGATGAAGAACATTCTGGAGTAAGATAAAGAGGAAACAAAAATGGTGCTTGAAGTCGTATACGGGGCACTGAACGCTGTATTCGGCCCATTCATTGCGATGGACCCGAATCCACAGAACCCCATCCTCACGGTTTTCCTGATATCGGCAATAGTGGCCTTTATTATAACACTGGCAAACAGGTTGCTCGTGGACCAGGATAGGCTCGAAGAACTTAAAGCTGAAATGCAGGAATTCCAGCAGGAGATGATGGAGGCAAGAAAGAAGAATGACATGCAGGCGCTTGAGGAGATCCAGAAAAAACAGATGGAGTTCATGGATAAACAGCGCGAAATGATGACAATGTCATTCAAGCCGATGATAGTCACGTTCGTGCCCATAATCCTTGTCTTCTACTGGATGGGACAGGAACCACACATAGTCAAGACACTGGTGATATTGCCCCAGGTTGCATACTATGTCCTCCTTGTCCCCCTGTGGCACATGTTCTATGGCATGCCACCAAACGCCCCATCCTATGCCATAGGATGGCTTGGCTGGTACATCTTATGCTCCTTTGCAATGTCCCAGATATTCAGAAAGTTCATGGGACTTAAAGGTGGAATGTAACGTTATGGAGAGATTGAAATGCCAGAGTTAAGATACAGATCCAGATCATATAAGAGAATCTTCAAGAGAACTCCTGGAGGAAGGACAGTTATACATTACCGCAGAAAGAAACCATCAAAGCATGTATGTGCTGGCTGCGGAAAGCCACTCCATGGTGTTCCAAGAGGAAGACCATATGAGATAAGAAAACTCTCAAAGTCCAAGAAGAGACCCAACAGACCATACGGTGGTTACTACTGTTCAAGCTGCGCACGCAAAGTCTTTAAGAAAGAGGCAAGGTCATAATGATCATAACCATCGGTGGTCTGGCCGGTACTGGCACAACAACTGTTGCCAGGATTCTGTCTGAGAGGACCGGGATACCCTGTGTATCTGCAGGTGATGTGTTCAGGCAGATGGCTGCTGAGAGGAAACTTGACATACTGGAGTTCAGTAAACTCGCAGAGGAGAATCCAGAGATCGACATAGAGATCGACAGGAGACAGGCCAGACTTGCAGATGAACATGAGGACCTCATACTTGAGGGAAGGCTCTCTGCACACTTTGCAAGGGCGGATCTGAAGGTCCTGCTGATGGCCCCCTTTGATGTGAGGGCACAGCGAATAAGTATACGGGAATCCAAGGACCTGGAGACGGTCAAGGATGAGATCCGGATACGTGAGGCCAGTGAAGCCCAGAGGTACAGGGAGATTCACGGTATAGACGTGGATGACCTTGAGGTATATGACATCGTGATAAACACCAGCCATTTTGACGCTGAAGGCGTGGCTGAAATCATACTGAAAGTTACCGAGGTGATTTAATGGCAGCAATAGAAGTTGGAAGAGTATGTGTGAAAACCGCAGGTAGAGAAGCCGGTGAAAAATGCGTGATACTTGATATCATCGACAAAAACTTCGTTGAAGTTGTTGGTGTAAATGTTAAGAACAGGAGGTGCAACATAGGACACCTCGAACCAACAGAGAAGAAGATAGAGATCAAATCCGATGATATCGAGGAAATAAAGAAGGAACTTGAAGCCCTTGAATAAACCCACCTCTTATTTTTGCAGGTATCCCTCATGGCAGAATTCATAGAGTTAAAGGAGTCACGCACGGACCCTGCATATGGGTGTCCGCCCCACGAGAGGGACATTGAGACCCACATATCCCACGGTGTTGTTAACCTTGATAAACCATCTGGCCCCACCTCCCACCAGGTGGATGCATGGGTTCGGGACATGCTCCACGCAGAGAAGGTGGGGCATGGGGGCACACTGGACCCCAAGGTTACAGGTGTTCTGCCCCTGGGCATAAACAGGGCGACAAGGGTCATGCAGCTCCTCCTTGAGGCCCCCAAGGAATACGTATGCCTCATGAGGGTTCACAGGGAGGTGGATGAGGAGAGGATAAGGGAGGTGCTCGGGGAATTCCAGGGAAAGATTTTCCAGATACCCCCCCTCAAGTCAGCTGTTAAGAGGGAGCTCCGTGTAAGGACCATCTACGATGTTAATATACTTGAGATCGATGGCCAGGATGTTCTCTTCAGGATAGCCTGTGAGGCAGGGACCTACGTGAGGAAGTACTGCCATGATGTGGGTGAGGCCCTTGGTACAGGGGCCCATATGGCTGAACTCAGAAGGACACGTGTGGGTCCCTTCACAGAGGAGGGTCTGGTAACCCTCCATGACCTCAAGGACGCCTACCAGTTCTGGGTTGAGGATGGGGATGAAGGATTTCTGAGGGAATGCATCCTCCCAATGGAGTTTGCAGTATCCCATCTCCCCCGTGCCGTCATCCTGGACTCTGCAGTTGATGCAGTATGCCATGGCGCTGACCTTGCACGTGGGGGCATAGCGGGCCTGGATGATAACATAAAAAAGGGCGACACAGTTGCGGTGATGACCCTCAAGGGGGAGCTTGTGGCTGTTGGTGAGGCACTGATGCCGTCCCTTGATATTGTGGCCGCAGACAGTGGCCTTGTGATTGAGACAGATAAGGTCTTCATGAGGCCCGGAACCTACCCCAGGATGTGGCGCCAGTCTCCATAGCAGTACCTTGGATGTGATGCCATTCCACACACAGCAATACTTTGGATGTGGCGCCAGTCTCCATAGCAGTACCTTGGATGTGATGCCATTCCATACACAGCAATACTTAAATAGGCTTCAGTCCATACACTTAAAATGATACATCATATGCCGGGATAGCCTAGCCAGGTAAGGCGCAAGACTGGAAATCTTGTGGAGCTTTGCTCCTCCTGGGTTCAAATCCCAGTCCCGGCGTCGGTTAAAGCAACAATGTTGCACCTACGACTGTTATCTGGAATTCGCAACCCCCGTCCCGCGAATTCACTCTTACTGGAGGTTAATGAATGGAAGAAGAATTCAAACATATGGTTCGTATTGCCAGAAAGGACATTGATGGTAATAAGACCATGGAAAATGCCCTTACAAGTATAAAGGGCGTTGGAAAGGCTCTTTCAAGGGCAATAATCATGTCAGCAGGATACGATCTTAACCAGAGGATAGGTTACCTTTCAGATGAGGAAATAGAGAGGCTTGAAGAGGCCATAAAGAACCCTGCAAAGTACAACATCCCATCATGGATGATCAACAGGCGTAACGATTACGAGACAGGCGAGGACAAACACCTCATAGAATCAGACCTTGACATGTGCCTCAGAGAGGACCTGAACCGCATGAGGAAAACAAGAAGCTACAAGGGAAGAAGACACGAACTTGGACTACCTGTCAGGGGACAGAGGACAAAGTCCACATTCAGGAAGGGCTCCTCAGTTGGTGTGAGAAGGAAGAAAAGGTAGATAAGGAGAGGTTAAAATGGGACACCCACGTAAGGCAAGAAAAAAGTATGATACTCCACCTCACCCATGGAACGCTGAAAGAATAAAGGAAGAAAACAGGCTCGTGGCAAAATACGGCCTCAAGAACAAGAAGGAAGTCTGGAAAGCAGAGACAATGGTGAGGAGATACAGGAGGGATGCAAGGTACCTCCTGGGTATATCCGGTGAACACACAAAGAAGGAGAGGGAACAGCTCCTGGGACACCTTGTGAGGGCAGGAATACTCAACGAGGGTGCAAACCTTGAGGACGTCCTTGACCTCACAGTGGAGGACGTGCTCAGGAGGAGACTCCAGACACTGGTTCACAAGAGGGGACTTGCAAGGACAGTGAACGAGGCCAGACAGATGGTGGTCCACGGCCACATAGCCCTCGACGGCAGGAAAATCGACGCCCCAGGATACATAGTTAAAAGGGGAGAAGAGGACAAAATAGGATTCTACCCATCATCCCCAATGAAAAAACAGATCGAAGCAGCCCAGGACGCTGAATAAATTCAGGGAGAGATAAAATGGCTGAAAAGGAAAAATGGGGAATCGCAAATATTTACTCATCATTCAACAACACAATAATCACCATTACAGACATAACCGGTGCAGAGACCATCACACAGTGGTCCGGTGGTAAGGTTGTGAGGGCTGACCGTCAGGAGTCCTCACCCTTCGCTGCAATGGAGGCTGCAACAAGGGCGGCTGATGATGCAAAGGAGAAGGGTATCGTAGGCCTGCACATCAAGGTGAGGGCCCCTGGTGGAAACGGCCCAAGAACGCCAGGACCCGGTGCACAGGCAGCCATAAGGGCCCTTGCAAGGGCAGGAATGAAGATAGGCAAAATTGAGGATGTAACTCCCATACCTCATGATGGCACAGGAAGACCTGGAGGTAAGAGGGGAAGAAGGGTCTAAAATGGATATTGCTCTTAAGGAAAAAACTGATACCGAAATGGTCTTTGTGGTCACTGGCGTAACCGTTCCATTCATAAACGCCATAAGGAGGATCTGCATGATGGAGGTCCCCAAACTGGCAATTGAGTACGTTAACATGTACAGGAACGACGCCAGGATGTTTGATGAGGTACTCGCCCACAGGCTTGGACTGGTACCCCTCAAAGCTGACCCTGAATTCATTGAGGGCCTGAAAATGCCTGAGGAGTGTGACTGTGAGGAGTACTGCTCCGAATGCAGCGTATCCTTCACACTCAAAAAGAAGGGTCCCGGTGTCGTCTACTCCAGGGATCTTCTGTCAGAGACACCTGCAGTCAAACCTGTATATCCCGATATACCCCTTGTGAAGCTGGGGGATGAGGATGAGGTTGAACTGGAGGCTATTGCACAGCTCGGCGTGGGAAGGGATCATGCCAAATGGGAGCCCACAACCGCATGCGCATACAAGTACTACCCAGTGATAACATTCACAGAGGAATGCGATGAGTGCCTTGAATGTGTGGATGCATGTCCAAGGGAAGTTCTTGGAGGCGAATCAGGGAAACCTGAGGTGCTTGACGTTGAAAACTGTTCAATGTGCAAGAGCTGTGTGAGGGCATGTGATAAAGGGGCCATAAATGTGGGATATGAGGAAGGCAAGTTCATATTCAGGATAGAGACCGACGGATCAGTTGACCCCCAGGATGTCATTCTTAAGGCATGTGACATCCTCAGAGACAAGGCAGAAAGGGTAATAACATTTTGTGAAGGAGGCTAAGCCATGGCTAGGAAGATTACCAAGACAAATCCCAATCTCATAAAACTCATACGCAACCTCAGAAAAAAATCATCCCAGGAGGGCGCGGCGATCTGGAAGGACGTTGCAAGGAGGCTCGAAAGACCCACAAGGAACAGGGCCGCGGTTAACATTTCCAAGATAAACAGGTACACAGATGAAAATGAAACAGTCATCGTGCCTGGAAAGGTCCTTGGAAGCGGGAGCCTTGACCACAAGGTTCAGGTTGTCGCCCTATCATTTTCACAGACAGCTAGGGATAAGATAGAGGGTGCTGGTGGAGAGTGCCTGACACTCGGAAAGATCGTTGAAGAGAATCCGGCCATAAAGAACATCAGGATAATAGAATAAAGGTGTTGCTCATGATCATCAATGGAGAAGGACATATCCTTGGAAGACTGGCAAGTGTGGTCAGCCAGAAACTCCTGGAAGGGGAGGAAGTGGTTGTCCTCAATGCTGAGAAAATCATAATCACAGGCTCAAAGCAGTGGGCATACAGCAAGTACAAGCAGAGAATTGACAGGGCCAGCATATCAAACCCCCGCAGAATGGGTCCAAAGTACCCGAGAAGACCCGACGACATATTCAGAAGAACCGTGAGGGGAATGCTCCCCTACAGGAAATCAAGGGGCAGAGAGGCCTTCAAGGGACTGAAGGCATATGTTGGCGTTCCAAGGGAATTCAAGGACGAAGAAATGGTTGAAATACCTGAGGCCAGGGCAGGTAACATAAAGAAGGGAATGGAGCTTGGAGAGATATCAGAACTTCTGGGCGCTAAATTCTAAGTTAGGGAGTGTAATCATGAGGAAGGTTATTCACACAAGCGGCAAAAGGAAAACCGCCATTGCAAGGGGAACCATCAGTGAAGGTAAGGGTAGAGTGAGGATCAATAAGGTGCCTGTTGAACTCTACACCCCTGAACTTGCAAGGCTCAAGATCATGGAACCACTGCAGCTGGCCGGCGATATCGTTAATGATGTGGACATAAACATCAGGGTCGTCGGAGGCGGAATCGTGGGTCAGGCAGAGGCTGCAAGGATGGTCATAGCCAGGGGCCTCGTGGAATGGACAGGGGACATGGACCTCAAGGAGAAGTTTGTGAGGTATGACAGGACAATGCTTGTAGGGGACCCCAGGCGTTCAGAGCCCAAGAAGTACGGTGGACGCGGCGCCCGTGCAAGGAGACAGAAGAGTTACAGGTAGATCAAACGATAACTTTATATATTTTTATTTTATAAAATTAAAGAGTAGAATGATTCAGTATGATTCCAGTAAGATGTTTAAGCTGCGGAAAACCGGTATCAGCCTATTTCAATGAGTATCAGAAAAGAGTGGCTGATGGAGAGGACCCCAAGGATGTACTTGATGACCTGGGTCTTAAGAGGTACTGCTGCAGACGAATGTTAATTTCACATGTTGAGACATGGTAGGGGACCGTAGGGTAGCTTGGTCCATCCTCCCAGCCATTGAAGAAGTTTCAGTGCTTTTCAACTGGAACGGGGATGGTCAGCACCGGAACGCTGGAGACCCGAGTTCAAATCTCGGCGGTCCCATCAAAACAATCCAAGAACCTCTATTTTAAGTTTTTCTTGGAGGCAATGAAATGGCGTCAAAAAAACTCACACGTTTTGAAAGGGCTAGGTTGATAGGTGCCAGGGCACTCCAGATATCCATGGGTGCAAGGCCCCAGGTTGAGATTCAGGAGTCACTGGACCCTGTTGATATAGCCAGGAAGGAACTTGAAAAGAAGGTAATGCCACTGGATGTTAGAAGAGACAAATAAACTCTAATAAACCACTATTTTTCCATGTAGAGTTTATTGTGAGGTGTTTTTGTGGAAAGTATAATTGAAGATGTTCGAGTAAGAAAAATTCTTGACAGCAGGGGAAACCCAACAGTTGAGGTTGATGTTATAACCTGGAACGGCTTTGGAAGGGCGGCGGCCCCCAGCGGTGCAAGTACAGGTTCCAGGGAGGTCACCGCATTCCCATCAGGTGGAGTTGATGAGATCATAACAGAGGTTGAGGATATAATCTCATCAGAACTCATAGGGATGGATGCCGTTGACCTGCAGGACATAGACCTCGTTTTAAAGGAGATTGATGGAACCGAGAACCTCTCATCACTTGGGGGAAACACTGTGGTGGCTGTCTCAATGGCAACCGCCAGGGCGGCTGCTTCATCGTACAACATGCCCCTCTACAGGTTCCTTGGCGGTAACCTTGCAACTGCCATACCATACCCCCTGGGTAACATGATAAACGGGGGAGCCCATGCCGGAGAGAACGCACCCGACATACAGGAGTTCCTCGTGGTGCCTGTGGGTGCGGAGGACATAACCGAGGCGGTATTTGCAAATGCAGCAGTCCATAAGAGGATAAGGGAACTCATACAGAAAAAGGACCCCTCCTTCACGGGGGGTAAGGGTGATGAGGGAGGATGGGTGCCGAGCCTATCAAACCATGATGCCCTGGAGATACAGGTAAAAGCCTGTGAGGAGGTCACAGATGAACTCGGCGTTGAGGTAAGGCCATCACTGGACCTGGCAGCAAGTGAATTCTGGGACCCCGAGACAGAAAAATACGTCTACAAACAGGAGAAGGTCCAGAAGGACACCGGTGAACAGATAGAGTTTGTCAGGGAGATCATCGAGACCTACGACATGTACTATGTTGAGGACCCCTTCCATGAGGGTGACTTCGAAGGATTCTCTGAACTCACATCACTTGTAGGGGACCGCTGCATAATCTGCGGTGACGACATCTTTGTAACCAACAGGGAGATACTCAGGGAGGGCATAGAGATGGGTGCCGCCAATGGTATAATAATCAAACCAAACCAGATAGGCACACTCACAGACACCTACCTGACAGTCAAACTTGCCCTTGAGAACCGTTACACACCTGTGGTCTCCCACAGGTCAGGTGAGACAACAGATGATACAATAGCCCACCTTGCAGTGGCATTCGGCGCACCACTCATCAAGACAGGTGCCATAGGCGGCGAGAGGATAGCCAAACTGAATGAACTCATACGCATACAGGAAGAGATTCCATATTCCACCATGGCTGAACTGCCATTTTAACATCAAACTTACTGAGGTGATATATTGTCAGAACTACTGATACCACTAGACAAATACCTTGCAGCAGGACTGCACATTGGAACACAGCAGAAAACAGCTGATATGGAGAAATACATCTACCGTGTAAGATCAGATGGACTCTACGTCCTTGATATAAGGAAAACAAATGACAGGATAATAGCGGCCTCAAAGTTCCTTGCAAAGTATGAGCCAGACGATATACTGGCCGTATCAACCAGGCAGTATGGACAGGAACCTGTCAGGAAATTCGGTGAGGTGACAGGTGCAAGGACAATACCAGGCAGATTCATCCCGGGGACACTGACAAACCCCAACTATTCCAAGTTCATTGAACCACAGGTGCTGGTTGCCACCGATCCAAGATCAGATTCACAGGCAATAGTCGAGGCCAAACAGATAGGCCTGCCTGTCGTGGCACTCTGCGACACAGAGAACCTCCTTGGAAATGTTGACATTGCAATACCCGTCAACAACAAGGGCCGTAAGGCCATAGCCCTTGTATACTGGCTCCTGGCAAGGCAGCTGCTCAGGGAGAAGGGTGTGCTCAAGGAGGATGAGGACCTGGATGTGCCTCCCACTGAATTCGAACTGAAAATTTAGAGTGGTTCTATGATAAGAAGACCTGCAGTGGCGGGAGCTTTCTATGAGCGGGACCCTGCAGCGCTCAGAAGGCGAATCGAATGGTGCTTCAACCATGAACTGGGGCCAGGTGGCCTGCCAGTCAGGGGTTCCGCCAGGAACATGAAGGGGGTGATCGCCCCCCACGCAGGTTACATGTACTCAGGACCTGTGGCAGCCCACGCCTACCATGAGCTGGTATCAGATGGTATACCGGAAACATTCGTGATAATCTGCCCCAACCACACGGGCATGGGGTCAGGGGTCTCACTGATGCAGAGGGGAGCATGGGAAACACCCCTCGGTGTCGTGGATATTGACAGTGAACTTGCAGAGGCCATTGTGAGGGAATCAGGCATCATTGATATTGACGGGACCGCCCACCTTGGAGAGCACAGCTGTGAGGTCCATGTACCATTCATCCAGTACTTCACAGATAAATTCAGGATAGTCCCCATTACCATGTGGATGCAGGACCAGGAGACAGCCACAGACGTTGGACATGCAGTGGCGGCAGCGATTGAGAGGACAGAAAGGGATGCGGTGGTCATTGCAAGCACTGACTTCACCCACTACAGCCCCGCCGATGTTGCCGGCTCCATCGACAGCAGGATAATTGAGAGGATAACCGAAATGGACGATACCGGCATGTACGGCGTTATCACAGAACTCAATGCAACCATGTGTGGTTACGGGCCAGTGGCAGCCAGCATCACAGCATCCAGGATGCTCGGCGCCAGTGAGTGCAGGCTGTTAAAGTATGCCACGAGTGGTGATATAACAGGGGACCAGAGTTCAGTTGTGGGCTACGCCTCCCTTGTCCTGAGAGGCTGAGGGTGAAACCTTGAAGTCACGGGCATCAGCACCTGCCAAGGCCATTCTTTTTGGTGAACATGCCGTTGTATATGGTAAACCTGCTATTGCGGCTGCAATAGATAGAAGGGTGACTGTAACCCTGGGGGATTCATCTGAAAACCGGGTTACCATACCATCACTGGGAGTTGATTTCAGGTCTGAATCCAGCCCCAGGGGGGGTATTCTTGACTACGTTGGGAGAACCCTCAAACTCTACCATGACGGCTCACCACTCAGTATCCAGATCGAAATGGAGATACCTGTGGGGTCGGGCCTCGGCTCATCAGCGGCACTCACAGTTGCACTCATAGGGGCCCTTGATGGATACCATGGAAGGGAATCAGAACCTGAGGATACCGCGGCAAGGGCCCACAGGGTTGAACTCGAAGTCCAGGGAGCCGCAAGTCCCCTTGACACCACAGTGAGCACATATGGCGGCATGGTGTACCTTGACAGTCAGAGGAATGTGGAAAAATTTGATGCAGGGCTGCATGATCTTGTAATAGCGCACCTGGACCATTCAGGTGACACTGCAGAGATGGTTGCAGGTGTCGCAGAGCTCCGCAGCAGGTTCCCGGATGTCATGGATGGAATCATGGATGCGGTTGAAATGATAACCCTCAGGGCCTACAGGGCCCTCCTGAGTAACAGCCCGGAACCCATAGGGGACCTCATGAACATAAACCAGGGGCTCCTTGACGCCATGGGCGTGTCCACAGGGGAACTTTCAATGATGGTCTATGAGGCCAGGAGGGCAGGCGCAGCAGG
Source organism: Methanothermobacter sp. K4 (assembly GCF_022014235.1). Taxonomy (NCBI): domain Archaea; kingdom Methanobacteriati; phylum Methanobacteriota; class Methanobacteria; order Methanobacteriales; family Methanobacteriaceae; genus Methanothermobacter; species Methanothermobacter sp. K4. Next base: position 52,894 of record NZ_JAKLTD010000003.1, read on the forward strand.
CTCCAAGATCACAGGTGCCGGCGGAGGCGGGAGCATAATAGCATACTGTCCTGGCTGCGCAGAAGAGGTTGCTGAGGCCCTCAACAGGAACTGGAATGCAATGAAGGCCAGTTTTTCAGAAGAGGGTCTGATTCGATAAAAACTCTTATCACTTAAAGGGGCATCTTGATGATCATTCTCAAAGTAGGTGGAAGTGTAATTACCAGAAAGGACTCTGAGGAACCTGAGATAGATGCGGAAAACCTTCAGAGGATAGCCTCAGAGATCTCAGACGCTTCACCATCATCACTCATGATAATACATGGGGCCGGATCATTCGGCCACCCATTCGCAGGAAAATACAGGATAGGATCTGAAATAAAGGATGAGGAGGAATTCAGAAAGCGGAGATTTGGATCCGCACTCACACAGAACTGGGTCAGGAAACTCAACACATACATATGTGACGCTCTCCTTGGTGAGGGAATACCGGCGGTCTCCATGCCCCCATCAGCATTCATAAGGGCTGAGAATGGCCGCATCAGGGATGCTGATCTTTCAATGATAAAATCCTACCTGGAGGAGGGGATGGTCCCTGTAAGTTACGGTGACGTGGTCCTTGATTCAAACACCAGCGTGAGGTTCTCTGTGATATCCGGGGACCAACTCATAAACCACTTTTCCATCAGGTTAAGGCCAGAGAGGGTCATACTGGGAACAGATGTGGACGGGGTTTACACCAGAAATCCAAAGAAATACCCTGATGCAAGGCTTCTTGATGTTATAGGATCCCTTGATGACCTCGAATCCCTTGATGGGACAGTGAACACCGATGTTACAGGTGGAATGGTTGGTAAGGTGAGGGAACTCCTGGTCCTCGCAGAGAGGGGTATAGAATCAGAGATAATAAATGCAGGTGTGCCTGGAAATATCCTGAAGGCCCTCCGTGGAGAGGCTGTGAGGGGCACCAGGATCAGAAAATAGATCATTCATATCACGATCATAACCTGATAGTTCAGGGTTACAATTGAAGGGAAAATTTGAAGGCCAGATCATAACGATTCAGATCATCAATTAAGGAATTAAAGACACGATCATAACCTGATAGTTCAGGGTTATCAATTAAGGGAAATTTGAAGGGCGTTAAAATGATTTCGGATAGAAAACTGGAGCATTTAATCCTGTGCACAAGCTGTGACGTGGAGTACAGGAAGAGGACAGGGTTCGAGGAAATTGAAATAGTTCACAGGGCCATACCTGAGATAAACAGGGAAAAAATAGATATAGGCCTGGATTTCCTGGGTAAGGAGCTTTCATCACCCATAATGATAAGTGCAATCACTGGGGGCCACCCGGCAGCCCTCAAAATAAACAGAGAACTTGCAAGGGCCGCAGAGGAACTCGGAATTGCACTTGGACTTGGAAGCCAGAGGGCCGGTGTTGAACACCCGGAGGTTGAGGAGACCTATAGCATAGCAAGGAGGGAGGCACCATCAGCTTTGCTCGTGGGTAACATTGGAAGCTCCCACCTTGAATATGCAGAGAGGGCAGTTGAGATGATAGACGCGGATGCACTCGCAGTGCACCTCAACCCCCTACAGGAGTCAATACAACCAGGAGGCGACGTGGACTCAAAAGGGGCCCTCGAATCCATATCAACGATTGTGGAGTCCATGGATGTCCCTGTAATGGTCAAGGAGACAGGTGCAGGTATATCCTCAGAGGACGCCATAAAACTAGAAGCATGTGGAGTGGCGGCCATAGACGTTGCAGGTGCAGGCGGCACCAGCTGGGCCGCAGTTGAAACCTACCGTGCAGATGACAGATACATGGGTGAGCTGTTCTGGGACTGGGGAATACCCACCGCTGCAAGCACCGTGGAGGTTGCAGAGTCAGTGAACGTGCCCGTGATCGCATCAGGGGGTATAAGAAGTGGAATTGACGCTGCAAAGGCCATAGCCCTCGGCGCAACGATGGCTGGAATAGCACTCCCGGTACTTGAAGCGGCAGCCCAGGGCTACAGGGCCGTTATGAAGGTAATTGAAAGGTTCAACGAGGCACTTAAAACCGCCATGTACCTTGCAGGTGCAGAAACACTTGACGATCTCAGAAATTCACAGGTCATAATAATGGGCCGAACCAGAGAATGGCTAAATGAAAGGGGCTTTGAAACAATAAAATACGCCAGGAGGTAATAATTTGAGCGTAGAAGTAATAGCGATCGGCGGATACGAGGAAGTAGGTAAGAACATGTCCGCCGTTAAGGTGGGGGATGATGTTGTAATATTTGACATGGGGATTCACCTTGACAGGGTTCACATACATGAGGACACGGACATCGCAAGGATGCACAGCCTGGACCTCATAGAGAGGGGTGTCATACCGGATGATACACTCATGAAGGACGTTGATGGGAAGGTCAGGGCAATAGTGTTCACACACGGTCACCTGGACCACATAGGGGCAGTTGCAAAGCTGGCCCACAGGTACCAGGCCCCCATAATAGCAACACCCTACACAATAGCACTCATAGAGAGGACCATAAAGGCAGAGCGAAAGTTCAATGTCCTCAACACACTCCAGGTCCTCAATGCAGGGAAGAAGTGCCAGATATCCCCCGGGATAACACTGGAGTTCATACAGTCAACCCACAGTATACCACAGTCAGTCATAGCAGCACTCCACACACCTGAGGGTATAATAGTCTATGCACTTGACTTCAAATTCGATGACCACCAGAAGATATCACCACCACCAGACTACCACCGCCTCAGGGAGCTTGGAAGGAAGGGAGTCCTTGCAATGATAGTTGAAACAACCAGGGCCAACGAGAAACAGGAGGTCAAGACACACTCAGAGAAGGTTGCAAGGATAGTCCTTGAGGATATAATGAAGAACCCCCTTGAGGAGAGGAATGGAATGATAGTGACCACCTTCTCCTCCCACATGGAGCGTATACAGGCCATAAGTGACATAGCATCACAGAGCGACAGGCAGATGCTCCTCCTTGGAAGGTCAATGGAGAGGTACTGTGGACTCGCAGAGGCCATGGGCATACTCAAACTCCCGGAGAACGCCAGCATATACGGGAGCCCCAAGGCTGTTAACAGGGCCCTTGCACGCGCAGAGGCAAAGCGTGAGGATTACCTCCTCATCACAACGGGTCACCAGGGGGAACCCGATGCGCTGCTGCCGAGGATAGCCAATGCAAAGACCCAGTTCAGGATAAAGAGGGGTGACAATGTGGTGATATCAGCCCCTGTCATACCCAACCCAATGAACGTTGCAAACAGGAACCTCATGGAGAGGCGCCTGGCATCAAGCGGTGCAAGGATCTACACAAATGCACACGTATCCGGGCATGCGGGAAGGGAGGACCACAGGGACTTCATAAGGATGCTCAACCCCATGCACATAATACCCGCCCACGGCGACCTCAGCATGCTCTCGGCCTACGCCGAGATAGCAGAGGAGGAGGGCTACAAGCTGGGTAACGACATACACATCTTGAGGAATGGACAGGCACAGGTATTTAATGGAGGTATCCGATGACGGAAGTATTAGATATTCTCAGAAAGTACTCTGAAGTGGCCGATAAGAGGATAATGGAGTGCATCAGCGACATAACACCTGATACACTCCTTAAGGCATCAGAACACCTCATAACAGAGGGTGGTAAGAAGATAAGACCTTCACTGGCACTCCTGAGCTGTGAGGCTGTAGGCGGAGACCCTGAGGACGCTGCAGGGGTGGCGGCGGCCATAGAACTGATTCACACATTCTCCCTCATCCACGACGATATAATGGATGATGATGAGATGAGGCGCGGGGAACCCTCAGTCCATGTCATCTGGGGTGAACCCATGGCCATACTTGCAGGGGACGTCCTCTTCTCCAAGGCCTTCGAGGCTGTCATCAGGAACGGGGACTCAGAAAGGGTGAAGGATGCCCTCGCAGTGGTTGTTGACTCATGCGTTAAGATATGTGAGGGCCAGGCCCTTGACATGGGCTTTGAGGAGAGACTGGACGTCACAGAGGATGAGTACATGGAGATGATCTACAAGAAGACCGCAGCCCTCATCGCAGCAGCAACAAAGGCAGGAGCCATAATGGGTGGCGCATCAGAGAGAGAGGTTGAGGCCCTGGAGGACTACGGAAAATTCATTGGCCTGGCATTCCAGATCCACGACGACTACCTGGATGTGGTAAGTGATGAGGAATCCCTGGGCAAACCTGTGGGTAGTGACATAGCAGAGGGTAAGATGACCCTCATGGTGGTCAAGGCCCTTGAGGGGGCATCAGAGGAGGACAGGGAGAGACTCATATCAATCCTTGGATCAGGCGATGAGGGCCTTGTCGCTGAGGCCATAGAGATCTTTGAACGCTACGGTGCAACCCAGTATGCCCATGAGGTGGCCCTTGACTATGTGAGGATGGCCAAGGAGCGCCTTGAGATACTTGAAGACTCAGATGCAAGGAAAGCCCTCATTAGGATAGCTGACTTTGTACTTGAAAGGGAACACTAGGTGATGACTGTGGAGGACCTCGTCTACCGCTACGCACTCATGAATGCGGTTAAGCACAGGGGAAAGGCAAACCCGGGCGCCGTCATGGGGGCCGTTATGAGCAACGAACCTGAACTCAGAAGTAGGGCCCCCGAGGTCAAGGAGGCTGTTCAGGCTGCTGTTGAGAAGGTTAACAGTTTAACACCTGAGGAACAGCAGAGGGAAATGGAGAGGCTCGGCCTTGAAATCAGGGAGAGGAAGCAGAAGAAGAGGCGGGGACTCAGGGACCTCCCGGATGTTAAGGGTGAGGTTGTACTGAGGTTCGCCCCCAACCCCAGCGGACCACTCCACATAGGCCATGCAAGGGCAGCCATCCTCAACCATGAATACGCCAGGAGGTATGATGGCAGGCTAATACTCAGAATCGAGGACACCGACCCCCGAAGGGTTGACCCGGAGGCCTATGATATGATCCCCTCTGACCTGGAGTGGCTTGGTGTTGAATGGGATGAGACCGTCATCCAGAGCGACCGAATGGAGATCTACTATGAGTACACAGAGAGGCTCATAGAGAGGGGTGGAGCATACGTATGCACCTGTACCCCGGAGGCATTCAGGAAACTCAAAAATGAGGGGGAGGCCTGTCACTGCCGCGACCTGGGGGTCAGGGAGAACCTCCAGCGCTGGAGGGAGATGTTTGAGATGCCAGAGGGCTCAGCGGTTGTTAGGGTTAAGACGGACCTCCAGCACCCCAACCCCGCCATAAGGGACTGGATTTCAATGAGGATAGTGGAGGCAGAACACCCCCGCACAGGCAGACGCTACAGGGTGTACCCCATGATGAACTTCTCGGTTGCTGTGGACGACCACCTCCTCGGGGTGACCCATGTCCTCAGGGGCAAGGACCACCTTGCAAACAGCGAAAAACAGGAGTACCTCTACAGGCACCTAGACTGGGGGCCCCCGGTATTCATACACTACGGACGCCTCAAGATGGATGACATTGCACTGAGCACATCAGGGGCAAGAGAGGGGATAACCGCCGGTAAATACTCTGGCTGGGACGACCCCCGCCTTGGAACCATCAGGGCCATCGCAAGGAGGGGTGTGAGGCCAGAGGCGATAAGAAAACTCATGGTTGAGATCGGTGTCAAGATAGCAGACTCCACCATGAGCTGGAAGAAGATCTACGGTCTCAACAGGAACATCCTGGAGGAAGAAGCCAGGAGGTACTTCTTCGCGGCAGACCCTGTCAGGTTCGAAATAGCTGGACTGCCAGAACCCATCAGGGTTGAAAGACCCCTGCACCCTGATAAACCTGAACTGGGTAACCGGATCCTCGAGCTGAATGGGGACGTTTACCTCCCCAGGGGTGACCTCAGGGAGGGTCCTCTGAGGTTAATAGATGCTGTTAACGTGATCTACTCTGATGGTGAACTCAGATACCACAGTGAGGGCATCGAGGAGGCAAGGGAGCTGGGGGCAGCCATGATACACTGGGTTCCAGCCGAATCAGCCCTCAAGGCAGTGGTCGTGATGCCTGACGCCTCAGAGGTTGAGGGTGTCATTGAGCATGATGCCTTAGAACTTGAGGTTGATGATGTGGTACAGCTTGAAAGATTCGGCTTTGCCAGGCTGGATTCATCAGGCGAGAGACTGTTATTCTATTATGCCCATAAATGAATGGGAACCTCTTTCAACCATTTTTCTTGAAGGCCTTTCAGTGGACAGATTAAACAGGTAGACGTCGAAGATGCACGGCTTGTCTGTGAGCAAGATCGTCTTTCAGTGGACAGATTAAACAGGTAGACTCTACTGGGAGCACACATAAATTTAATTATAATGGCGAAAAGATCTGAAACTGTCAGTAGATCTTCGGGTTCATACTTCATTCTGGGGGTAATGATGAACAGACTTGAACTTGCCAGGAAGTTTTCAGAGTCACTGAATTATCCTGAAATAGAAAAAATAATCCTTTTTGGGTCCGTTGCCAGGGGGGATGATAGCGAGGGCTCTGATATAGACATAATCATAATCTCCACAAAAAAAACTGAAATAAAGGATAAGGTCATAAGGAAGGCGCGTGATATACTCCTCAGCACAGGTGTCCATATCTCAGTTAAGGTCATTTCACCTGAGGAATACAGGCTTCTGGGGGACACCCATTTCATCTCCAGAATAAGGAAAGAGGGTGTGGTGCTTGGGTGATGAGAAAATTTTAATGGAAAAGGCAGTCAGGAAACTTGAGGCTGCCAGAACACTATGCGAACATGGATTCTATGGAGATGCAGTAAGCAGAGCATACTACGCCATGTTCTTTGCAGCAAGAGCACTGCTATCACGGAGAAACATTTACCCGCAGACTCATAGGGATTGATTTCACAGTTTGGACTCGAATTCGTAAAGAACGGAGAATTCCAGAAGGAAATATTTGACATACTTCTAAGGGCATATGAAGATAGGGAAGAGGCGGATTATGGTATCCTTTCAGAAATAGATCAGAAAGAAGCAATTATTATAATCAAAGGAGCATTGAAGTTCGTGGAGGAATGTAAAACCTTCAGATAAATATCTGAGACCTTATTGTTGATGGCATTCAGCCCCATTAACAGGGATTGCAACTTTTTATACAGCAATTTTTATTAACTCCTGTGGACTACATGATAATATCATTCTTCTTCAGGGAACCTACCTGAAAATTAGTTTCTGAGAGGTTAAATCATGGTGACAGTAAACGAAAACTACCTGCTACTTAAAAGCAGTTACATATTCTCTGAGATAAACAGGAGAGTGGAGGACTTCCAGAGGAAAAACCCTGATGCCGATGTGATAAGGATGGGTATAGGGGATGTTACAAGGCCCCTCCCCTCCGTGGTGGTGGAGGCCTTCCACAGGGCCGTCGATGAGATGGCTCACGAGGAAACCTTCATGGGATATGGACCTGAACAGGGTTACCCATTCCTCAGGGAGGCCATAGCAGAAAACGATTACGCCTCAAGGGGTGTTGAGGTTTCACCCGAGGAGATATTCATAAGTGACGGTGCAAAGTGTGACACAGGAAACATCCAGGAGATCTTTGGACAGGACAATGTGGTCGCGGTGACAGACCCTGTCTATCCAGTGTACGTGGAGAGCAACGTTATGGCGGGAAGGGCCGGTCCCGCAGATGAGACTGGAAGGTACAGTGGTCTGGTGTACATTCCGTGCACAGAGGAGAACGGATTCATACCAGCACTTCCTGAGGAGAAGGTTGACCTCATATACCTCTGCTACCCCAACAACCCCACAGGAACAGCGCTCACAGAGAAGCAACTCGCAGAGTGGGTTGACTATGCAAGGGACAGTGGCAGCATAATACTATTCGATGCAGCGTACGAGGCCTACATACAGGAGGATGGAATACCCCACAGCATCTATGAGGTGGAGGGTGCAAGGGAGGTTGCAGTTGAGTTCAGGAGCTTCTCAAAGAACGCCGGTTTCACAGGTACAAGGTGCGCCTTCACTGTGGTGCCAGAGGAACTGGAGGTCCCCGACAGTCAGGGGAGGATGCACTCCCTTAAGGAGCTCTGGAACAGGCGCCAGACAACAAAGTTCAATGGGGTTTCCTACCCTGTGCAGAGGGCCGCGGAGGCGGTCTACACACCTGAGGGCCAGAGGGAGATAAGGGAGTCAATAGACTACTACATGGAGAATGCACGGATAATAAGGGAGAGCCTTGAAAGTGCAGGTCTGAGGTACTATGGTGGTGTTAACGCACCATACATCTGGATAAAGACACCTGAGGGCATGGATTCGTGGCAGTTCTTTGACATGCTACTCAATGAGGCGGAGGTTGTTGGAACACCAGGGTCTGGCTTTGGACCGAGCGGTGAGGGATACTTCAGGCTAACAGCATTCAACTCCCTTAAAAATACTGTGAGGGCAATGGAAAGGATATCTGAACTCAGCTTCTAGGTGAGTTCTGAAAATAAATTATTTTTTGATTATTTATTCTTCAGTGGCTGGTTCAGGTCTCAAAGTTCTGAAAATATAAATTATTTTTTTGATGGATGATGTATGGGTTCATCTTCCAAAAAAATAAAATTGGGGTTTTAATTCATGGCAAGGTTTATTGCCCTGTAGGCTACGCTGGTCCCCATATTGAGGTCCCTCTGGACTATCGAGCTGCTTTTGGTTTTTGTCCACCTTGACCAGTCGCTCCTTCCATTGAGGTAGCCCCGCTGCATGAGGCTGTAGATGTCCCCTGAAACGTAGCTTATGCTGGGTGCAAGGTACGTGGCCTGTTTTTCGTAGCTGTTGTGGAGTGTGGATGACTCTCCACTTACACAGTGAGGTGCTGAGAAAGTGTCTGTGATGTAGTGGCTTGCAACACCAAAGCAGTAACTGGCATACCTGTAATTCTTGCTTCTGTAGGCACTCCTACCCCTGTCAAGCCACTTTTTAGCCTCTGTAAAGCTTCTGGGAAAGCTGTGCCTAACAGTATCATGAAACTTTTCGTCAGGGTCGTTGGATCCGTCGATCATGGCGTTAATGTTGATCTTTGATCTCTTGGAGGATGGAAGCTTCTCATAGATGGCCTCAGCGGCGTCATAGTGGGTGACGGTCTTCCATGCATAGGAGCATGGCATCAGCATGAGGACGAGAACGAGAATTAATGACACACCCCTCTTCATTTTAAAACCTCCATGATAATATGAGGGATGCACATGTATAAATTTTTCCTTAACAGGGAGTGATGATATAAAAAATAGAAAAAAGAGGAGGTTCACTTTCCAGCTCCACCCCTCACGAAACCGAAGGCCACGAGGCCAGCGGCCACGAGGACACCCACGATACCATAAACGTACCATGAGGAGTCAGCGCCGCCAGAAGTGGAGGTTGCGTTTGTAACCTCATAGGCCCTCTTAGCCTCCATGGGAGAATCCTCTGAAACCTCAGATGCCGCATTCACATCAGCCGGCGAAGCAGTATGCTCAGCACCCGGCGTGTAATCTGCATGGCCTGCGGTACCATGGGAACCTGAGGGTAAACCCCCGGTTGAACCACCTGTGGAGCCGCCGGGAATGCCGGGTACTCCGCCCTGGTTTCCGTTCTGGCTTCCGCCATTGTTCACCGGGATGAGGTCTTCAAGTGTCCTGTTTGCAGGGATGCTGAATATGTACTGGAGCGCATTCATGGATCCTGTGCCCCCTGAGAGGAGTATGTTGAGTTCATCCCTGTTTATGAGGCGCTCAGCCGCTTTACTGACTGTAGGCGGGGATATCAGGTTTGGTGATGAGTAGTCGTGCTTGTAGAGTCTGATGTACTCCTCATACATGTTGGATCCGGCTGCGAAGCGTGGACCCTGCCAGGTGATGATTGCAACCTTCCCTGTGTTGGTCTTCTCATCCCATACCACTATGTAGCCCACCATTCCATTCATACCGCCCTCTGTCTCGAGCCTTGTCTCCTCAGTTGTCAGCCTCTGGTTGGAGTAGGTTCCCTGGCCAGCTGAAACCCCCAGGAGCATGAATAGGATGTCATCCTTACAGTTGTCCAGTGTTGTTACGTAGATGTACTTCTCGTTCTCACCCTTGGGGTAATTCTGGAATATGTAGTCTGCTATGAGGTAACCGGGTGAGCTTCCACCACAGACATGGTTGTGGAAGAGCCAGCCCATTAGCACGTCGAATGGCGGATCATAGGGGAGTACCTCCTGGATTATGTAATTCGCTGAACTCTGAACAGTGAATGTTCCCGCTGTGAGGTTGTAGTACATTGACCTGATTATCCTCTGGGACCCGTTGATGAGGAAGAAGTCGAACTTCAGCTGACCCCAGAGCGGTGCATGGACAGGCAGGAGTGTCTTTCTGCTTAACCTTGATCCCAGCACATCGAATATTCCATCCCAGACAGCGCCTGTGTCCTGGCCGTTGATCCTCACATAACCTGCGGATGTCAGCACGAAAAGGTGATAGTCATCCTTCTCAAGGTTTATACCCATTGCCCTGAAGAGCTCCACGGCCTTCTCGGCTGCAAGGCGCCCGATGTTTTTGAGGTCACCGTAGGTGAGGTTTCCTGTAATGTATGTCCTGTTTGCCGGTGTTGCATTCACAAGGTTTGTCTGGTTCAGTATGTAGTTGAGGTCGAGTCCGGCTGCACTGATGGTTGTGTTACCCTTGGTGGGTTCATATCCCATGATATAGTTGACCTGGTCCTGTGTGAGGTTGTCGAATGCGTAGAGGATCTTCACAAGTGATTCGGGACTTGTTGTGAGTTTTTTAACTGCCCATGCATTGAACTTGAGTTCAGAGACCGCCGTGGCTTTTGTTTCCTGTTTGTACTTGTTTATCAGTTCCTGCTGACTGTAGGCCATTATTATGAGGGTTCCTGTCTTTGTCTTTGAGTTCCACCGGATGAATCCGGCGATGTTGGTGTCCGCTGTTGTGTTGAAACCAACGTAGGCCCTCTTACCGGGTGTTGCGTCCATGGCGTATATGAAGACGTCATCGTCTGATCCACCAGGCACACCAACAACCTGGTAACTGACACCCTCCAGTGGAAGCCCGAATTCATTGGTTGCAGGATAGTATTTTAGGAGTGTCTCTATCATTGCATATCCGCTGATGGTACCGAGGCAGACGTGTCCATGGAATGCTGCCTCCCTGAGTATGTCAGGTGATAGTCCGATTGCCCATGCGTTGGCAAGGCTTGCTATGGGGAATGTGTCGCTTCCAAGTTTTTTCTGGAGTGCCTGGTACTGTGTAAGTGTCATGTTCTGTGACACGGTTCCAACGTAGATCGGTGTCATGCTGGCGTTTTTGAAGTATGCGAGTATGAGGTCGTTTCCCTTCTTTATGATGAAAGCGAAGTCCAGGGGGTCGAGGCGTGTTTTTCTGAGCATCAGAAGGTTACCCTTCCCGTAGCTCACTCTACCGCGGGCCTGGTTGAGTATGCCCTCAAGGACATCCTCTGATGTCTGGTTCCTGTAGTATGCTGTTCCGGCTGTTGTTATAACCAGGACATCACCTGTTTTTGTTAAGTTCAGTATCTTGTCAGCCTTCCTGGTGATCTCCCTTCCCAGTCTGTAGGCGTCTGTGGCGTTCATCCTGAGGGAGAGGTAAGCAGCGTATTTTGTCCCGTAGTCTGTGAGCTGGAATGTGTGTGAGAGTTCCCTGTAACCGGGGGCCCTGACCTTTATGGTGAACCGTGTGGTGTTTGTGATGTTCCCGTAGGTGAAGAGGATCTTTGTTATGTTGGCTGCCGGGTCAAAGATCCTTGTGAAGTTGATCCTTGTTCCGTTTTCGTCTGTGACTTCCTGTATGTCAGGGTTTATCTGGCTGTTGTCGTCGGCATACTCGTACTTTACATCAACCCCTACCTCACATGAGGTGTCCGCCGCGCTCACTGAACCTGTCAGTGTTACAGCAAAGAGAAGAACAATGAAAGCGATGAAATACTGTCTTCTCATCAAAATTTTCACCTCCTTAAATTCTTTCATAAAAAATAATGATATTCTTAATATATAAAGATTAGTTATTACTAAATTTGGGTAATGGCGAGTAGAAATAATACTTAATTCTGTATGGTGATGGGGTATTGCGCACTTTCAGGTGTGAGAAGAAAAGGGCATTTTAATGGGTTTAAAAATAAAAAGGTATTTGGAGAAGGCGTTTAATGCCTTTATTTCTTCCTTTCTATCCTGATTGAGATTGGGGGTTCAATTTCCTTCTTGCGGATCACCCAGATCGCGGCTCCAAGCACAATGAGGATTATGAGCCATGCGGGTATCACGATGACGGTATCAGATGTCTCTATGGTCTTTGTCTGGTGGTAGCGACCATATTTTATCTCTGTCTTCGCGGTGTAGGGTCCGAATTCTATCCACCCTGGCTTCCAGGTCTCAACCAGTGTGTAGTTGTCTTCGGGGTAGACAACACCGTCGATGGGGACCCTCTGCGTCCCTGTTATCCCTGTGAGTTCAATGGCCCCTGTCATGTTTGCCTGGACGGTACCAGTATTTCTGAGTTTGTAGGTGAACTTACCTGGCATGAAACTCAGAAGAACACTTGGAGCTTTGTGGTCCTCCAGCTTCAGGGACTCCACTATCGGGCCGGGGAGACCCACATATATGGGTACCACCAGTTCAACTCCCTGGACTATCTGTACTTGTCCCGCTGTCCTGTTCTGAACTGGTAACCCCCTTATAACTATGGCCCCTGCGGCGTCAAGGTAGTTTATCTTTCCTGGCGCATTCACTGTGAACCTGATCTTCCTTGACTCGCCAGGTTTCAGTTTGAATGATGTGTTGCCCTCTATGGTTATCCACTGGGCTATCCCCCTGTCGGAGTATACCAGGTTAACGCTGTCCATGAGGAGCCTCTTCTTGGTTACGTTGACGTTCACCTCTTCCTTACCGATGTTGCGCACTGTTACCTCACCACTCACTGACTGGCCAGGTTTCAGGTTGTACCTGAAGTCTGCTGGTGATGCCCAGAGACCGGTTGCCACTGCGGGTGCTATGTAGCCAAGAATGAATATGATCATTAAGAGGGCTGTTAAATATCTGGTTTTCATTGTCATCCACCTTTCCTATAAAAAAGAGTTTGGGATCGGGACTATAAAAAATTTATTAAAAATTTTTAAAAGAAAGAGGTTGTTAAAAAAGGTATTTTCTTTTTTGTGTTGTTGTGCAGCTTATGGTGGTGCAGCTGTGTTGTGTTTAACTGCTGTGTAGGTGTTTGTGATTGTGTATACACCATCCTCTGTGAATGAAGGCACATTTAGCTGCATTCTTGTTGTCCACTGTGTTGGTGTTCCGGTCCCCTGCGCTGCCTTGTTCATGTTGTCATAGATTTTCTGTGATGACTGGGTGAATGTTAGGTATGAGCCTGTAACATTGCTGAATATTTTAAACCCTGTTATTGGTATTGTGTCTGTTGCTGTGAGGCTTGTGAATGCTGCAGCGTTTGCCTTGACGTAGAGGTCGATTTTAACGTTACCTGTGTTATTTATTGTGAAATCAGGACTTGTACCTGTGTTCCCTGCGTTTATTGATCCAAAGTTAACGTCTGATACCTGTATTGCGATTGCCTCAGGCACAGTGACTGTCACTGTCTGTGTTGCTGTTGCCGCATATGATGGTGAACTGTATGCACCGAGTGCCACCACAAACATCAGGGCAACTATAAGTGGGATTACCCCCATTATTTTTTCCCTCATATATATCACCAGATTAATTTTTCAGATAAAATTAATTGTCACAGCCCACTATATAAATCTTTCGAGATTTCGTGACATTGGAAACATATAATAAATGAATTTGTGATTATTGTCACAAAATCAGGTTGATGTGTAGATGAGGGTTGTTGAGTATGTGCCTGGATCCGTGTATGTAGGCACAGTTATGTAAAGGCTGAGTGGAACACTTGAGGATCCTATAAATCCAGAATATGTCATTATGACCTGGTTGGAGGTTGTAAATGGCCTCTTGCTTAGGCTTGGTGTGCTGAACTTAAAATTGGAGAGGGGTATCGTGAGTGAACTGTTGGCTGTATTTACAAGGTTGCCTGATGCCCTTACAGAGAGGGTATCACCACCGGCGATTATGTAGTTTACAGTTGCTGTTACAGCGTCGGGGTAGCTCCTCTCAATCCCATCAGGGGGTACCGTTCCAAGGCTGATGGTGGATGGCTCAACGGTTACTGATGACCACAGTGAAAGTGGCTGCACCACACCCCCACGGGGAGTTGAAGTGTTATTCACTGATGAATTGTTTCCAGTCTCATTGACCGCAGCTGCAGTGAAGACACCCATAACCAGCAAGAATAATACCATAACCGGAATCAGCGCTTTTCTCATAAGATCCCCAACCTACTGTCAATATAAAAGGCGCAGCATTTATATATTTTTTGATTTTAATCTCAGAGGAGTACATCTGATGGAGCATCGCCTGTTCAGATGTTTTCCAGGATCATCGTTTTCCTTAGATGTGGTCCAGGACCATCCTTCTCCTCTTATGCCTCCGGAAGTCCAGTGATGTTGAGACACTGCTGAGGTACTTCCTGCTTATCTCCGCAGCCCTCACTATTTCATCATCCCTGGGCCGCCGGGCACCCAGGCTGTTGTTGTAGCCAACATAACCGGTTATGCGGTAGGGAACGTCCCACTCTGAGAGGAACTCCGCGATTTTTTCAATCTCATCAACATCCACGATTCCAGGGATGAGGACAGTTGAGACCTCCAGTTTACCTGAACCTGTGAGTTCCTCTATACACTCAAGGACAGACCTGTTTGATCTTCCTGTGAGCTGCAGGTGTTTCTCATCATCGAGTGCCTTGAGGTCAACGTGGACCTCGTGGAATGTACTCTTCCTCAGGATTTCCCACCGTGTGCCGTTGGTTGAGATGGTCACATGGAGGTCCCTGCTGAGGGCCTCTGTGAATTCAGGCAGGTCCCTCTGCAGTGTGGGCTCACCACCGGCTATGAGCACACTGTCTATACCCTCCTCTGAACTGATCCTCAGGACCCGGTCTGCTATCCTCTCCGCATCATACTCCCTGCAGTTTCGTGGGGTGAAGAAGCAGTACCTGCACCTGAGGTTGCAGGTGGGTGTGAGCACGGTTATGATGTCACTTACGGATATGTGTGATAGCTGGATATGTTTCACCTCGGAGGTATACTATGATGTCACTTACAGACATCTCTGATGTACAAATAAATTTCAACTCAAATTCATGGTTTATTGCTGTTGTGGTATATATGTGGCGGTCCAGATCCTGCATTTCTGCTCATCTTTCCACACCAGGGAACCAACTTCATTATACATTTATATTACGAAGTTACCTCTCTCTGACACAGAAGTACTCAGATACCTCATCTTCAGATAATCTGTGCTCCCTCCATACCTCACACCCACTGCAGAGGCACTCCTCATGGGGATCTATATCGGTACAGAGGGCCTTACCTGTGGAACAGTATACCCCCGGTACCCTGTCGGTGTCCATGCGCATGGCACTGTCAAGGTCCTGCTGGGTTATGAGGAGCATTATCTTTTTCTTATCCGCCACGCACTGACTCTTACTCTGGACTGGACACTCAAGGCAGAGGCACCTTCTGATGTTTTCCATGCTGAAGTCAACCTGCATGCCATCACCGTAGCTGTATATGTGTCTGCTTCCACTTCATCTTTACCATAACCTCGAAAAATTTCAATTAATAATCATGATAAACAGAATTTTTTTCAGAAAAACCACTGTTATTTAAAACTTTTGTCTTGTAACTTTTAGAAACTGATATTAATGAAGGTGATCTACTTAATATCGGTATAATGTGGTCAACCGGCACTGAGCCGGTAGGCATTTCTACCGAAGGTGATCTAATGGCTGAGTTATATGAGAAAATGGTAAAAGAGGCCATGATGGCCCAGAAAGCCGACGTGGAAACCATAAAAAAGAATAGGGGAAAAGAGTTTAAAATAAAGGATACAAAGGCCTACCTGGACGTTGTGCAGGACATGAAGGCTGTCGGAGACCAGAGCAAGGCAGTGATAGACCTGCACAGGGACTCAGTGAAGGCCCACTATGAGATACTTGACAGCCTTACAGACACCATAAGACCAGAGGATGACCCCTTTGTTGAACACTACCAGACACCAGTGGTCCTGGAGATACTGAGGGACGAGGACAGTGAATTTGATAGGAGCCTTGAGGCATTCATAGATGCAATAGGAAGGGCAGATGCCCTCATAGGAAGGGAGGCAATAAGAAGGTATGGAGGATTCTATGGGCCAACCTGTGTGGTTGACTTCGCCCTCATGCCAGGAAGCACAAGCAACGTGGTGAACAGGATCCTCAAAGAAACAGATATACCCGAGATGCACAAACAGGCGATCCTCTCAGCAAAATCATGGGGTATGAACACCTCCTATGGTATAGGAGAGGTATTCGCAAATGAGATTGAAAACGGGGCAACCGCTGCAGAGGCGGCAGAGAAGGAAATAGAGATGGTGAAATACATCTACCAGGAACCTGTTGAGGCACAGGCAAAACTCATGGACGACCATGGACATGAATCCTTCGATGTGAGGGAGTACATGTCCCGCTACAGGAAGGAGATGGAGGGGACTGTAAAGGCCGCCATTGATGATGGGGTGCACTATGGCAACATACTCACGGTACCGGCCTACTGTGTCGGCGACATATCACACCACATAGCCCAGTCCACCTACAACATGTGCAAGGATGATGTGGTGATGGCCATAATCGAGGCAACAACTGGGGTTATGGAAAGCACACTGAACAGTGCAGTCAGCTCATTTAAGAGCGAATATGATGTGCTGAGCCTTGCAACAGGTTCATCTGCATGTGCGGTTGAGTACATACTTGAACTCGACGGATTCAACGCCATCGGTGTTGTTGACCTCCTCACCAAGAGATTCCACAACTATGTCCAGTTATACCCCACAAGGGGGGCCGCAGCTGAACTCCACAACAGTGACTTCATGGACATGATATACCGTGGATGGACCCACCTGGATGAGGCAAGGAGAATGCTAAATGGAGCAGAGGGTCCCCTTGAGCCGGTGGTTGCCGGACATAAGGTTGACCTCTCACCGATACATGAAAACGAGGTTATAATGAACCCGCAGCGCTACACATACCCTGCCTGCGCAATAACCGTGAGGTTCTCAGCCCTCATGAGACTTGCCGATTACCCATGCCTCCTTACAAGTGAACCAGTAACAGCAACCCTCATGACCAACATAATCGCACTCCATAAGGATAGCGCAGCATCACCTGCAAGGACCTGTAAGAACTGTGCAGCGGCAGCACTGGTGGACTTCAGGCACAACCACTGCCAGTGGAGAGAGGCTGTATAGCCTCAAAACACTTCTTTTTCAGGTGATGGTATGAAATGCTATGTATGTGCAGAGCAGGGAAAGGATACCGATGCTGTGGCCATATGCATTGTCTGCGGTATGGGCCTCTGCACTGAACACGCAATACGTGAGGAAACAGAGGTATGGAGTGGCGGCTACCCATTCCCTGCAGAGAAGGTCAGGGGAACCCTGCCCAGGATACTCTGCCCCTACTGCTACAACGTCATGAAGGAGGACTAGCATGGTATCCCTTACAAAAAGGTGCATAGCTGAGTTTATAGGAACCTTCTTCCTGGTGTTCTTTGGTGCCGGGTCAGCCGCAGTAACACTCATGATAGCATCGGGTGGCACATCCCCCAACCCATTCAATATTGGAATAGGGCTCCTTGGGGGCCTCGGGGACTGGGTTGCGATAGGCCTCGCCTTTGGTTTTGCAATAGCTGCCAGCATATATGCCCTGGGAAACATCTCGGGCTGCCACATAAACCCGGCAGTTACCATAGGGTTGTGGTCTGTTAAGAAGTTCCCTGGACGTGAAGTCGTACCCTACATCATCGCACAGCTCCTTGGAGCTGCATTCGGGAGCTTCATATTCCTCCAGTGTGCCGGTATAGGAGCGGCCACCGTTGGCGGGCTGGGGGCAACAGCACCATTCCCTGGGATCAGCTACTGGCAGGCAATGCTTGCAGAGATAGTTGGTACATTCCTCCTCATGATCACCGCAATGGGTGTTGCCGTTGATAGGAGGGCCCCTAAGGGATTTGCAGGGATAGTTATAGGGCTCACGGTTGCCGGTATAATCACAACACTGGGTAACATAAGTGGAAGCTCACTGAACCCGGCACGTACCTTCGGTCCCTACCTCAATGACATGATCTTCGCAGGCACTAACCTCTGGAACTACTACCCCATCTATGTCATAGGCCCCATTGTGGGGGCGGTTCTTGCAGCACTCACCTACCAGTATCTCACATCGGAATAACTCACCTTTATTTTTTAGGAGATAAATATCATAGACTCATCCTGTAAGCGCGACGCATATGGTCCCCACGACATTTTCTTTGATGGGTGTTTCTGTGAGGATGGCATTTGTCAAACCTATGAGGTTGAATCCCGGTGTGAAAAGTGCGCTGATCAGCAGTGTCACGGTAAAGCCATGATCATAGCATCCACCAGCGTCTCTGATAACCCCCTTCAAACCGGTCATGGACAGTATAGCCATGATATCTGAAATGAGAATACAGGCCGCTGAATCAATAGGGTCCCCTGAGACAGCATAGAAGAATGTGGTCACCCTGCAGCCACCTGATAGAACTATAGCTGCAGTTATGGCAAAAACCGCCACTAGAGTTTATAAACATTATATTTCATAGCTTTTCTCCTCTTTTAAAAAATAATTGGTTTCTGTTGTATTAACTAGGAATTTTGGAGTGTTTTTGTGTTCCATGTGCTTGATGTTATCAGCTGTTTATTTTCTCAATGTAGACGACTTTTATCATGGGGAGTTCTTTATCTTTGAGTTCAGGCGTGGTTGTGTCCTCTGCAGGGTAGAAGTATTCACCATATGCTTTTATATGGTCTCCCTTTTTTATTGGGGTTGTTCCGGCGTAGCTTAGGAGTATGTAGTCTGGTGTAGTGTTGATCTTGAGGGCAATGAAGGTTTCCTGCGGTTTGACACCGTATGATTCCCCCTTTTTATACACTGTTCCCTCAACCCAGACCTTCTGACCGTTGAGGGCGTATGGATTCTCCCTTGAAGTGGAAAGGTCAATTGCACGGCACTCCTCCTTATATTTCACGGCTTCAGCGCCTGTTAAGGGTTTAGCGAGATTATCCCCACTGGATGGAAGGGGAATACCTGTTATAAGAAGCTCACTCACCCCGTAACCCACAAAAAAGCCAGCAAGAAGACCAAGAATCAGAAAATGCCTTCTATCCATACTTTTCACCTCTTAATGGCTATGACTCTTAGTTCATAGTGCGGATCATAGACTCTGTACCAGCCCCATACTTCTCTGTAAAGTGGAAAAGTTCCAAATATTGTATGTATACCTCCTACAACCTCTTTGTGCCACCCACAGACCCACCGATATTCTACACGCACGTATACTTTCCTGTATTCCGTGTAGCTTGTGTGATATCTTCCTTTTATGTTTTCAATTTTTTCTGGCGATGGTTCTTCTGTGGTGTTTTCTGAGATGTTATCCCCTGTTCCGTCCGCTGATGTGCTGTTTCCAGTTATGAGTAGTGCTACACCACTGTATTCCTCTTTAAATTCTTCAAGCGGTCTTGATATCTTCCCGAGGCTGGGGTCTGCCAGTGAAACTGTCTCATTATCCACATCTCTTATGACACTGTAATGACCGTCCATGTAGACTATCATCCCAGGTTTCAGGTTTTCTACAGAAACCCTCTTTGCGACTGCATTCACGCCTTTTGCCTTTGCTGCTTTGATGAGTCCCTCCATTGTTGTTCCGTCTTCTGTGGTCTCGGCGAGGTCTGCGAGTTCGTCTTCGGTTGTGTTTATTCTGAGGTTCTGGAGTAGTGTGGCGAGTGCTGCCGGCCCGCAGGTGTAGTTCCTGGTCTGCATAACCACTCCTGTGGTGTCGGCTGTGATGTTATCGTCTATGGTGAACTCTGCTGGATCCGTGAAGTTCCCTTCAGGGTTATCTGCTGTGGATAGTTCCATGGGATCGGTGGGGTTGTTGTTATCCTGTGGGGTTTCTGCGGCCGCAGCAGCGTTAAAGGATACTGCGAATGTGAAGAGAATCAGCAAACCCCAAAGAAACGACTTTCTCATCCATCATCACCACCATAAACTGATAATAAACCTATAAGAAAAACTCATATATATTACGATTCACTTTTAATGTATTAACACATGAAGGATCCTTCAGCATCACTCACCTGGACTCTGTGATAATCAGCAATATGGATATTAAACCTCTCAGAGAATCCCCCCGTGACCATGCTGCCCCTTGAAGTACTGGACTGTTATATTGATATTTTCAGTGTCTTTTTTTCTGGATTTGATGTTATTGGCTCTTTTTCTCCATGTAAAAGGCCGATTGCTGAGCGTATCAATTTATTCTAGTTCATGGTGTTCAGCCAGGGATTTTACTGAAATCAGAAAATAAGGTGTATGTCCCCTGGAGATTCAGGTCATGGTAATTAACCGAATTATTATCCTGGAGACATGATTTCTATAACTAAAGGTTCCTTTTCATGGTAGCAATCTGTTCTTCCCTTCTCTTGAGGCGGGTTGATAGGAGGAAGATCGTTACGGCGACAAACACAAGGAGGAGGAAAGAATACCTGTAACCACCGGTTCCTCCAATGGATGCCACAACACCCCCAATCATGGCGCCCCCCACCAGTTGCCCGGCACTTGAAAGTATATTCAGGAGGGCCTGCCCGGAGGCCCTGTGTTCAGGGGGAGCCTCAGAAAGCATTATGTACCTCAGGGGGGCCCCTATAACTGTTATGAGGCCAAGGCCCATGAGAACCTCTGCCAGTATGAAGAGTCCCAGGGTGGATGATAGAAGGGCCATCATCAGGCACCCTGTTATAAGTATGAGGCTACCTGAGACCATCACGGTCCTTGACCCCACCCTGTCAAGCAGGAAACCGATAACAGGTGCCCCAAGGGTCATTGTCATAACAAATGGAAGTAAACTGAAACTGGCCATGGATTCTGATAGTGAAAGGGCCAGAAGGGCGTAACTTGGTATGAAGACGATGGCCGACTGTGACAGGCCATTACCTGCGGATATCGCAGTTGCAATCCTGACCTCCCTTTCCCTCAGGAGGTCAACCTGTATTATGGGGTCCCCGGCACTGTTTTCAACGCGCCAGAGGATGGGTAGAAGTGCTATGGCGATTAAAAGGGGAAGTGACACGATTGGCCTTGTGATACTCCCGGGGATATCTGCCGTGTCAAGCTGGTTGATGCCAATGGCCAGTGATGTGACAAGTATGGCGAGTATGATGGTCCCCAGGACATCAAAACCACCCTCATCATCCTTAACCGTGACGGGGAGTATGAAGAACCCTGCTATAACAATGATGGCTGCCACCGGGATGTTGATGAGGAACAGCCACTCCCACCCGTAGGGGAGTATGAAGCCTGCAAGCACGGGACCTGCTATTGATGAGAAACCGAACACCGATCCGATGATACCGAGCGCCCTGCCGCGGCTCTCAGGGGGGAACGTGTCCCCTATGAATGCACTTGCAACAGGGAAGATACCCCCGGCACCGAATCCCTGAAGGGATCTTCCGAGGATGAGAAGGGGATATGATGGTGATAGTGCTGTTATGGCGGATCCCGCTGCAAAGAGGGTTATGTCAAGGATGTAAATGTTTCTCCGACCGTACCTGTCTGAGAGCTTTGCCATGACAGGTGTTCCCACCATGAAGAAGAGTATGTATGATGCAAACATCCAGGATGCAAGGCGGGGGTCCACATGGAATGATTTCTCGATTGCAGGAAGCGCCGGGCCGATTATACCTATATCGAGCGCCCCCATGAAGACTCCGGCAAAGAGAAGCACCAGTATTATGTTCCTGCTTTTTGTGTCCATATGAAATATTCAGTGTTCAACTGATAAATCTTTTATCAATTTCAAGGGGGAAAAGAAGGTTTAGAATTTCGTGGTTTAGGGATTTGCGAAAAAGTGTATAGGATTTTGAAAAAGAAAAAGTTTCAGCGAATCTCACTGGTTTATGAGTTTAAGTCCAGTGATCTCCGCTGTATTGGTGTCCAGTGCACGCAGGTCATCAGGGCTGAATTTCCTTATGTCGTCGTGGCCTGCAAGCTGTGCCAGCATCTTGGCCTCCTCGGTCATGGACTTTATGTAATTGGCAACCCTTCTGGCTGCAAGGTCCACGTCCATCCTCTCCCTGAGGACAGGGTCCTGTGTTGCCACACCAACAGGACACTTACCGGTGTAGCACATGCGGCAGGCACGGCATCCCATGGCGATCATTGCACCGGTACCGATGTAGACTGCATCTGCACCCATTGCCATTGCCTTGGCTACGTCGGCACCGCTCCTGATACCACCTGTTATGATGAGGTCAACCTCATCCTTGAGCCCGATATCATTGAGGCCGTTAACCGCCTGCACAAGGGCAGCAAGTGTCGGAACACCTGTATGCTCTATCACAACCTCAGGTGCAGCACCTGTTCCACCCTCCATTCCATCAACTGAGATCACATCTGCACCGGCCTCGGCGGCGATCTGGACGTCCTCGTAGACCCTTCCAGGTCCAAGTTTGACAACAATCGGTACCCTCCAGTCGGTGACCTCCCTGAGGAGTTCTATGTGCTTTGCAAGGTCACCCTCCCTTGTGGCGTCAAGGAAACGGGCAGGGCTGAGGGCATCTGTTCCTTCGGGTATTCCACGGATCTTTGCAACCTCAGGGCTCACCTTCTCTGCCAGGAGGTGCCCCCCCATTCCTGGCTTTGCGCCCTGACCTATCTTGACCTCGATTGCATCTGCCACGTTGAGGTAGTCTGAGGATACACCGAAGCGGCCGCTGGAGTACTGTACCATGAGGTTATCTGCAAGTTCCCTCTCCTCGGGGAGCATTCCACCCTCACCTGTGTTGGCGCAGGATCCCACGAGGGATGTGCCCTTGGCCATGGCCAGTTTGCTCTCCTTGCTGAGGGCACCGAAGGACATACCCGCGATGAGTACAGGGGTCTGGAGGACCAGTGGTTCCTCTGCGAATCTGTCACCCAGCACCACGCTGGTGTTGCAGGGCTCCCTGTACTTGTCAACAGGGGGAATTGATGCCTGGGCAGGGAGTATTATTATATCGTCAAAGTTTGGGAGCCTCCTTTCTGTACCGAATCCCCTGAGGACATATTTACCTGCCTTGGATGTGTACCGGATATCCGCGATTGTCCTTGGGTCCCATATGCTTCCTGCACCGGTTGGCAG
This sequence comes from Methanothermobacter sp. K4, assembly GCF_022014235.1. Taxonomy (NCBI): domain Archaea; kingdom Methanobacteriati; phylum Methanobacteriota; class Methanobacteria; order Methanobacteriales; family Methanobacteriaceae; genus Methanothermobacter; species Methanothermobacter sp. K4. Next base: position 76,185 of record NZ_JAKLTD010000003.1, read on the forward strand.
AAGAACCGGGCATGCTGCGAGGCATGAACCGCACATGATACACTTGGTCTTATCTATCTCGGCATGGTCCTCGACGATCTCTATTGCGTCTGTGGGACAGACTATTTCACAGGTACCGCAGAATACGCAGAGTCCCTGTGTTGCTGCTGCAAGGTCTGATGATGGTGATGAGGGTGTTATGGATGATGCGCTGGGTTTTTTGATTTCAAAGCCCCTCTGAATGTCGTTCACGTACTCCATAACGTCAAGGGCCTCCAGGCAGCCCTGTTCACAGGCAGCCACACATGCAGGTGTATCCCCAGGGGCTTCCATGCACTGCTGGTCGCACTTAACCATTCCATCCTCTGTGTAGGTTATGGCACCTATGGGGCACATGAGCATGCAGAGTTTGCAGCCCACACATGACTCCTGGCTGATTTTCACCGCACCGTTTTCCCTCTGGATGGCATCCCTGAAGCATCCCCTTGCACATGATGGGTCAACACACTGCTGGCATACAATTGCATGGTATCCCGTGTCCATCTTGTTGAGGAATATGGCACTTCTTCCAAGGACCTCCTCACAGGCCTCCACACACTTGTTGCACCCGTCACATTTTTCAGGTTCTGTTAAGAGTATCTGCACCATTTAAACCACCTAACCGTAGAATGGACGTATCTCCTTGCGCTGTATTTTTTTGAATTCCTCTGGAGAGGCGTCTATTGAGTATCTGCTGAAGAGTGATGATAGCTTGTCCAGGTCGTTCCTTTCAGGTTCCATGACCTTTGCATTGGTTCCGGTTTCGAATTCTCCACCAACGTATATGTTGCCGCCGATTATCCAGTCACCTATATCCTTACCTGTGTCACCCGTTATTATGAGGTCTCCGCTCAGCATGTAGAGACCTGCAAGGTCACCTATGTCTCCATCGATTATGATTACACCGCCCTTGTTGAGCTGCCCGATTCCATCACCTGCGTCTCCATGGACGACTATTGTCCCGTTGTAGGTTCCAAAACCCACACCATCGTCTGCATCGCCATGGACGATTATTTCCCCCGCAGTCATGTTGTTGCCGACGTATCTCCCGGTTTTTCCATGAATCTCTATCTTTGGTCCGTGGTTGAGGGCTCCAACGAAGTCACCGAACCGTCCACTGAGGATGAACTCTGCATCCTCCCTTATACCCACAACAATGGAGTCCAGTTCAGCGTTGCTCTCTATGCTGAATTTCTTTATGTTCTCCCTCAGCCCTTCCTTTATCTTCCTGTTGATGTCCCTTGTTGAGAGACCATCACCTGCGATTTTCATCTCCTGAACAGTCATCTAACATCCCCTGTTATTTAGTCTTCTTTGGTGAACATTTTCCACATGTGATAATTTAAGGATTCCCATTTCTGGAAATCAGATGTATACAATTATATATTATGATGAGACTATTATCTACTATATTGAGATTCGTAAATGGTGATGGTATGAAGACACTTGTGAGTAACCTGAGGGGAAGGTGCCTCTTTGATGTGGCTGTGAAGGCCCAGATAGATGGGCTTATATCAGTACAGGCAGAGGACTTCAATGACTCATGTCTTGAAAAGTTCATAAAGGGGGGCATTATTCGGGTTGAGGGGCGAAACCCGATCGAGGCTGCCAGAAAGATAGCAGAGGTTATAAGGGGCGCTAAAAAGCATGGGGAGGTCTATGTTGCATTTGATGGAAGTGACCTTGGAGGTCTACTATCATTTTTGGCCCACCGTGAGGGAGTGGCAGGTATCTACACATGTTTTGGGGATTCTGCGGTGCGTTTACCCCCACTGAAACTTGACATATCTGATACCAGGCTCAGGATACTCGAGGCCCTTGAGGAGGAAAGTCTCAATGCGGTTTTAATTGCAAGGAAGGTTGGCATTTCAAGGGCTATGGTCTACAAGCACCTCTCCGGTCTGATGGATATGGGGCTTGTGGAACAGTCCCAGATGTTTGAGAGGTACTCAATTACCGATGCGGGTAAACTTGTTATAATCTAAAAGGAGGTTAGGACACGGTTTTACAAAAAAAGGATTGGTTTGAGGCTTGCGTATCACTGGTGCGGTTTTACAAAAAAAAGGATTGGTTTGAAGGTTGCGTTTATCAATAATACAGTGAAAATGTTTATTCCATTGGGTATCCAACCCTGAGCCTGTAGGATGCCCTCTCACTTATGAGCACAGTTCCAGGCACAAAGAAATCATCAAATTCGGCAACCTTCTCCTTCATACAGGGCTTCAACTCATCCTTGCTGGCATATGATGCACACTCATCACTCTCCAGTATACCCTTCCTCACAAGCTCAATGTACCTCATCTTCAGAGTTTCATCATCAAGAACGCTCATCATAATCACCAATATTTAGTATATCCCACCATAATATATAATTTTTGCAGTGCAATTCCCATATGATATAAGTATTTATACTACATTGGACAATACTATATACAATGTACAGAAAATGAAATTTTCTGCCAGCATAATAAAGAAGATTTAAGGGACCTGAAATGATTAAAAGACCTTTAAATTACAGTAAAAACGATGAAAACTATTCCATAATGTTAAAAACAGTTGTTGAACACCTCAAAGATCAGGGATACGATTTAAAGGTGAATAACGGTAAAAGGAAACTCAGACCACGTATGCTGAAGGGTTTTCTTCCTGATGTCCATGCCCTTAATGGTTCCGATGAGATTATAGTTGAGATAAGCACTGATAATGGTGATATAAGAAAATGGAGAAGATTTGCATATACAGATGGCATCAGGTTCTGGATAGTTGCACCCTACGCCATCGCGGATTCTGTGAAAACATGTGTCGAGACATTTTCAATACCCGCAGAGGTTTACGCCTGTAACGGTACAATGAAACTCAAACGTTTACTGTAAATCTTTTTATTTTTTCTGTTATTTCTCATGGAATTTTACAGTATGTTAATTTTATACTTGAATTTTTATTATTAAACGGCTTCTCTCACAAAAGGTTTATATGGGGAGAATATAATTTATTTATAAAAATTCTCTGATTACTGTGAGGTTGAGATGAGGTCTATTTTTATAGCCGCACTCCTGATTCTTGTGGCATTACAGATTCAGGGGGCATCAGCATGGTCTGTAAAGAATCATCATGATATTGCAGAGAGGGTCTATCATGCAATGCCCTCTGATGTTCAAAACCGTCTGAGCCTTGATGAGATGAAGAATGGGGCAGATGACCCTGACACGGTTTTCTTTGATTTTGAATATCATGTATACCCATATAACCTTGAAAAGGCCAGTTTCTGGTTAGATCAGGGGAAAATCAGCTATGATTCAGGTAACTACACTTATTCCAGTTACTGCTATGGTGTTGCAAGCCACTACATCTCTGATGGAATCTGCGGTCCACACAAATCCCCTGGATCCAGCAGGTACCTCCACACGGTCTATGAGATACGTGCAATGATGCTTGAACCTGTAATGGTTCCTGTCCCCCATGACCCTGAAGGGGAGGCAATGAAACTCTGGAGTTCCTGGGTTTCTGATGGTGACGACTCATGCATATCAGGGGCACTTGACCTGGCATGCAGTGTATCCTATAGGGAGATCATGGGGTCAATAGGGTCATAATAGTTTCTTGTCAAATTTTGAGATTTTAGCGGTATATGGTCTCATTGGGACTCTGTAATACTGGTTTTAGCCAGATGTTGGGCTGGGAGTTCAATATCATTGTTTCGAAAGAATAAGGCTGTAATACTGGTTTTAGCCAAATGTTGAGGCTATCCAGTCACCTGTGTAGTGTGTTATCACTATAATCATGATTGCCACCATGAGATGCTCACCAAGCACCCTCCAGAGGGGCGCATTCTGTGACCTTGCAATATGCACACTCAGAATACCAAGAAGTAGAAGGCCCCAGATGACTGACACTGCGATCGCAACCGTCAGGTCCAGTAAAAGAACAGGTAAGAGGAACGTGATGGCAAAGACGAATTTGCTCATGAGCGTTGCAATGGTGGACTCCCACACCTCAACTTCGCTGTGCCGGTTTTCAGACTCCTCGGCGATGTGTATGCCCATGGCATCAGAGAAGGCGTCGGCTATTGCTATTGTGAGCACACCTCCAATCACCGCAAGCCTTGAATGGGTGCCTGAATGGAGTCCCACCATAAGGCCAAGGGTGGTTATTATGGCAGATGTAAGACCGAAGCTGAAGCCGGTCTTTAATGAGTGTCTCATGGGTTTTTAACTCTTTATTTCATCATTATATCCAGCACGCCGGGTCTTGATTTCTTCTTCTGCCCTCCGAGGATTCCAGATTCAAGAAACTCCCTGTTGGCCCTCCTGTTGATTTCAGCGAAGATCATCCTGTAGGCCTGGCACTGATGGTCGACACCGTCTATCCTCCTCACTCCATTCTCAACTGTTATGGCATTGTATGGGCATCCACCGAGGCAGTATCTGTAGAATTCACAGTCACCGCATTCATCATCAACCATTTTTCTCCACTCATAGAGGGATCTGAGGGCATCACTCTCATTGAGTTCCTCCATGCTGGGCCTATCAGATACGTTACCCATTATGTAATCCTTCATACCCACGAAGCGATAACAGGGGTATATATCCCCGTAGGGATCAACTGCAAATGTATTCCCCACACAGTCCGCGTGTGTGCACACAACACCCCTGCGGAGGAACGCGCTCTTTGCAAAGTGGTCAATGTTCTGTATTTCGATTTCACCAAAGTGCTCAAGGTACCTCTCAAGGAGGTAGAGGAGAAGATCCCCGTACTCCTCTGCGGTTATGGCCCACTCCTCGGGGTCAGGGCTCTTGAGGGATGGGAGGGCCGGGTGGAGCTTCATATTCATTTTATTCTCAAGGAAGAACTCGAATATATCCTCCTTTCTCCTTATGGAGTGGGATGTGAATGTGCTTATGAAGCTCACCTTCAGACCGTGCCTCCTGGCTATCTCATAACCCTTCATGGTTTTATCGAAGTAACCATCACCCCTCTGGTGATCATTTATCTCCCTTGGACCATCAAGGCTTGAGCCGATGGGTATGCTGTACTCTGCAAAGAGCTCAGCCAGTTCGTTGGTCATGAGCCACAGGTTTGTCTGGATGGCAAACGCGGGCTTTAGAAAATCAAGTTCAGCGGATATCAGCTCCAGAGTTGTCCTGTAAAATTCGTAGCCTGCAAGGAGAGGTTCTCCTCCATGGAATGTGAATGTGGCGGGTTCTTTTCTGAAATCCCTCAGCCATGAAACCATTTCCCTCACTGTTTCAGTGTCCATTACCTTGGAGTCCCGGTCAACACCCCAGCAGTAGCTGCAGTCCGAGGGACAGTTCATTGATGGGATGATCATAACATGGAACGCCATTCAATCACCTAATCAGCGGTTTCAAAGACATGGCCACATTTTTCACAGACGATTTCCTTCATGGACGTCCTTGACTTGTGCTCATCCAGGAATCTTCTCTTAACAACCTTGTCCCGGCAGCCGCACACAGGGCACTCCTTCAGAAACTCCTCCATCTTCATGTTCAGACCTCTATTATCTCTTCCACCACATATTTACCGCCACAGGGACACTCCTCTATTCGATCTCCAAGTTGGTAGGGTGGTGTTCTACCTTCAACTTCAAGGGTCCTCTTCGCCCTGCAGAGGTCACAGTACGCATTGACTATCCACATCATGTAACCTAGATATATATGGTCTGATATATAAGGTTGTAAGGGGGTCGTTTTTTTGACTGAGAGTCCAGATTATGAGGTTGAACTGGGGGACGGTGACTTTGAGATAAGGCGCTATCCGGGTTACATTCTCGCGCAGGTGGATGTTGAGGGAAACTTCAGGGATGCGATGCTGAGGGGATTTTCCATCCTTGCAGACTACATTTTCGGTAATAACCGGCGCAGGGAGGAGATCCCAATGACATCCCCTGTAACGGGAGTCAGGCTGGGAGAGAAAATACCAATGGCGGCACCGGTGACAGAGGAGAGGGTCGATGAGGGGGGAGTCTACAGGATATCATTTACAATGCCATCCTCATACACCCTTGAAACACTTCCAGAGCCCATTGACAAACGTATAAGGTTCAGGGTTGAGAAAAATCAGAGGTTTGCCGTCTATAAATTTTCAGGAAGGGTCAATGAGAGAATGGTTGAGGAGAAAATTGCTGAATTCAGGGAATGGCTCAGAAAAAATTCCATAAAACCCGGGTCCAGCTTTATAATTGCCCAGTACAACCATCCCGCAGTTCCCGGTTTCCTGCGGAGGAATGAGATCCTTGTGAAGATATGAATGGGGGGATCTGATGAATGAGATTGAAAGGAACCGTTACTTCCTGAAGGACAGTATAAGGAAAAGGATTGATTTTTCAAAAACACCCCAGAGCATGGGGGTGGCTGCACCACCATTCGAGAAGCCGTGGTCAGAGGATGCTGAAATGGTGGACCTCCCGGTACTTGACTGGGCCGAAATGGTGGATGTGAATATTGTAAGCTGCATAAGAAACCGTAAGAGCCGCAGGAGTTACACTGACAGGCCACTCAAACTTGAGGAACTTTCATTTCTTCTCTGGGCCACGCAGGGGATAAGGATGATTGCAGGTCACAGTGCCTTCCGCACCGTCCCATCAGCCGGATGCAGACACACCTTTGAAACGTACCTCGCAGTCTTCAATGTGGAGGGCCTTGAGGTGGGCCTCTACAGGTACATACCATCGGTGCACCGCTTGCTGGTGGAGTACCTTGACGATAACCTCTCCCAGAGGATAGTGGAGGCATCCTTCGACCAGCGATTCACCGGAGAATCCGCTGTGACATTCATCTGGACCACGATACCATACAGGATGGAGTGGAGGTATGGTCTTGCGGCCCACAGGGTGATCCTCATTGACGCGGGACATGTCTGCCAGAACCTCTACCTTGCCTGCGAGGCCATAGGTGCCGGTACATGTGCGGTTGCAGCCTATGACCAGGAGTACCTTGATGAGGTGCTGGGGGTTGATGGTGTGGATGAATTCGCCATTTACATGGCACCCGTTGGAAAGGTTTAAGAAAAATTGAAGTGTGGTTTTACCTTCACCATGAGGAGCCACATAAAAAATTTAAATTTTCACGGATGAGGGTAGCTGCATTTTTTTACTGGATGTGTGGGTTCTTGTAATCCCTGAGTACATTCTGAGGAGGTCCCTGTAGCCTATTATTCCATTTTCGAACATTATATAGTTTGGTGCCCTAAGATACCTTCTCATGTACCTGTTGACATCGGCTGCAAGTTTCCGGTATTCGGTCCTTGAGAGGTAACCATGGAATGTGCTCTTGACGCCAGGATTTGAGGGTCCCCTTACCTTTATGTACCTTATGGGTCCGTTCATGTAGTCTGTTACCATGAGAAGGAATGTTTCTGGTCTGTAACCATTGTAGGTTCTTTTGAGTTTCCTGCCGTTTTTCAGGTCAGTGTGTATTCCATCAGCCACACCAGCCATCACCGCAGGGTCAATGCGGTGGTATGCTATGAGTTTGCTGTTGTAGAATCTCCCATTCTTCTGAACAATCCCTGGAGTTTCATTCAGGATTCGCATGATCTCCGATGCAATGAAGCGGCACTTCTCCTCCCATGAGGCACCGGGACAGTCAATGTTTGGCTGTATGATTCTTACACCTGCGGAGGTGAGGAACCTGTAAGGGTATTTGATACCTGCAAAGTACCTGGTGGAGAAGTTGTCATCCCATGCTCTTCTCAGCATGTAGGTATTTTTGAGGTTGAGCCGCCCTGTATTTACAAATATCACGCCCTTGGATGTGGTTGCTGCAAGTTTAGCGACTTCCCTCATTGCCCCGGGGCAGGAGGCTGCAAGGTAAATCGCGACTCCGCCCTGAGGAGTGCAGCTTATGGCACGGCAACCCTCACCTGGTTTCGGGGCTTTGGGGTCCACTGTAACATTGTGTTCACTTTCGTTTTCAATGCAGCTCTTGATGAGGTTGAGGTTTTCAATGTCAGAGGAGCAGTTGCCTGTTATGCAGTCTGATGTGAGGAATATATCAACTGCAGCTGCGCCACTGAGATTCACTGAAAAAAGGACAAGGGCTGTCATGAACAGTATAACTCCCTTCAATTGCAAACTATCACCTTTATAAACCTCTCTTAGCGGCCCTTTAAGTAATTTTTCAGGAAGATTTATATAAGATGAGGTTCTACATATTAAGCCCCGAATTTTCTATTATAATCCTTTAATGGTGATAATTTGGTTCCTGAGATAAAACAGAAGTGTTTGATCTGTGGTGAGCAGTGGATTGATGGAAAAGAGACATGCCCGTACTGTGGAGGTAAAAATAAGACTGCAAGTATAGATTCCAAGAATGATCTTGCCCTCCTGAGATCACTTAACAGCATCCTGAAAAAGGAAAAGGTTTCAGAATAAAACCTATCAAACTTTTATTTATATATCTGAAAAAGGGAAATCAGAGTCCATATCATGCACTGTTTCACGTTTTCCCGTACTATTGCTGGT
>NZ_JAKLTD010000003.1:84780-161339 GCF_022014235.1 Methanothermobacter sp. K4
TGATGCTCACTATCTTATGTACTGTTTCACGTTTTCCCGTACTATTGCTGATGCTCACTATCTTATGTACTGTTTCACGTTTTCCCGTACTATTGCTGATGCTCCAAAGCCCTTTATCTCCTCAAGCATTTCAGGGAATCTCCTTTTATCTATGAGGACGTTGATCTGTGAAAATTCCCTCCCCGGCACAACGGTTGGCTCATCTGAGCAGTACTCCATCTTCATAAGGAATTCAACGACATCCTCTGCCCTGTGGTTTGCTATGTTGAATTTAACATCGAAGTAGTTCCTTGCCTTGGTGGCGCCGTAGAGCTGTTTGAATATCATCTCAGCCTTTTCAAGTTTTTCCCCGGTACATGATGGCCCAGCGTAGAGGCCGGCGCTTGATTCCATTATGGTGTCAATTATCTTGAGGCCAGCCTTTCGCAGGCTGCTTCCTGTCTGGGTGTTGTCCACTATGAGGTCTGCGCCCTTGGCGATGTAAACCTCGGTTGCACCATCCGAGTTTATTATCTGGACCATTTCATTGTCGCCATCCCTGAGACCCCTTATCTGCACTACGGGTCTTGAATCGCCGAATAGTTCCCTGTAACCAGGGTTATTCATGAAAAAGTCCCTTGTGAGGTTGGGATACTCTGTGAAGCAGAGTATAGGGGTTTTCCTATCAGCATTTTTCAGGAAGAAGTCCTCCAGTGATATGTAGGGTTCCTCTCTGGGAAGGGCCACTATAAGTCTTGTCTGACCGTAATCAAGGTCTCCTATCTTTTTTATGGATTCATCGCCACTGTTTATGGATTCCTCACGCACCCAGTCCTCACCGATTATTGCAATATCAAGCATCCCACGGTTGAGCTCCACCGGCGCACTCTGGGGTCTTGTGAGGTAAGCCTTTATTTCAGGGTCGTTGGTGATTTCTATTTCGTTCTCTTCACGTCCGGGTTCATAGCCTTTAACCTCGTAACCTGCATCCTTGAAGAGCCTGTAGGTGTTTCCACGGTTAACATTGTTCAAACTACCCTTGGGTAATCCCAGAATTATCTTCATAGTTTCACCTGTAATCAGTTGATCATCTTAACTTTTGTAACTGTTTCTAGGTCCATCGATTAAAATGATTTCTTACCATTTCTCAACATGTATCCTTTCAGGGTCAAACAGGTCCCTTGTACCAGGGTCCTCTGCAGGGTAACCTATGGGTATCACTGAGAAGGGTATAACGTGGTCTGGAATCTGGAAAAGCCTTCTTATACCCTCAACACGGTCTTCAAGGGGGTATACACCTGTCCAGACCGCACCAAGACCAAGGGAGTGGGCTGCAAGGAGTATATTCTGTGATGCAATGGAGCAGTCCTGCACCCAGAATCCAGGGAATTTTTCCAGGCGGGTATCACAGCATACTATGATTGCAACTGGAGCATCCTTTACCATTGCCCCGTAGGGATGCACCTCTGGTATCTTCTCAAGCATATCCCTGTTTTTCACTACTATGAAATGCCATGGTCTCTGATCAACCGCTGATGGTCCGCACATGGCTGCCTCCAGTATCTTCTGGATCAGTTCATCCGGTACATCCATCCTGGTGTATTTCCTTATACTTCGTCTTGTCTTAATTGCTTCGAGGACCTCCATTTACCTCACCTTACAACTATGTGAACAGTGACTCTGTGGTGATATTGTTTTCTTCACCACAGCTCACCTTAAAACTATATGAAGAGTGACCTTTATATATTGGGAAACCCATAATAGTTCTATAGAATACGAACGAGTGATACTATGAGGGTCGAGGATTTAAAAAAGCCATGCCCCGAGTGTGGCGAGGTGGATAAGGACGTATCAACGGTTAAATACCCCCAGAACAAGGAAAAACTGAAAGAGGCCGGAATACCTGAGGACCAGGAGATAGTCGGGGCCATAAAATGCAGTAAATGTGGATATGTATTTGAGTACTGTGAAGGAGGAAAGTGCAGTATAGAGGTTAAGAAGGTTTCACTTGATTAGAGGGTTCAAATTATAGGGCAGATGTTTAAGAAGCCTTCAGACTGATCAGTATTCATGACCTTCTTATGAATCCAAGAATATCCCTTAAACTGAACCCTTCATCATTTCTTTCTACCTTTATATCTTTCAAAAAGTCTGCGAGCCAGTCTGCAAGTCTGTACCTTGGGAGACCATCAGGTTCAACCCATGCAAAGCCCTCATGTTCGTGGCTCAGCTTCACATTACCAGAGGCCCTGCACCTGATTATTATATGAACAGCGTTTATTATCGGGAATTTCTGTTCAACGACCCCCATGACCTCGCTGGGGGTGATTTCAAGACCTGTTTCCTCCCTGACCTCCCTTTTAAGGGCCTCCTCAATGGACTCGCCGGTACCTATCTTCCCACCGGGAAGCTCCCATGTGGATGGGTTGGTCTTTGAATTTTCCGATCTTTTGATTATCAGGACCCTTCCGTTATCATCCTCAATGAATGCCCTAACCGCCAGTATATAAACACTTCCCACCATAAGAATCCCTGTTTATGATTGGGACTCTAAATATATAAACGGGGTATCGATTGCAATGGTTGCTGGGCTACTTCCAGTCCCTGAACTCAACCGAGAAACGGGTCCCACCCTCTGATTCAACTTTGAGGTTACCATTTATCTGGTCAGTAAGGCTTCTTACAAGCTGCATACCCATGCTGGATGTGGTGTAGAGGTCAAAGTTCTCTGGAAGACCTACGCCGTCATCTTCCACCTCAAGAATATAACTCTCACCTCCTTTTTTAAACGAAACCCTTATTTTACCTTTCCTTCCCTCAGGAAATGCGTGTTTGATTGCATTTGTGAAGAGTTCATTTACAATGAGTGCCAGGGGGACGACAGTATTTATATCGAGTTCAGCTTCATCTATCTCTGTCTCAAGGGCTATGCGGCCCGGATCCGATAGGAATGTCTGGTAGAGGTCCCTCACAAGTCCCCTCAGGTATTCACCAAATTCGACCCTCCTGTGTTTACCTGAAGTGTAAAGCCGCTCATGAAGCATGGCCATTGCCCTGGCCTTTGACTGGGCCTCCCTGAAGAGCATTAGATCATCCCTGTCCTTCACATACCTTGACTGGATATTGAGGATGCTTGAGATTATCATGAGGTTGTTCTTGACCCTGTGGTTTATCTCCCGGAGGAGCATCTCCTTTTCCTTGAGGGCTCTCTCCAGTTCCATGTTCTTCTTTAGAAGTTCTCTTCTGGCTGCAGAAAGCTGGTTGTTGAGCCTTGTGAGTTCATCAAAAAGTTCTTCTCTCACATCCTCACCAGCAGATGGACCCATTCCTGGTGTTTCAGGCAGCTCAGTATCAACAAGGCGGTAGATTTTTATCATATCCTCCTTTCTGGCTGCGCCAACAGCATAGATCCTTTCATCAGCCATAAAACCTGAAAAATGGTAGGTTTTAAGGTTCTTTAAATTCATTTCCCAGTTATATGCAGCCCCCTTATCATTGATTTCCTGTATAAAAAGGGAGGCCTTTGCCTGGCTACCCCTATCCATAAGATCAACGAAGGATTCTACGCTCAGGGGTATGCCAGAACCATGGTCTATTATTTCCTCGATGAGTCCATCTTTCCTCAGGATAAGGAAAACACCCTCAGGTCCATTATCATCCATTTTATAACCTTCAATAGTACATGGAGTCTTTTAATACGATTCTGGTCTACTATAGTTCTATTCCCAGGAATTCTTCAGCCACCCTCACAGCGCTGGAGGCACTGGCAGCGTGCAGGTCGGCGCCAACCTTTCTCCAGAGGTCAGTGTCCACATTGAATGGGTAGCCCCCCACCATTATGGGTGGAGCATCATCCAGCTCTCCAAATAGTTCTATGAGACTCCTCACATGTCCAACATTGAAGGTCATGGTGGCTGATACAGCAACAAGGTCAGGTTTCAGCTCATCCACGATTTTCCTGCAATCCTCTGGTGGGGTGTTAGCCCCGAGGTAAACGGAATCCCAGCCATTGATTTCAAAGAAATCACTGACCATCCTTATTCCTATCTCATGCAGTTCATTGTTAACACATGCAGCAACAAGCCTGAGGTTTTTCCGGTCTGATGCCCGGTATATGTATGGGTAGAGTTCTGACATTATCATCTGTGTCACTGATGTTGCATAGTGTTCATGGGCAACCGATATCTGGTTGGTCTGCCACAGCCTGCCGATTTCATGCTGGACCGGCTCAAAAACATGGAGGTATATATCCTCAACATTCACACCGGACTCTAGGGATGAGATTATGAGGTCCCGGGCCTTTTTTGCCTCTGTATTCAGAACAAGTTCAAGGTACCTCTCTGCAAGGTCCCTCAGTGGCTGATCCCTGATGTAGCTTGGCGGTTTATGTTCCATTTCAAGTTTCCTTAGGGACCCTGAGATGTAACCGGAAGCAAGGGAAGCGGTTTCATCGTCTAGACTTTCCATCATCACCTTTTCTATACTTTTAAGCGAACCCCTGAGGCACTCTTCAGGAAGCCCGAGGTTCCTGAGAAGTACATCGGCCCAGAGGACGTAGTCCTCGAAGAGTTCTGGACTTGTATTTCTGATTGCCTCCTCCAGGTAGTCCAGATGGTAATTTATGTCCTGTATGCACAGCTCCTTATCTTCGGGGCTTACAAGCCCCTTACCCTTAAGATCGTCATATACCGCGGATACAAGGGATTCCCTTGAAACATTGACCCCCAATTAAAGCACCCCAATATATTTAAGTTGGAACCACAATAAGAGATTTATCATTTTTTGCAGTGTTAACTATGAATTCATCAGAGGGTTTCAGGATAATTTCGACCACAGGAGAGTGTCCTGAATGCATCTACAGATGCGAGGTTGTCCTTGAGGATCTTGGAGAGGTTAAACTTTACTGCAGGCACCCCATGGGACCGGGTAGCCCCACACACTGCATATACTTTAAGAGGGATGGGAAAATCAGCAGATGATCAGCTTTTAAGGTTTATTAATTGATACAACATAAAAAAACATATTAATTAAAAATAATTATAATTATTATTCATAATGGATCATCAGGTGTTAAGATGCTTACCTCTGTTCAGAAGGAAATACTCCAGACGCTCATCAACCTCTACAGAAATTCAAACGGCAAATCCATCAAGGGTGAGGAAATAGCAGCCATAATGAACCGAAATCCGGGCACCATAAGAAACCAGATGCAGTCCCTTAGAAGTCTGGGACTTGTGAAGGGAGTCCCCGGACCGCGCGGGGGATACAAGCCAACCATAAAGGCATATCATCAGCTGAACATATCATCAACAGGGAGGGAAACCGCCGTCCCCATCTACAGGGACGGTGAGAGAATCGATGACCTTTCTGTTGCAAAGATAGAGTTCACAAGCATCCCTGATCCGGGGGAGTGTGAGGCCGCAATAAAACTGGTTGGCAGCATAAGGAAACTTGACCTGGGTGATCATGTGCGGATAGGCCCAACACCGGTTAACAAACTAGTTGTTGACGGGGTTGTTGTGGGAAGGGATGATATGGATAACATAATCCTCCTGGACACCACCGCCATAAGGAGCATACCCAAGAGGACGGTTGAGGAGGTTGCAACCCATGACCTCATAACTCTCACCCCTGACGTTAGTGTGAAGGATGCCGCGGTTAAACTATCATCACTGGGAATCGAGGGTGCCCCGATAGTGGAGGACGATGAGGTGAAGGGCATAGTGACCCTCAGCGACATAACAGCATCCATAGCAGAGGGTACCGAGAATATGCCGGTTTCAGAGATCATGTCAAAAAATATAATAACGGTTAAACCTGAAATGATGATCTCTGATGCGATAGAAATCATGAACAGACACAATATAGGAAGACTGATTGTTACAGACAGCGAGGGTAAACTGGAAGGTATAATAACCCGTACAGATATCCTTGACAGTATAGCGGGTCTCGATTGAGACTTCAGTTTTTCCTGATTTTTAAGTAAAGGTACAGCAAAATCAGGGATTCATATTAGAGCTCTGAATATTTAATAGATATCTGGATATATATTAATGTGCAACAATTCTGTAGTTCTCTGGGTGCTCACGGAGTTCATGCATTTATCACTATAATGGGAAGTGTTACTTTTGAATGTGAATCATATGAATATAAAACCTGACATGAAGGCAGGGGACCTTATAAGGGAGATGGGTCGTTCAGGGGTCCTTGGAGCAGGCAGGGTCCACAGGGCAGCAGGGCTGCTCCGTGAAATGATTAATGACAGTGAAATGGGATTATTCATGAGTGTGGCGGGACCACTGGTCCCTGGAGGGATGAGGAGGATCATAAGGGATCTCATAGATCAGAAGGTTATATCGGCACTAATAACAAGCGGGGCTAACCTTACACATGACCTCATTGAGGCCTTTGGAGGGGCCCATTACAGGGAATATGGATTCGATGATGAAAGGCTTCATGAGGAGGGGATAGGTCGTATAGGTGACATATACACAAGGTCAGAGGACTTTGAGGTCTTTGAAGCCAGGATGCAGGACATCTTCTCATCCATATTCAAATCAAAACCCCATATTTCAATTCAGGAACTCATTGACGATATAGGGGCTCATCTGAAGGATGAAATGTCCATCATAAGAACGGCACACATGAGGGGTGTTCCCATCTATGCCCCGGGTATCATTGACAGCATGCTTGGCCTCCAGCTCTGGATGTACACACAGGACAACAGGGTATGCCTCGATGCTGTGAGGGATATGCACAGCCTCTCTGACCTTGTATTCAGCCATGAGAGGATAGGGGCTGTTATACTTGGAGGGGGGCTTCCAAAGCATTACACACTCGCATCCACCCTACTCAGGGGTGGCGTGGATGCCGCGATTCAGATAACCATGGATCGAAGTGAAACTGGAAGCCTCAGCGGCGCCCCCCTTGAGGAGGCCAAATCATGGGCCAAGGCACAGGCGGGTTCGAATCTTGTAACGGTGGTTGGGGATGCAACAGCCCTGTTTCCACTTATACTTTCAGCTGCACTCTCTGACGGGGTTGATGGAGGTCTGAGGTCTTTTTATGATTGAACTTCTTTTTCCTGTTTCAGGTTTCCTCATGAAGGTTGCGGATGACGCCGAGGATGAGTGGGGAAAGCCCCTCACAGGGATGGTGGCGGGTGCCCTATGTGGAGTTTCCTCGGGTATTCTCTCCACTGCTGATACGGCGGCTGCATGTATATTCCTCGGCATATTTGCAGGCACCCTCATATCATGTAAGATAGACTGCCCCAGCCATGCGATTGCTGCAGTGGTATTCCTTCTGGTTCTTTTTTTGGGTGGAGTGCCCTCACTGAGCATCCCCGCTCTTGTTGTATGCACAGCGGGAGCCTACATTGATGAATATGGTAATGATAACCCCAGGGTATACGAAAAGGGTCGTTTTTTCAGGTTTTTCTTTGATTACAGGTTCTCCCTCAAGGCTGTGATAGTCCTCCTTGCTGTTATTTCACTGCTTGGAGTTTCAGATACAGATTTTGGTCCTGTGACGGTACTTTTTTTCATACTCTTTGAGGTCGCCTATGAAATTGCAGGAAGAATCAGGATTTAGGTGTTCGCTTGGTCCCTGATTGTTGTTGTGTATTTAAGCTGTCACAGTGGATAAATAGTTTCTCTGACAGTTTTTTATGGACCTGGCGGGACATCAAAAGTTAAAATGAATTATTTACCTTTTATTGAATCCAGAATCTCACCTGCAGCGGCAGAGGGGTCCTCTGCAAGGTATATTGACCTTCCAACGATCACAGCATCTGCAAATTTCAGTGTTTCAGAGGGGTCTCCGCCCTGGGCACCCACGCCTGGGGATATGATGAGTGCTTCGGGGCCGATGATCTCCCTGAGTCTTGAAAGCCTCTCTATCCTTGTTGAGGGGCCCACATAGTTTTTGACGCCGAGTTCAACGCCCATCTCTGCTATTCTATCTGCGGCTTCCTGTATGAACATCTCTGCACCTGGATGTGACATTTCCGTCAGCAGGAAAACGTCTCTTTTCATTTCATCTGCAACCTTTAGGCATGCCCTTACACTATCTGCACCTGTGAATCCATGGACTATCATCGCATCGGCTCCTGCCCTGAAGGTGGCCCTGCATATCTTCTCATTGGTTTCAGGTATATCCGCCACCTTGAAATCGGCTATCACCCTGCAGCCAAAGTTCTCCCTGAAGTCCCCGATAACCTCAATACCGGCTGAGAGTACCAGGGGGTACCCTATCTTAACCGTGTCAATGTATTCAGCGACCTCTCCAGTGACCCTGAGGGCTTCACCGGGGTCCATGAGGTCCATTGCAAGGATGAGTCTGTTTTTGATTTTCATGTTAACCATTCTATTGGAGTTATGTTATCTATTTTTCTGGGATATGATGTGTTTGGTGGTGTGTTGGTATGTGGAATAACAGGAGTTATGTCATTCATCTGGGCAAACACACCTCTCAAGAAAACTTTAATTTAAATCAGAAATTATAGAAAATATTATATACTCATATCTTAAAGTTTACTTTAGAAAGATTCAAGAAGGTGATAAATTGCATATCATGGAAGGATTTCTGCCACCCGAGTGGTGTCTCTTCTGGTATCTTCTATCGGCACCTGTCATAGTTTATGGTTTAATAAAGATAATAAGGATTTCAGAGGAGAGGCCCGAGGCAAAACCGCTTCTTGCAGTTAGCGGGGCATTCATGTTTGTTCTATCATCCCTTAAACTTCCATCTGTAACTGGTAGCTGTTCACACCCCACAGGTAATGGGCTTGGGGCCGTACTCTTCGGCCCTGCAGTCACATCTGTCATGGCACTCATTGTTCTAATATTCCAGGCACTGCTCCTTGCCCATGGTGGCATAACAACCCTGGGGGCAAACGTGTTCTCCATGGGTATCATTGGTCCGCTCTGCGCCTGGGGAATCTACAGGATCACAAGGTCAGCGATACCATCATCTGCTTCGGTGTTCCTCGCAGCGTTTCTGGGGGACCTGATGACATATGTGACAACATCAGTCCAGCTTGCGGTTGCATTCCCTAAACCAGGGTTCATGGAAGCCCTTGTGAAGTTCATGGTGATATTCGCCTACACCCAGCTTCCACTGGCGGTTGCTGAGGGCCTTCTCACCGTGGTGATATTTGAGAACATCCTCAAGCTCAAACCGGATATAATGGAAAAACTTCAGGTTATAGGAAAACCTGCTGTGGAGGGTTAAAATGGATAAAAGACACATTATAATGCTCATTGCAGTTGCGGTGATTGCCATAGCACCCCTTGTAATCTACAGCGGACTTGGAGAGGATGAGGGTTACTTTGGAGGGGCAGATGACAGTGCCGGCGAGGCAATATCCGAAACAGGGTATAAACCCTGGTTCCAGCCCATATGGGAGCCACCAAGTGGTGAGATAGAGAGCCTGCTATTTGCGCTCCAGGCCGCCATAGGCGCCCTCATAATAGGATACGTTTTTGGCTACTACCGTGGAAGGGGCGAATCCCCCGAATGATATTTTTTGATGGTGAGGGCGATGAACATATCTGTTGACCACTATGCACATACCAATGGCCTCAGAAACATGAGCACCGGCTTTAAGATGAGCCTGGCCATTATCACGATGATAATATCAGTCCTCTCACCAAATCCAGTCATACCACTCATAATCACATTTTTAATGACACTCCTGATTCTCTTTGCAGCGGATATACCTGCCTCATACTACCTGCGGTTTGCTGCCATCCCTGTGGGATTCGGTGTTCTGACACTCGTGCTCATGGCGCTGTTCTTTGGTGTGAACCCCCTTGTAACATTCATGGGCCTCACGGTCTACAGTGACGGCCTGCAGACGGGTATTCTTGTATTTTCAAGGATACTCGGCGGTTTTTCTTGCCTTGCCTTTCTTGCACTCACAACACCCCTCAATGAGGTCTTCCATGAACTTGGAAGGCTGGGTCTTCCGGCGGCTTTCATTGAAATAGCCCTCCTCATGTACAGGTCCATATTTGTTTTCATTGAGGAGGCATCGGTGATGTATCATGCCCAGGATTCAAGGCTCGGCTACAGCGGTATTAGAAATTCCTACAGGTCCATGGGGCTCCTTGCAGGTAACCTCTTTATAAGGTCCTGGCTGAGGGGTGAGACCGTGTACCGTTCCATGGAGGCGAGGTGCTATCAGGGGACCATGCCATCCATCAGAAGGCAATCCATCGGAACCCGTGAAGCGGTCATGATAGCATTATTTGATGGTTTACTTTTAGTGGGGCTTCTTTTCACATCAAAGGGTGGCATCTTCTAATTCTGTGAGGATACCACCGGGGCACAGTTAAATATTAAATGAACACTATTCATCATATGGTCAGTTTCCAGTGGTGTGAACATGAAGATTATTGAGGCAGTAGATATCAGGTACACCTACCCGGATGGCACCGAGGCACTGAAGGGTATAAATTTCCATGCCAGGAGGGGTGAGGTGGTGGCCCTTCTTGGCCCCAACGGGGCAGGAAAGTCCACACTCTTCCTTCACTTCAACGGCATACTGCAGCCAACCAGCGGGAAAGTACTGGTAGATGGCAGAGAAATCGACTACAGCAAATCAGGACTCATAGAAGTCAGGCAGAAGGTTGGAATTGTGTTCCAGAACCCTGATGACCAGCTGTTCGCACCGAGGGTTGACGAGGACGTTGCATTTGGACCCCTCAACCTGGGACTCCCTGATGATGAGGTTGAGGAGAGGGTTAAGGACGCCCTGCGGAAGGTGGGAATGTCAGGCTACGAGGACAGGCCCCCACATCACCTCAGCGGCGGTGAGAAGAAGAGGGTTGCAATAGCAGGGATACTCGCCATGAAACCTGATATAATGATACTGGACGAGCCAACCTCCGGCCTTGACCCCAGGGGGGCATCGCAGATACTGAGACTCCTCCATGAGCTGAATGAGGAGGGCATGACCATAATCATATCCACCCATGATGTTGACCTGGCACCCCTCTACTCTGACAGGATATACATAATAAGTGGGGGAGAGATAATAAGTGAGGGAACACCGGGAGATGTTTTCTCAGATATAGATACCATAAGGGGCGCCAACCTCCGCCTTCCAAGGATAGCACACCTTGTGGAGATACTTCAGAAGGAGGATGATTTACCATTCGGGGAACCATACCCCCTCACAATCGGGGAGGCCAGGAGAAAACTCCGCGATCAGCTGAAATAGGGTGATATCATGATAAAGGTCGGGATCTGTGACACAACCTTTGCAAGGTACGACATGGGTGGTGCGGCCATCGATGAACTTAAAAAGCACGCCACAGGTATAAAGATCATAAGGAGAACGGTCCCGGGGATAAAGGATCTTCCGGTGGCCTGCAAAAAATTAATCGAGGAGGAGGGCTGTGAAATGGTCATGGCCCTCGGAATGCCAGGTCCAGAGGAGAAGGATAAGGTATGTGCCCATGAGGCATCCACTGGCCTCATACAGGCCCAGCTTATGACAAACACCCATATACTTGAGGTATTTGTCCATGAGGATGAGGAGGATGACCCTGAGGACCTGAAGGTTCTTGCAGATAACAGGGCAAGGGAACATGCCCAGAACCTCATCATGATGCTCTTCAGGCCAGAGAGGCTGACACGGGATGCTGGGATGGGTATGCGTGAGGGCAAACCGGATGTGGGGCCCCTCTAAATAGATTGGAGGTGAATATGATGGTTAAGGTTATTGGAATCTGTGGAAGTCCAAGAAAAAATGGTAACACTGAGATCCTGCTCAGGGAGGCCCTTGAGGCCGCTGCCCGTGAGGGTGCCGAAACCGAGCTTGTGAGGCTCGCAGGCAGGGACATAAACCCCTGCAGGGCCTGTGACTCATGTAAGACTAAAGGGGAATGTGATATCGACGATGACCTCAATGAGGTGATTGAGCTCGCAGCAGAGGCTGATGGGATAATAATCGGGAGCCCGGTGTACTTTGGCTCTGTAACAGCCCAGACCAAGATGTTCATGGACAGGACAAGGCCCCTCAGGAGCAATTTCAGATTATCAGATAAGGTTGGAGGGGCAGTAACCGTCGGGGGCTCAAGGAACGGTGGCCAGGAGACAGCATGCGGTGACATACACAACTTCTTCCTGATACACGAGGCTGTGGTTGTGGGTGATGCGGCACCAACAGCCCACTATGGGGGTACAGGTGTCGGAGGTGCAAAGGGGGACTCTGCAGATGATACTGCAGGTATTGATACGGCCAGGAACACTGGAAGAAGGGTAGCGTCCCTTGCAATGAAGATTCATGGTTAATTGAGCAGGAGTATTCGCTGTTCGACTGTAACATGCCACATAATCCAATGAAGATTCATGGTTAACAGATGTATGAGTGAATGCCAATGATACCAGGAAATGTCACCGTGGTTGTGCCGGCCTATAATGAGGAGAGGACCATAGATGATGTCCTGAAGGCCCTCCTTGAAAGGGGCTACAGGGTTCTGGTGGTTGACGACGGCTCAAGGGACTCGACGCCAGAGATACTCAAAAGGATATCCTCCACGAATGACAGGGTATCCGTCTATACCCACGTCATAAACAGGGGCCTCGGGGCGGCCCTCAGGACGGGTCTCAGGGCTGCCCTGAAGGAGGGTGCAGACTATGTGGTGACCTTCGATGCCGATGGGCAGCATGACCCCGACGACATTGAAAGGGTCTTAAAACCCCTCCTGGAGGGTTCTGCAGATGTGGTTATTGGAAGGAGAGATTTCGCGGACATGCCCATCTCAAGGAACCTTGGGAACACCATAATGAACCTCCTCACCCTGATCTTCTATGGGTGCAGGGTCTCGGATTCCCAGTCTGGTCTCAGGGCATTCACATCCAGGGCAGCATCACTTATTGATATAAAAAGCAGGGGCTACGGTGTTTCGTCAGAGATCATAGGGGAGATCAGCAGGAATGACCTCAGAATGCGCGAGGTTACAATAAGGACAATATATACGCCTGAAACAATTGCCAAGGGAACAAGCACATCGGTGGGTATAAGGATACTCCTGAGGCTTCTTCTCAATATATTCCGAAAGATTTAGTTTTTTGCCAATGAATACTTAAAAAGGCGGTGGGTTCATGATATACCAGGTTCTGGGAATTTTAATTGGAATTGCAGGGATACTGATCTCCGTTCTGAGGTTCAGGGATTCCAGGACGTCCCCTGGCGGCCTCATACTGTGGCTGATACTCTGGGTTTCCGTCATATTCTTCTCACTGATACCCTCCTTTTCGACTGAAATCGCGAACATCCTTGGAATAGGTAGGGGTCTTGATTTTCTCCTCATAATAGGCATACTTGGGGCTTACTACCTGCTCTTCAGGATATACCTGATGGTGGACAGGCTACAGCAGGAGATAACAGAGCTTGTACATGAGATTGCACTTAGAGGGGATGATGAGTAGATCCACTTCCACATCTCAGTGATTGATATGAGAATATGTATCGTGACAGAGTACTTTCCAGCAGGTGAGGAACTCGGCATAAGGGGCGGAGCAGAGGCCTGTGCATTCAACGAGGCCCTTAAATTATCAGAGAAACATGAAGTGACGGTCCTAACATCAAGGACACCTGAAAATCCTGATGGATACACCAGTGGAAACATGGATGTCATCTGCTGCGGCCCCATGAGGTCCTATGTGCAGGCAGGCTCCATAGTGGGGAGAGTATCATTCATGCTTTCAGCCTACAGGGAGGGCCTGAAACTTGAACCTGACGCTGTTATAGGGTACAACTTCATAACACATCCTGTGGCCTGGATGATAGCAAGGAAAACCAATGCGAAGGCCCTGGCACGTTACCATGATGTCTGGATCGGTGAATGGCTCAAAAACATTGGTTTTTCAGGAATACTCGGCGAGATACTTGAGAGATACACCCTCTCAAGGAGGTTTGACAGGATAATAGCGGTGTCAGAGTACACCGCCAGGAAGATACTTGAGAGGTACCCCTGGCAGAGGGTCTCAGTTGTCCACAACATGGTTGACTTCAGGCCGCCCCTGGCTGAGAAAACCCCCAGCCCATCCATTGCATGCGTTTCGAGGCTCGTTGAATACAAGAGAATAGGGGACCTCATAAGGGCGGTTTCAGTTCTGGCAGACGATTTTCCTGACCTGAAGTGCAGGATAATAGGTACTGGTCCACTTGAGGGGGAGCTCCGGGACCTTGCATCTGAACTTGGAGTGGCGGATAGGGTTGAATTTCTGGGGTTTGTGGAGAAACATGAGGATGTCCTGAGGGTTATAGCGGAGTCCTGGGTCTTCTGCCTTCCAAGTGTGGTGGAGGGTTTCGGTATAGTCGTTGTGGAGGCAATGGGCTGCGGGACACCCTTTGTGGCTTCACGGATACCCCCTGTAATGGAGGCAAGCAGGGAGATGGGCGGACTCTTCTTTGAACCCTGCAACTGGAGGGACCTGGCAGATAAGCTCAGAACCCTTTTATCTGACAGTGAACTCCACGGAAGACTCACAGAGGAGGCATCGGATGTTTTCAGGGATTACAGTGCAGATGCAATCGGTAAAAAACTTGAGGAGATCCTGAGAGAGGTTAAAGGTTGCATTTGATCTTTTCTTTGAGATTGCAGCATCTCCTTCCAACAACAGAATTCATTTCATTTTCCCTGAAAACTCCAACATATTAATAGAGTCGCTGGCATAACTGATATCATGGTTATCTACTTCAGGGGATGTCTTGCAAGGGAAAGACTAACAGTAATAGAAGAGGCCACAGAGAAAATTCTCGAGGCAGCAGGACTTGAATACAGGGTTATGGACGATGAAACCTGCTGTGGCTCGGTACTACTTAGAACGGGATTTCTTAAGGATGCTGAAAGGCAGATTCACAGGACAGGAAAAATGCTCCAGGGAAAGGAAGTTATCGTATCATGTGCTGGATGCTACCGGACACTCACCGAGGACTACAGGAGGATGGGCTACGGGATAGGGGTGAAACACATCTCACAGGTTATCCTTGACCTTTTAAATGCAGGTGACATTGAATTTGATAAAACCGACCTTAGGGTGACATACCATGACCCCTGTCACCTCTCAAGGCACACAGACGAGAAGGACGCCACCAGGGAGATCCTCAAGGTTTTTACAGATTTCAGGGAAATGGAACACCATGGGAGGGACTCAAGGTGCTGTGGGGCAGGGGGTGGATTGAGGTCAGCCCACAGCGACATATCAGCCAGGGTTGCATCATCACGCATAGATGAAGCTGAGAGGACGGGGGCCGATGTACTCTGCACATCCTGCCCATTCTGCCGCATGAACCTTGAATCCACCTCCATGAGGGTAATGGACATAACAGAGCTTCTATCTGAAATTATTGGGGAGGATGAAGGTTGAATGATGATGAGATTCGTCAGATGGGGATATCTGAAATTATTGGGGAGGATGAAGGTTGAATGATGATGAAATCCGTCAGATGAGGATATCCTTCAGCAAACTTGACGAAAGGCGTATAGGACTCCTGGACACTCCAGAACTTGATGGGCTGAAAGACAGGGTGGCAGGGATACGTGAGCTGGCAGTTGAAAAAATGGAGGAGCTCCTGTCAGAGGCACAGAGACGCTTCATGGAAAACGGTGTTGAATTCCATCTTGCGGCGGATGCTGATGAGGCCTGCAGGATAATTCATGAGTCACTTGATGGGGATCCTGTTGCAAAGTCCAAATCCAACACCCTCTCTGAGATAGGCCTTTCTGATTATCTCCAAAGGAAAGGCGTGAGGGTTATTGAGACAGATCTGGGGGATCGGATACTTCAGCTTGCAGGAATTAAGAAACCAGCACATCCTGTTGGACCGGCACTTCACCTGGGAGTTTCTGAAATAGCTGAGATAGTAAGGGAGAAGCTGGGGGTTGATATTTCAGATGATCCTTATGAGATAATGGAGGCGGTAAGGGAGGATATTCTCAGTAAAATCGGATCATGCACAAATGGAGTGACAGGGGCAAATTCCGTGGCAGCACATGATGGAGCGGCTGTTATAGTCCACAATGAGGGTAATGTGGGAAGGCTATCCCTCATGGACACCCATATACTGGTATTTGGAATAGATAAGTTTGTACATGAAATAGAGGATGCTGTGTCAGTTGTGAAACTCGAAACCGCCTATGCAACAGGTACAGGGGTCCCATCATACATAAATGTGATCTCGGGACCATCAAAGACAGCTGATATAGAGAAGATGCTCCTCAGGGGCATGTACGGCGCATCAAGGGTAATTGCAGTTGCAGTTGATAATGGCAGATCCTCAGCTTACCCTGAGGTTCTCCTCTGTATAGGCTGCGGGAGCTGCATAGTTAGCTGCCCGGTTTACAATGCTGTCGGGAACAGGTTCGGGTACAGGGGTTACCTTGGGGGGAGGGGCGTTGTTATGAGTTCCTTCCTTGCCGATAGAGAAACAGCGGTTGAATCAGGACTCTACATGTGCACCCTCTGCGGCCTCTGCACAGAGAAGTGCCCGGTGGGGACGCCAACAGCATCGCTCATGGAGAGGCTCAGGGGTGAGTGCAATGCCGCTGGTCTATACCACAGGTCACATCTGAGGGTGGCTGAGAGGATAAAAAGAAGGGGTTCACCACTCTGAAAAGAAAGGTATAAAAGGGTGCTGTTCTAGATAAATTAAAAAAATTATCATGTAATGTTTCTTGGGATATCATTCCATAATTTTTACCAGGAGGTTATTGGTTTGCTTCTATTGATAAGTCCAGTTAACACAGAGGAGGCACTTGAAGCCATAGAAGGCGGTGCAGACATAGTTGACGTTAAGAACCCCAGCGAGGGATCTCTTGGGGCCAACTTCCCGTGGGTTATCCGGAGGGTCAGGGAGATGACACCTGATGAGATGCTTGTGAGCGCCACCCTGGGTGATGTGCCCTACAAACCAGGGACCGTGGCGCTGGCAGCCATGGGGGCCCTCGTATCAGGGGCGGACTACATAAAGGTCGGCCTATACGGGACAAGGAACTATGAAGAGGCTGTTGATGTCATGAAGAACGTTGTGAGGGCGGTTAAGGATGAATCCGACGCAATCGTCGTTGCGGCTGGCTATGCCGACGCCCACCGTGTGGGTGCAGTGGACCCAATGGAGATACCCCGTGTCGCTGCAGATTCAGGGGCCGATCTTGCAATGCTTGACACCGCTGTAAAGGATGGTAAGTCACTGTTCGATTTCATGGACATGGAACGGCTGGAATCATTCGTCTCAGAAACCAGGGACCATGGACTGAAATCCGCCCTTGCAGGGTCCGTTGGAAGGGAGCACCTCAAACCATTACATGATATTGGATGTGATGTGGTTGGCATAAGGGGCGCCGCATGTGTGGGTGGAGACCGCAACACTGGCAGGATCCACAGGACAGCTGTGAGGGAACTCAAAGAACTGATAGAAAGCTTCTGAAATAACCCTGGCGGCCTCTCAGGTGGTTAATAATGTACACGAAAAAATTGAAGGAAGCAGAAACAGGTTACACATTTGATGATTTTCTCCTTCTTCCCCAGGCATCATATGTGGAACCGAAGGATGTGGAGACATCTGGAAGGGTCTCAAGGAATATCAGACTCAAGATACCCATAATAAGCTCTGCAATGGACACCGTTACAGAGTACGAAATGGCCATCGCAATGGCCCAGGAGGGTGGGATGGGTGTTATCCACAGGAACATGAGCATCAAGGACCAGGTGGAGCAGGTCAAGAAGGTCAAGAGATCCGGGGATCTCACCATAAGGGATGTTATAACGATCTCACCGGATTCCACCCTCAGGGAGGCCCATGAGATAATGGATCAGGAGGAGATCAGCGGGCTGCCCGTGGTTGAGGATGGAATACTCATAGGTATAATAAGCCGGAGGGACATTGAGCCCATATTCAACTCCGAGGCCGACAGAAAGGTTGACCAGGTGATGACAAGGGATGTTGTCACGGTTGATGAATCGGTAACCCCATCAGAGGCCCTTGACATAGCCTACGAGAACAAGGTTGAAAGGCTCCCTGTTGTGAAGGACGGGAAGATCGTGGGTATACTCACCATGAAGGATATACTTGAGAGGAAGAGGTACCCCAATGCATCAAGGGACAGTGACGGTTACCTCATGGTTGCAGCGGCCACAGGACCATTTGACCTTGAAAGGGCCCATGCACTTGATGATGCAGGGGCAGATATACTGGCAATCGACAGCGCCCATGGACACAACATGAACCTGGTTAAGAGCGCCGGGAAAATGAAGAGGGAGATAGACGCAGACCTCATAGTGGGTAACATCGCAACAAGGGAGGCTGCAGAGGACCTCATAGCACAGGACGTTGATGGCCTTAAGGTTGGTATAGGGCCAGGTTCAATGTGCACCACAAGGATAATTGCAGGTGTGGGTGTGCCGCAGCTCACCGCAATAGCAGAGGTGGCTGATGTGGCAGCAGAGTACGATGTGCCTGTGATCGCCGATGGTGGTATAAGGTACTCAGGGGATATTGCAAAGGCAGTGGCAGTTGGGGCAGACTGTGTCATGCTGGGGAATCTACTTGCAGGTACCTATGAGGCCCCGGGGGACGTTGTTGTTATGAATGGCCGTAAGTACAAGCAGTACCGTGGCATGGGGTCCCTGGGTGCAATGACCGGCGGTATAGGTGCCGGGACAGACAGGTACTTCCAGGAGCCCAAGGGACACATGAAGCACACCAAGGTTGTCCCTGAGGGTGTTGAGGGTGTTGTCCCATATAAGGGAACGGTGAGCGAGGTCCTCTTCCAGCTCATTGGAGGTCTAAGGGCCTCCATGGGATACTGCGGTGCCGCAGATCTCGGTGAGATGAAGGAGAGGGCGAGGCTTGTGAGGATAACATCAAGCGGTATCAAGGAGAGCCATCCCCATGACCTTCTCATAACCAATGAAAGCCCCAACTACCCCACACTCAAATAACTCATTTTTTCTGTAATTTCAGATTCCATGAAGAACCGTGAACTGAACTCTGCTGTGGTCCTCTGCGGGGGAATGGGCAGGAGAATGGGATCAGATAAGGGCCTTCTTGTGATGGATGGAAGGGCATTCATTGAGATAATAACAGATAAACTCCTGAATTATTTCAGTGAGGTTGCTGTGGTCCTCCGTGACAGCAGCCAGGCAGGCAATTACAGGCACCTTCTTGATTCCAGTATCAGGATCCTCACAGATGAGGTGCCTGGTGTCGGTCCACTGGGGGGTATATTCACGGCCCTTGGGAGAATATCAGGTTCCGCAGCACTCTTCCTGCCCTGTGATTCTCCCCTTGTTACCGGGGAGTTCCTCCTGAATATGAAGGATGCCTTCAGGGTGATGGGGGGTAGGTGTGATGCCATTGTACCCTCAAGGGATGGCCTACCTGAGCCACTCCACTCAATCTACTCGGTAAAAATAAGGGATCACATAGAGGGTCTGCTCGCCAAAAATGAAAGGAGGGTTAGGGTTCTCCTTGACTCCATTGAATCCTGCCGCATAGACGCTATCAGTCTGGATCCAACCCTTCGGAGTTTCAGGAACTTCAACCGGCCGGAGGACCTCAGGATCTGATATCAACTGTGCGTGGATTCCTTCCCATCTCAAGAACAAACTTGTTTACCCTCTCGATCATGTCGATGTAGTGTTCTTTATGGATTTTCTTCCCATCGACCAGGGCATATTCCGGTAAAGACCCGTACAGATTCTTGAATTCGATTATCTCATTAACCATTTCCCTATACTGCTCAAGGGTCAAACGTTCCATGGATATCAACCATTGGAGTTTTTTTATAATCTCTCTGTTATAATATATAAGTTATGCGATTTTATTTTCGAAAAAAGACATTATTAAAAATTTAAATTAAAATATGAATGCATGTGTATCTTTATATTCCTCTTATGGGCCTCTTTAGGGTATCACTCAAGAATTTCCACCCGCGCATCACTGTTGAAGGGGTTCTTCCTCACGGCAAGTGAGAAGAGGTAGGGGTAGTTTTCACTGAGGTGTTCCATGTATCCAAGCCACTCGGACACGACGGCAGAATAGGCCCTCTGGAGGTCACCGGCCAGGTGCTCATAGTCTGTGGGAGGTAGAGATGAGAGGTCCTCTCTTGCTTCAAGTTCCTCCATGAGATGAAAGACCGCCCAGAGCATGTCTGTGAAGCTTTCATGCTCAAGTAAATTGGGGTTTTCAAGAAGCCCCAGGAGAAACTTCCTCCGGGACGTGAGGAAAACTTTCAGGTACTTGAGGAGCTCAATACTTTCAGGGGACCCCAGCTCAAAATCAAATTCGCATCCCCTTATATCTCTGAGCATTTCCTTAAAATCCTCTGGACTCCATGATGCATCTATCTTAAGTTCTGATGCAATCATATCTGTATTTGACTCGAATGGGGATACACTCTTAAGGAATTCGGTGCCCACCTCACTGAAGAATGCCCCTACGACCATGTTGAGTTTCTCAAGTCTCTCAACAAGTTCCCGCCGGGATATGGCAGCCTCCACGATTATAACAACTATCAGAATTTCCAGGGGCACAAATGCAAGGTCTATGCCGATATAGAAAAGTTCAGTTTCTGGCTTATGGAATATGAAGTAGAGGATAAGGTAGATGGATGCTGATACAAGTACAAGCAGAATCCCCAGCCTGAATTTCCAGTTTAACCTTGAGTTCATACCACCACCTTAGAATCTTCAGTAATCTGAAGTTTCTGTGTAAACCACTGCAATGGGGTTCTTTGAAACCATCATGGTTCCCCTTTCAAGTACACGGCCCCTTGTTATGCTCAGCTCGGTTATGTTCACATCGAATCCAAGGTCTCGCAGGTACTTCACGGCTTCGCACCTTGTCTCAAGGAGTATTGCGGTTATAAGGATCCTTCCACCATCTCTAAGTTTATCTGTAACCACTTCAAGTATTTTCCCCAGTTTACCGCCGCTTCCCCCGATTACAGCTATATCCACGGCATCAATTTCAGAGAGAGATTCCACCGCATCACCACATATCAGGGTGACGTTATCCCCCAGTCCATGCTTCTTAAGGTTCATCTCTGTTGTTGAAATCGCATCGGGGCTTTTATCGATTGCATAGACCCTTCCAGCCCTCCTTGAAAGTTCAAGGGTCACTCCACCGGTGCCACACCCCACATCAACTGCAGTGTCCCCTTTCCGGGGATCTGCAAGGCACATAAGGAGGCACCTCACCTCCATGGCTGTTGGGCCTGGTACAGAGGGGTTCTTTATAAATTCATGGTCAGGTATCAACTCACACCACCGTTAAACTCACTTTAAGGCTTCATGTCCTCACCGCTCCACCTTCTGAAGAGTTCATTCTCTATCCCCAGGACGTCCAGCACCTTACCCGCTATGAAGTCGGCGATCTCCTCTATGGATGATGGTCTGTGGTAGAACCCGGGCATGGCAGGGAGTATTATCCCCCCCTCCCTTGAGACCCTGAGCATATTCTCAAGGTGCACGCTTCTAAGGGGAGTCTCCCTTGGCACAAGGACGAGTTTACGCCTCTCCTTGAGGCACACATCAGCGGCCCTTGTGAGTGCATTGCCCGCATATCCGTTGGCTATCGCTGATAGAGTCTTCATTGTGCATGGCGCTATGACCATGGCACTGAAACTGGAGGAGCCACTGTTAACTGATGATGTGAAGTCATCAGAATCAAAGCACTCATCAGCCATCTCTTCCAGGGTTTCAGGGTCTCTTCCAAGCTCATATCGGATTATATCACGTGCGGTATCGGTTATCATGAGTCCAACATTCACTCCGGCGTCCTTCAGGGCCCTGAGTATTCTATCCCCGTAGATAACGCCACTTGCACCTGTCATTGCCAGTATTATCATCTGAATCACTTCTGAGTGTTTTATGGATGATCACATCTGATGAGAATTATCTGAATTTAAGGTATTCGCGGAGGTTTTGTTATCTGTCATAATCTGGTGTTATTTATCTGAATTTAAGGTAATCAGGTACCGTGAGGCGGAGCTGCCTGGGGTGTGCCGGTCTTCTCTCAGGGAGATCCATGTAGTCGTGGAGGCTGAATTCCCTGAATGCTGCGGCGGATTCACGGGGCACGTATACACAGATATCTGCATGGTTGAACCGCGCCTCCTTCAACGCCCCCACGAGACTTGATATATGGCTCAGGTTCACGATGGAGTCCCCCACAGAAACCTGGGTCCTCATCTCATCAAATGCAGGGTACTCAGGAAGGTTAACCACAACATAATCCGGGTCCAGGTCCATGTCCTCTGCAATTTCCTTCTCGGCCTTTCTTATCTCAGCATCTGTGATCCTGAATACCCTCTGGGGGTCCTCGAGTTCATTGAGTTTCACAGAGTCCACGGTCTTGAGGAGGTCCCTGTTGTCCAGTCTCTGTATCATATCTCCTGCAAGGCCCTCCTGATTTCTGCACATTACGATGAGGTCCATGTCATCATACCTGTATATCCTGGATTCATCCAGCACCCCCTCAGATATGAGACTCCTGAGGCACCTCCTGAACATGGAGTTCACGATCCTTGTGGTGTGGTGCTGGTAGACGCTGGGATACATGAAGTACCTTGCAAGAAGGGCAGACTCTGCGGCCTGGACACCCTTCCTGTCAAGGACAAGGTCGTTCTCCATCTTCATATTGTATATCAGCCTTTCAACGTCTATTATACCGTAGGCCACCCCTGTGTAGTGGGAGTCCCTCAGCAGGTAATCCATCCTGTCGACATCAAGCTCCCCGTTGATTGCCTGTCCAAGGACACCCTCACCCCTCAGTATCCTCATAACCTGTTCAAGGTCGAACTCCTCTGATATTATCT
The DNA here is from genome assembly GCF_022014235.1 of Methanothermobacter sp. K4. Taxonomy (NCBI): domain Archaea; kingdom Methanobacteriati; phylum Methanobacteriota; class Methanobacteria; order Methanobacteriales; family Methanobacteriaceae; genus Methanothermobacter; species Methanothermobacter sp. K4. Next base: position 107,598 of record NZ_JAKLTD010000003.1, read on the forward strand.
CACCGAGCACCGATTCCCTTATGAGTTCCCTTGTGAGGCTCTCATGGGACCTTTCAAGGACACCCTCAGATACATGGGAGAATGGACCGTGACCCACATCATGGAGGAGGGCGCAGAGCCTCAGTATACTCTTCTTTTCAGGTCCAAGGTTGAGGTGCTCTGCCAGCCTCGATGCCAGGTACATGGCACCTATTGAGTGTTCGAACCTTGAATGATTCGCTCCGGGGTATATCAGATTTGTGAATCCCAGCTGCTTTATCCTCCTGAGTCGCTGAACCTGGGGAGTGTCAACCACCCTCACCTCAAATTCGGTGAGCTTCAGGTTACCGTGGACGCTGTCCCTTATGAACTTCATTTTAAGACTCCTAGCCGCCTGACATGATAACGTTCCTGCCACTGCTGGTGTACTCCTCCTTTTTGAAGTCTATTTCATACTTTGTCCTCTCGATTATCTCTTTGAGGGCTTCAAGGGTTTCCCCACGGTGAGGTCCCGCAACCGCCACCATGAAGAGGGTCTCTGATACGTAGAACTCCCCCACGTAGTGCACAACGGCCACGTCCCTCACAGGGTACTTCCCCATCACATCCTCAACTATCCCCTCAAGTTCCCTCTGGGCCTTTTCAATGTCTGGTGTTGTCAGTATGAGCTTCTCTGTCCTCTCATCATCAACACCACGGACGATGCCCTCAAATGTGAATACTGCGCCGCATTCATCGAGGTAGGGGCTCTTCTTCACATGTTCCAGGAGGTCATCCATTCTGAAGGCTTCCTTTTCATCTGTCACCATGACCATCATTTCTGACACCTAAACCAGTTCACTAACTTCCTTTTTTGCAAGGTGTTTTATTCTTTCAACGCCATTTATCTCCTCTATAACCTCAACCACTGAGTCTGGAAGGAGTGAGCGCCAGTCGCCATCATCCAGCATCCTCCGCCTCACCTCTGTCCCTGAGTACCTGTCCCTGTAGAACAGGGGGGGTGAAGTCACCTCATAGCCGTCCTCACTGAAGAGCCGCTGTACAAGGGGGTTTCCACTGTATACCCTGTCAAATGGGGGTGTCAGCATCTTTATATGTGCAACCCAGAGGGCGTTGCACTCTATGTCCTGGACGGGTATGATGTAGTAGCTTGATGCGGGGATACCGTTCTCACTGAGTGCCTTTGTCAGCATCATCACCCTCTCACCGGCGGTGAAGGGGTCCCTGAGGCTGTGGCTCAGCTGGGCGCTCCCGATACATATTATGAGTTCATCAACCTCCCCGAGCACCCTCTTTATAACCTGTAGGTGTCCCCTGTGGAATGGCTGCATCCTTCCAACCAGTAATCCCCTCATTCATATCACCGCATAAAGGTTATTATGTCAGTAAAACTATTAGAACTATAGTGGTTCTAGTATATATTCATGGCAGCACGTTGCTGTAGCGATTAGATGAAATTTTCACTGGCAGTTTTTCAGGCACTGCCATGAGATCTGGTATCTTTGAACCTTGAAGGAATGGTTGCGGTGATGCAATGATAAGGGTGGAGAACCTGACAAAGACCTATAAACTTGAGAATGGAGATGAATTCAGGGCACTTTCCGATGTTAACCTTGAGGTTTCTGAGGGAGAAATCCTGGGAATACTTGGCATGAGCGGTTCAGGTAAGACAACACTTCTGAGGATCCTGAGGGGTGTTGAACCCTTTGATTCAGGGAGGATAACCCTGGATGATGTAACCGTTGAGCATGATTCGGGACAGTACTACTTCTCAAAACTCAAAAAGAAAACTGCAATTCACCTCCAGAGGTCCTTTGGCCTCTGGTCGGAGACCGCCCTTCAGAATGTAATAAGGAAGCTGTATGCTGCAAAATATGGTGACGAGTCAATGACAGACTTTGACTTCGCCTATGATGAATTCGGTGAGGAGGCAATGGAGCTCCTCAGGGTGGTTGGACTTGACCACAAGGCCGAGCACTTTGCACCTGTCCTCAGCGGCGGCGAGAAGCAGAGGCTCATAATGGCCAGGCAGCTTGCAAAAAAACCCAGGGTACTTCTTCTTGATGAACCCGCAACCATGTCGTGCCCGGGGACGAAGCAGGAGATACTGGATGCCATAAAGAACATCAACAGGGAACTGGGTGTCACGGTGGTGCTGGTCTCACACCTGCCTGAAGTCCACGAGTACCTTGCAGACAGGGTGGTCCTGATGGAGGACGGCCGCATCGTTGATGAGGGGGAACCCGGGAGGATTATCGAGCGGTTCATGAGGGACATTGAACCCCCGGTTGACTACACACCCCACAGCTCAGAGAGGGAGATCCTCAGGGTCAGGGACCTGGCCAAGAGGTTCGTACTCCTCAAGGGCGGGGCGGTCCTTGAGATGAGGGATGTTAACCTTGATATCAGGGAGGGTGAGATAGTATCCATAATAGGGCCCAGCGGGGCCGGCAAGACGGTGCTCCTCCGGATGATAGGGGGTCTGGACCTTCCTGATGAGGGTACGGTGGAGTTCAGGCTTAACAGTGAATGGGTTAACATGCATGAACCTGGCGTTAAAAGGATGGGTATACGGAGAAAGATGGGTTTCATGCATCAGGAGTTTGCCCTTGTACATCACGCCACCCTAAGGAGCCAGATAGCCTCAAGGCTTGGTGTTAAAGGTGAACATGTTGTTGCAGAGGCAAGGAAGAGGGCCGAGGAGCTGGGTATAAGTGACATGGTCCTTGATGTGCTCTACCAGCTCACAGACCTTCCTGAAACAGAGGCCCGATACAGGCTTGAGAAACTTGGCCTTTCACCTGAGATACTCGAGGAGCTCTTCCCCAGCTTCCCTGACAGTAAGGTTAAGAGGTATGCTGAGCCCATATTCAGGGCCCTGGACCTCCCCATGGACATACTTGACAGGAAATCATATGAGCTCTCAGGGGGTGAGCGGGTGAGGGCGACCCTTGCCCTTGTCCTTGCATCAAGGCCCGATGTACTTGTCCTTGATGAGCCATTCGGGGACCTTGACCCCATAACACTCAGGATGGTTTCAAATTCCCTCAAGAGGATCAACATGGAGTTCGGGACAACCATAATAATGGTGAGCCACCATGTGGATTTCATAAGGGAGCTCAGCACAAGGGCTGTGATGGTTGAGGACGGCCGTCTTGTAATGGACGGCGAACCAGATGGCCTCTGCGATGAGTTTGTTGAAAGAAGCCATGCAAAATATCTTCAAAGGGTTAAGGGGTGATATAAATGGAATTCGAGAATTTTCCTGTGGAGAATGCACACAGAATACTTACTCCAAGGCCAACCGTCATTGTAACCACGGTGGATGAGGAGGGGAATATAAATGCGGCCCCATTTTCCTTCACCATGCCTGTGTCAATTGACCCCCCAATTGTGGCCTTTGCATCTGCACCTAGCCACCACACCGCAGTGAATGTTGAGGACACCCATGAGTTTGTACTTAACATAACGCCGGTGGATATAATTGATGAGATGTGGGTAACCGCCAGGGACTTCCCGGCGGGTGAGAATGAACTTGAGGCCGCAGGTCTTAACTGGATTCCATCGGAGAGGGTTAAGCCCCCAAGGATAGCCGAGGCGGTCGCGCACCTTGAATGTGAACTCCTCAGGATGTGTGAGGTCGGGGACCACAACCTCATAGTGGGGTCCGTTGTGAATGCCTCGGTCTGCTCTGGATGCATAAGGGATGGTCTCCTTGATGTTGAATCGGTTAAGCCAGTCCTCCATGTGGGCGGTACAGTGTTTGTTGTTGGGGATCATGTGAAGCGCATTGAATAGGTGGTTTATGATGTTTGAGAGGATCATGGTCCCAACCGATGGTTCAGAGTATGCAGCAAAGGCTGAGGACCTTGCCATTGAACTTGCAGGGCGTCTGGGGTCTGTTGTGGTTGCTGTGCATGTTATTGATGAGAAGCTGATCTACCCCTTTGATGTCCTTGAGGACGAGGGAAAGGAGATCCTGGCGGCTGTGCAGAGGAAGGGTAGGGAGGCCGGTGTCCAGGTGGATGAGGTCCTGGTATTTGGGAGTCCCGCGCATGATATGAAGAAGATAGCTGAGAAAACAGGGGCGGACCTTGTGGTTATCGCATCCCATGGGCGTTCAGGTCTTGAGAAGCTTCTTATGGGCAGTGTGGCCGAGACCACCCTCAAAACAGTTGAGGTACCGGTACTCCTTGTTAAATAGAACTCCCTTTTTCCCACCGAAAGCTATATATAAATGATATATCATTATTTGATATATCAAAATTTGATATATAGTATTTCGATGTATGAGGTGTTATGTTGAGAAGGGTGTTTAGAGGAATCCGGGAGTACCTTACGGACTGGAAGAACCTGTTAACCCATACCGTTGTGGGTGTGCTTATACTAGCAGTTGCGGTTTATGCCCCTGTAAGTCCTTATGTGAGGATGGGTTTTGTTGGCTGTGTAGTGGGCTTCAATGTGGTCAGGATGAAATATTTTGACTGAACAAATTAACATTCTATTTCTCTTATTCTATTTCCTTAATAAAAAAATGGAAAAATGGGGTTTTAGATACTCACATAGTTTGGGAGTCTTTTGTAGGTTCCATAGAACCCTATGGTTTTACTGTAGATGTAGACGAGTCTTGTGAATGGTATTTTCCCATACCCGGTTGTTGCGTATCTGGGGGCCCGTTTGTAGGTGTTTATGAAGTTTCTTATGGTGATTGCTGTGGATATGTAAGCTGATTTTGAGAGTTTGATTGATCTGGAGGTTCCTGTTGAGCCTGCGTAGCCGACGGTTCGTGGGCTTAGTGGTTTCAGGTTGCCTGCATTGATCTGGATGGTTGCACGTACAAGGAGGTCCAGGAACTGTGCCATTGTGAATCCTTTTCCTGAGATTGTCACTGAAGATGGGAGTCTTTTATAAAGCACGTAGTATTTTTTGACCCAGTTTGCAGTTCCTGCGAGCTGGTTTATTGTTATAACTGCAGTTACCAGTTTAGGTGGGAGTGTGTCGATTGTTACGTTGTAGGTTCCTGGTTGCAGTGTTTTTATGAATTCAATGGTTTTTGTTTCTCCAGGGTTTAGGGTGACTGTCTGGTTTTTTATGGGTTTCTGGTTTATTTTGAGGGTTGCTGTGTAGTCTCCGGGGATGTCTCCTGTGTTGGTGATGTTGGCTTTGACTGTGATGGTTAGTGGTGCTACTCCGGTTGTGGGTGTGACTGTTAAGTTGCTTAGTGCGAAGGTTGCTGGTTGCAGGACTGTGACTGTGATGTTAACCGTTTCGTTGTCAACTTTGGCATATACTGTGGCGCTCCCCCTGGTGTTGAGGTTGGTTAGTGTTGAGGTGGCGGTGCCATCTGTGAAGTTTGTGTCGGTTATTGAGCCGAAGGTTGTGGAGAAGTTTGCTAGTCCTTTGTATGGGATTATGCCTTCAGTTGGGTCGTGCAGTGCTCCGTCACTGTCGTGCTGGAGGTCCGCGGTTATCTGTGAGGTTTCCCCTATGAGTACTGTGTCTGGGTTGGCATTTATTCTAAGGACGATCCATGGGTTGTATGTTACATTTGCTGAGACAAGGCTTGAAAAGTCTGGATTGTTGGATCCCCACCAGTTGAATCGGGCATCCACAGCACTATAATCTGCGTAGACATTTAGACCTGTCTGGTCCGGGTTGTTGAATATACGGCAGAACATTATTTTGGCTGGCTGTGAGCAACTACGCACAATTATTGCTCCAGCAAGGTTTGCTGTGTTGTTGGTGAGTGTGGTGTTTGTCATGGTTAATGTGCAGGATAAATATATGTATATTGCTCCTCCATTGGTTGCTGTGTTGTTGGTCAGTGTGCTGTTTGTTATTGTTACCGTGGAGCGAAAATGTGCGTATATTGCTCCTCCATTGGGTGCTGTGTTGTTGGTCACTGTGGTGTTCCCTATAGCTACCATGGAGGAATCTGCGAATATTGCTCCTCCTAAATTGGGTGCTGTGTTGTTGGTCAGTGTGCTGTTTGTTATTGTTACCCTGGAGGACTGTGCGTATATTGCTCCTCCATGATACAGGTTTACGGTGTTGTTGATCAGTGTAGTGTTTGTTATTGTTACCGTGGAGAAAAGTGCTCCTATTGCTCCTCCATGATACGAGTTTGCTGTGTTTTGTGTGAATGTGCTGTTTGTTATTGTTACCCTGGAGGAGGAATCTGCGAATATTGCTCCTCCAAATCGTGATGTGTTGTTTAGGAGTAGGCAGTTTTGGATTGTGAGGTTTGCATTGTAGATGTATATTGTCCCTGAGGTGGTGGTTGAGTAAGCGTTTCTTATTGTTAGATTTGATAGTTTGAGGTCCTTTGTGACTGTGAATAATCTTGGGTTTCCTTCGAGGTTTATGATGGTGCCTTCTGTTGTCTGACCTGTGATTGTCAGGTTCTTGTCGATGGTCACGGCCCTGTTATCTGGGCCGGTGTATTCGCCGTCTGCAAGCCATATAACGTCATTGTCTGCAGCTGATCCAGTTGCATTCTTTATGGTGGCCTTTGCCGTTGCCCATGAGAGTCCATCGTTGTTGTCATTCCCCCCAGTGGCATTAACGTAGATGTCCACTGCACTGGCCGTCCCAGAAAAGGCTATTGCAATAAGACCCAGCAAGATTAAAGGAAGATGTCTTTTCATTTAAATCAACTCTGAGTCTTCTATTGCACCTTCAGTACAATGACTTGGTACAGTATAGATATAGTTGTGGCAACTATTAAATTTTTTTAAAATCTTTTGAAATTAAAATATTAAGGATTTTTTCGTTTAATTTATTTTAAAAGCTCTGTTAATTGTTCAAGAATTTATTTATTCTTTCCTCTAGCATCTAATGGGTCTTCCTGAAGGAGGCGATTCGATGATTTAAAGGTTCTCATGGAAACATTATAGATAATTTTAAATTTTTAAAGAGTAATAATAATATAGTGTCTCTAAAATTAAAGAGAAAGGTGTTAAACTTGAAAAGATACAAATGCAGGGTTTGTGGATACATCTACGACCCTAAGAAGGGTGAACCAAGGACAGACACACCACCCGGAACACCATTTGAGGACCTCCCTGAAACATGGAGGTGCCCATCATGCGGTGCAAGGAAGAAGATGTTCAAACCACTGGACTGAGAGGTGAATAAATGGATAAATACGTCTGCCAGATGTGCGGATACATCTACGACCCTGAAGAGGGAGACCCCACATCAGGGATAGAACCCGGAACACCATTTGAGGAGCTCCCCGACGACTGGGTATGCCCTGTATGTGGAGTTGGAAAGGACCAGTTCAAGAAGATGGATTAAATGAAAGCCAGAAGAATTGCAGATGGGGTTTACTACACCGGTATCATTGACTGGGACCGGAGGACCTTCGATGAGCTTGTAGCCCTCCCACGGGGCACAAGCTACAACTCATACATCGTCTCTGGAAGCAGTGCCACGGCACTCATTGATTCTGCAGAGCCCTCAAAGAGCAGCGAATTCCTTGAGACCATAAGGGAGATGGAAACTGACATCAACTACATAATCTCCCAGCACGCAGAACAGGACCACTCAGGTACAATCCCGGAACTCCTTGACATGTACCCTGACGCGGAGGTCCTGGGGACACCTGCCTGCATTGAACTCCTCAGGGAACTTTTAAGGATCGATGGAAACTTCAGGGCAATTGAGGATGGCGAAAAGCTCTCCCTGGGTGATAAGACGCTGAGATTCATTGTAACACCATGGGTGCACTGGCCTGACACCATGGTAACCTACCTTGAGGAGGAGCGGATACTCTTCACCTGCGACTTCTTTGGATCACACCTTGCAACATCAGACATCATGGAGGTGCCTGAGGGTTTCCTGAGGGAGGCCAAGAGGTACTACGCCCATATCATGATGCCCTTCAGCCAGATGGTCACATCCAACCTCAGGAAGATCTCGGACCTTGACATATCACTCATAGCACCATCCCACGGCCCCCTTGTATCCATACCCGACCTTATAATCGATGCATACAGGGGATGGACCTCAGGGGGCAGTAAAACGGTGATCGCATACACCACCATGCACGGGAGCACGGGGATCATGGTTGAAAGACTCACAGAGAAGCTCATGGAACTTGATGTGAGTGTGAGACCCATCAATGTTGCAGAGTCCGATACAGGGGAATTCCTCACGGAACTCGTCGATGCCTCAATCCTGGTTGTAGCATCACCCACGGTACTCACAAGGCCCCACCCGGCAGTTGCATCGGCATTATACCTTGTTAATGCACTGAGACCCCCTGTGAAGCACGTTGCACTGATTGGATCATATGGGTGGGGGACACTCATTGAATCCGAGGTCAAGGGTCTGCTATCCAACATGAACGTGGAGTACCTTGAACCAGTCCTTGTGAAGGGCCTTCCCACGGAGGAGGACCTTCAGAGGATAGATGAACTTGCCATTCAGATAAAGAAAATAATAGGGGGTGAATTAAATGGTAAGTGAAAGGATGCAGGAGGCCCTCAACAGGCAGCTAAACGCTGAGCTCTACTCAGCATACCTCTATCTTTCAATGGCAGCCTACTATGAGGCCTCTGACCTCCCGGGATTTGCAAACTGGATGCGTGTCCAGGCCCAGGAGGAACTTGCGCACGCAATGAAGTTCTACGACTACCTTGTCCAGAGGGGTGCAAGGGTCGTGCTTGAGGAGATAGAGAAACCACCATTCGAGTGGGAGTCCCCACTGGAGGTATCCAAGCATGTCCTGGAACATGAGAGGAAGGTGACAGGACTCATAAATGACCTTGTTGACCTTGCAATCTCAGAGAGGGACCATGCAACCAACAATTTCCTCCAGTGGTTCGTGGCAGAACAGGTTGAGGAGGAGGAATCCGCGGGTTCAGTGCTCCAGAAGGTGCGCCTTGCATCGGATTCACCAAGCGGCCTCCTCATGCTTGACGCGGAACTTGGAAAGAGGGTTTACAACCCACCAGCAAATGAGAAGGGGGGATAATTTATGGGGGAGAAGGTATACGAACTCAGAAAGGTTAAGAAGAAGGGGCGTGGCATGCCCCTCATAGGGGATAAATTCCCAGAAATGGAGGTCCAGACAACCCATGGGATGATGAAACTCCCGGCTGAATTCAAGGGGAAATGGTTCATACTCTTCAGCCACCCTGCAGACTTCACACCTGTCTGCACAACGGAGTTTGTGGCGTTCCAGGAGGTCTACCCTGAACTGAGGGAACTAGACTGTGAACTTGTGGACCTCAGTGTTGACCAGGTCTTCTCACACATCAAGTGGATCGAATGGATAGAGGAGAACCTTGACACTGAGATCGAGTTTCCTGTGATAGCGGATACCGGGAGAGTCGCTGATACCCTTGGCCTCATACACCCGGCGAGGCCCACAAATACGGTGAGGGCGGTATTCGTGGTTGACCCCCAGGGAATAATCAGGGCGATACTCTACTATCCACAGGAACTTGGAAGGAACATACCTGAGATCGTGAGGATGATACGAGCCTTCAGGGTCATAGATGCCGAGGGGGTCGCTGCACCTGCAAACTGGCCCAATAACCAGCTCATAGGTGACCATGTGATAGTCCCACCGGCATCTGATATTGAAACCGCCAGGAAAAGGAAAGAGGAATACGAATGCTACGACTGGTGGCTCTGCCACCGCAGCACAGGTGGTGATTAGATGGAGAAAAAATTCTATGAACTCCCTGAACTCCCATACCCCTACGATGCCCTTGAACCATACATATCAGAGGAGCAGCTGAGGATACACCATGAGAAGCACCATCAGGCCTACGTTGATGGGGCCAACGGCATCCTCAGAAAACTGGACGATGCCAGGGAGAATGACGAAGAAGTTGACATCAAGGCGGCACTCAAGGAACTCTCATTCCACGTTGGGGGCTACGTCCTGCACCTATTCTTCTGGGGTAACATGGGACCCGCAGATGAGTGCGGAGGAGAACCAGGGGGACGGCTTGCAGAGTACATAAAGAAGGACTTCGGAAGCTTTGAACGATTTAAAAAAGAGTTTTCTCAGGCTGCTGTGAGTGCGGAGGGCTCAGGATGGGCTGTACTCACCTACTGCCAGAGGACCGACAGGCTCTTCATAATGCAGGTTGAGAAGCACAATGTCAACGTGATACCCCACTTCAGGATCCTCATGGTCCTGGATGTATGGGAACACGCCTACTACATTGACTACAGGAACGTGAGACCCGACTACGTTGACGCATTCTGGAACATCGTAAACTGGAAAGAGGTTGAAAAACGCTTCAACGACCTCTTTTAATATTATTTTTTTAGAACAGTTTTCTATTTCTTAACTTTGGTTCATTCACGATATTGGAGGCTGATTAAGTATATAAAGTTTATTAAATCAAGAAACAGAATTTATGAATTTATACGGTGTCCTGTTTCATCATGATACCCTCAACTGATGAGAGGATCCCAAGTATAAAAGTTGTTGCACCTAGTAAAAAACGAAATATACTGTTGGAGTGCCACAGAAGTATACCTCCTAAGAGGGAGAAGAGTATGCCTTCTGCTATTATTAGCAATGGAGGGTTTCTCTTTCTGTAAATAATAGCCAGTATAAGGATTATTGGCAGAATCAGTGTTATGAATGTTAATACCCATTCCATATGTCCACTCATCCTATCAGCGACATCAACTGTGGATACGTAGAGGAGGATTAGAAAGATGCTCCCCTCCAGAACAGGAACAGTAGACCCCCTTTTCATGACCCTTAATTCTCCGCCACATTCGCATGTGTAGTCTTCAGGGTTTTCATCATCTTTTAGATTGTATTCATGGCCACATTCCTTACATTTAACCTTCAACTCAACACCCCATTTATTGAAAACTTTTATTCCTGAAAGTTTATATGATATTACTCTGAGAAAAGACCTGTGCTGAAACCCTGATGTATTATTATTGGAAGTATAAGTATGTCAATAGCGGATTAAAGTAGACAAAAAGGCCAATATTTATTTTTAAATCACCATAAACATCTAAGAGTTACACTGATTCGGGAATGATTCAGATGATCTGGAACAGGGAAATGGAATGCATAGGCAGGGAGGAACTGGAGGAACTTCAGCTTAAAAGGCTTCAGGACACAGTAAGGAGGGCATATGAAAACGTACCCTACTACCATGAGATGTTCGAGAGGGAGGGTGTGTACCCGGAGGACATAGAGTCACTGGATGACATCACAAGGTTGCCCTACACCACCAAGGATGACCTCCGCAGGGTCTACCCCTTTGGAATGTTCGCTGTCCCGAGGAAGGAGATAGTGGAGGTCCACACATCCTCAGGGACCACAGGAAAACCCGTGGTATCAGGCTACACCAGGGAGGACATAGAGATATGGAGTGAGGTCATGGCCAGGGGCCTAACAATGATGGGCCTCACAGAGGATGACGTCATCCAGAACACCCATGGCTACGGGCTATTCACAGGGGGATTCGGGGTCCACTACGGTGCCCAGAAGATCGGGGCAACCGTTATCCCCATCTCAACCGGACAGACAAGAAGGCAGATAGAGATAATGAAGGACTTCGGGACAACGGTCATGATATTCACCCCCTCCTATGGCCTCTACCTCTCTGAGGTTGCAGCTGAGGAGGGCTTTAACCCTGCCGAATCCCAGTTAAAGGCCATAGGATTCGGGGCTGAGATGTGGACAGAGGAGATGAGGGCCGAGATAGAGAGGAGGTTCAATGCACCGGCCTTCAACATATACGGCCTCACCGAAATCATGGGCCCGGGGGTTGCAATGGAGTGCGGTGAGAAGAATGGCCTCCACGTTGCAGAGGACCACTTCTACCCTGAGATCATAGACAGGAACGGGGAAAGGGTCGGCCCAGGTGAACGGGGAGAACTGGTACTCACAACCCTCACACGGGTGGGGATGCCGGTCATACGGTTCAGGACAAAGGATATAACCTCAATAGACTATGAGCCCTGTGCCTGCGGCAGGACCCTTGCAAGGATCTCAAGGATAACCGGCAGGGTCGATGACATGCTCAAGGTCAGGGGTGTTTCAGTGTTCCCCTCCCAGATAGAGAAGGCGCTCCTCCGCATAGATGGTATTGAGCCACACTACCAGATAATAGTGACAAGGCCCCACCTCATGGATGAACTTGAGGTGAGGGTGGAGACCTCCCCTGAACTCTTCTCAGATGACATCCGGCAGATGGTGGAGACCAGGGACCGGATAGAGGAGTTCATAGAGAACGAGATAGGCCTCAGGGTTAAGGTGACCCTGGTTGAACCAGGCACGATACCCAGGAGTGAGGGTAAGGCAGTGAGGGTGATAGATAAGAGGAACCTTTAAATTTATGGTGATACCATGAGGGTTAAGCAGATATCAATATTTCTTGAAAACAAGAAGGGAAGGCTCTGGAAGGCTCTGAGTACACTTGCAGAGGCAGGTATAAATCTGAGGGCACTATCACTTGCAGATACATCAGAATTCGGGATACTCAGGCTCATAGTCCCTGAACCTGAACGCGCGGCAGATGTACTTGAGGAGAGCGGCTTTGTTGTTAAGCTGAAGGACGTAGTCGCAGTTGAGATGGATGACAGGCCAGGGGGCCTTGCATCAATCCTTGAGGTCCTCAAGGACTATGACCTGAACCTTGACTACATATACGCATTTGTCCATGAAAAGAAGGATAAGGCGATACTCTTTGTGAGTACAGAGGACCTGGATGCCCTTGAAGGTGCCCTGGGGGATGCAGGGATCCGGATGGTTCCACCAGAGGAGGTCTACTCCCTCTGAGCGGAAGATTCAAGCATATCATGCTGGGGGTTTACTCCCCCTTCACCCGGACATCCTCAACCGAATACTCTATGCCCTCCTCTTCCAGCTTCTTTGTTATGCTCCTGCTCATTTTACCAACCGCAAGTACAAGGACATTCAAGCCCCTCTTTGCGGCTGCAAGGGCAGCATATGGGGTTGCAAATTCAAAATCAACATTCAGGTTTAATTTGGTCGCAGCAGCCCTTGAAACGGTCCCCATTATTCCTATCCTGTCCTGACCATGCGTTAGTTCCCTTATCCTTTCAAGGTCCGCTGTCCCTGAACCGCCCTCTGATATCCCAGGGAGAACCGCGATGGTCACCTTCCCCCTCTGGAGGGGTATGGTGCCGCCAAGTTCTGTTAGGGCCACATCCTCACCCTCTGAGGCACTGTTCATGACTATGGCATGGGCTTTCCCATTGGTTCTTCTCCGGGCGTAGAGGACGCCGTCATCCATGAAGAGCTCAACCTCGTCACCAGCGCTGAGGTCCTCCCATGCGATGGCGGGCCAGATGGACTTGTAGGAACTCATGTACTCCAGGACCTCATCGGCATACTGCCTGAGGCTCACCGCAGCCATTTTGAGCTTCTCACCACCCCTACGGGTTATCTTGTAGTGGGACCTTCCGCTCCCTGCCTCCACAAGGCCCTCTGCTATGAGGCTCTTTATGTTCTCAGACACTGCCTGGACAGTTATTCCCAGTTCATCTGCTATATCCCGTTGCCTCACATAGGGCTGACGCCTTGCTATCTCACTCAGCACCTGGAAACGTGTAAGTTCACCCTTCTTTCTGAAAGCCTTCATCCATTCACCTTCACCTTTTCTATGGCCCTGTTAAGGAGTCTGAGGAATTCATCCCCATTCTCAGCTGGTATGTATGCTCCGCAGGCAGTGGCATGACCGCCACCGCTACCCCCAACCTTCTCAGCCACCCTCTGCATGATTGAACCGAAGTGTATGCCGTCAAATGCCAGTAGGCGCGAACATCTGAGCGAAATTTTAAGCCCATCACCGGTTTCAGCAAGCCCTACCATGGGCCTCCTCCAGTCACCGTAGCCCAGTAGCATACCGGCAACGGTACCCACAACCTCGGTTTTCACTTCGGGGGCATGGAAGTACTGGAGATTATCCATATCCATTATGAGTTCCTCGTCCATTATCGTGTCAAGGGTAACCGCCAGGTAGGCCCTGTGTTCCGTGAGGACACCCTCAAGTTCCTCCAGTTTTTCATGGCGATCACCCCCGATGATATCCATCGCAAGCTTCCACCTTGAGTTGCGGTTGCATGCGTTTACTGCGGTGGAGAACTCTGAGAGGTCCCTGAATACTGTGTACCTCTCCTCTGATCTTAACTCGTAGACCTCACCGAGTATGAGCCTCGGGAGGTATTCATGGTACCTTCTGGGGACCTCGTTGACCATCATACGGTATATCTCGTTGAAGAGTTTCCTCTTCTCATCATCGGTGAGGTCACAGAGCCTCCTCTGGGTTTCGCCGTTTTTCAGGGGTATGCCCAGGTTCTTAAGCCTTGCTATGCACTCGTTGGTATTGTTTGTTGTTGGGAGGGTGACATCCCCGAAGTATGAGAGGGCACTTACGATGGACCTGGTGTGTCTACCGTAGATTGTAAGGTCACTGCAGCACTCAACCGCACCCTCCCTTATGCTGTCCTCAAGGATCAGCCGGTTGGCCCCAACCATCTTACCGGTCCTGATGTTCTGCATGTCACCCACCGCGGCAAGGAGTCCCATCCAGCTGAGATCAGTGTATCCGAACTGCCTTGCAAGTAGATATGACAGGCCCCCACCTGAGATGCTGGTTGAACCATCCATTCCATAGAAGATGGGATTTATTTCAAGGAGCTCACCCCGTGGAGGTTCAAAGTTTCTATTTCGCACGGGGGGGTGGTGGTCGAGTATGAGAACACGGGAGCTCCTTTTCATGTTTTCATGGACCATCTGTCCGGATCCAAGGTCACTGAAAACTGTTAGATCCGGGCCATGTTCAACCTCAGGGACCTCATTGATGTTGATTATGCTGATCTCATGGTCCTTCCCGAGGCCCTCAAGGAGTTTGCTGAGGATGGTTGCCGCTGTTATACCATCACAGTCTGTGTGGCTGTAGACTGTAACCGTCTCAGCCTCCTCAATCAGCTTACGGGCCCTTCTGAGCGCACCTTCAAGTTCGTCCATGTTCATTATCCCATACCCTCAGTTCTTCTTTGAGGACCTCAAAAGCCTTGCAAGTTTTATGAGGAGTTCCCTCTTGCTCCCCTCATATTCAACAATAACCCTCCCTGATGATTCCCACCATGAGGAAGGGTATGACTTATCAGATTCCATACGGGCTTCAAGCTGGAGTTTTTTTGCAGCCCTGAGTATTTCACTGGCAGTTGGGGATTCAACCGCGTATTCAAGGGGCACCCTTCGCCCCTGGCTCCGTGACTTTCGTGAATCGAGATAGGCTGGCCATATTATCATTGTTCACCCTCCATCATCCTCTCTGAAAGTTCGGCTAGCATGTCCCTGACAGTGTACCTCTCGGGGATGACTGCATCAAGGCCATACTCCTCAAGTTTCCTGAGGGTTATGGGGCCTATTGCAGCCACGTGTATCCCCCTGAGGGCATGGATAAGATCCCCCTCCTTATCACCTGCAATTTTAAACAGGTTTTCCACTGTGAGGGGACTTGTGAATGTAACAGCATCCACCTTCCCTTTGAGTATACCATCTATCATTTCCTCTGCCGGTGATGTATCTGCTGGTATCCCCGATTGGTAGGCCTCTGCAACAAGGACCTCCGCGCCCATCTTCTCAAGTCCCAGAGGGAGGACCCTCCTTGCAGAGAGTGTCCTTGGAAGGGCCACCCGCATCCCCTTGAGGTCGTATTTTCTGAGGGCCTCCAGGAGACCCTCCGCGGTGTAATCTTCAGGCACCAGATCCACCCTGAGACCCCTTTCGGATGCTGCACGGGCGGTCTTGGGTCCTATGACCGCGACAATACAGTCACCCCTGATTTTCTCATGAAAGTCCCTGCATGTGCCAAACAGGGATTCAACAGACGCCGGAGAGGTGAATATAACCAGGTCCCATTCAGGGGCCCTCCTGCACACCTCTCTGAGGGAATCTGTTTTCAGGATCCGCAGCTCGAGGGTTGGGGCGACAAGGGCCCTTCCACCGGCACCCTCGATCAGTTTAACAGCAGCAGACACCCGCTCGGCGGGCCTTGTGAGGGCGATGGTCTTACCCCTGAGACCCTCTAATTTCCCGGTAGACATTAACAACCTCACCCACCACTATGATTCCAGGCGGCCTCAGATCCTTTTCTGCTATGTCCTCAAGGGTGCCGAGGATAACCCTCTCATCCTCTGTTGTACCATTCTCAATCACACATACAGGGGTTTCAGGGGGACGGTGCTTCATTATCTCCTGCATGTTCTCCCGCACGTTACCGACACCCATGAGTATTATGAGGGTGTCGGCCCTGTAATCCCAGTGTACCTGTTTTTCAGGTTTTGTGGGGTCCTCGTGTCCTGTGACAACAGTGAATGATGTTGCAACGCCCCTGTGGGTCACAGGGAGCCCTGCAGATGTGGGGACGCCCACAGCGGAGGTCACACCTGGAATGACCCTGGCCTCGACTCCGGCCTCCCTGAGCGCAAGGAGTTCCTCGCCACCCCTTCCGAACACGAATGGGTCGCCGCCCTTGAGCCTCACCACTGTGTCATGCTTCTTTCCTTCCTCAACCAGGATCCTGTTTATCTCATCCTGTGTTTTGTGGTGTTCACCGGCCTTTTTACCCACGTATATCAGTTTTGCGTCTTCAGGGGCGTATCTGAGTATCTCCTCCCCTGCCAGCCTGTCATACACAACGACGTCAGCCCTCTCGAGAACCCTTATGGCCTTAAGTGTTATGAGTTCAGGGTCCCCTGGACCCGCCCCAACAAGATAAACCACCATGATAATCACCTTTTTGCTCTGAATCAGATCTTCATTATGCCCCTGAAGAATTTGAAGCCGTCCTCTGATCCGAGTATCGTCTCTGAGGCCCTTTCGGGGTGGGGCATCACAGCACATACCAGTCCTGATTCATCGCAGACCCCTGTTATCCCATCAAGGGAGCCGTTGGGGTTTTCACCATGGAACTGCAGCACGACCTGGTCGTTATCCCAGACCTCGCTGACGTTTTCATGGTAGTATCTCCCCTCTGCATGGGCAACAGGCATCCTTATAACCTCATCCCTTCTGAAAAGTCCTGTGAAGGGGGTTCTTGTGGTCTTAACCTGGAGGCTGGTCCACTGGCAGTTGAATTTGGGGTGCTCGTTCACGGTGAAGACCCCCGGGACAAGGCCGACCTCCGCCAGGATCTGCGCACCGTTACATATTCCGAGAACAGGTTTCTCCTCCTTCACCAGCTCCTTAACAGCATCCATAACGGGTGTTATGGCTGCGATTGCACCTGCACGCAGGTAGTCCCCGTATGAGAAGCCCCCAGGGATTATAACCGCGTCCAGGTGTCCCAGGTCCCGCTGATTCCACCATACATACTCGGGCTCTGCCCCTGCGAGTTCAAGGACATGGTAAACGTCACGGTCACAGTTGGATCCAGGAAACCTTATAACTCCCACCCTCATGTTTCAGCCTTCCATTTCCGTTATACTGAACTCGTAGTCGTGGATAACCGGGTTGCAGAGGAGGCGCTGGCACATATCCTCCACCTCCCTCCTGACATCCTCGGGACTCTCCTCATCCATGGTGAATGTTATGATGTCACTTGTATCGGTATTCTCCACCTCATATCCAAGGAGTGCCAGGGCCCTCTCAATCGTGGACGCCTCAGGGTTGAGCATGCCCTTCTTGAGCCTTATTCTGACCTCAACCATAAATTTCATCCCATCACCTCAGATTTTAACGTTCCATCTTTCAATGTCTTCCCTGTCAAGTATCATCTCAGCAACCCTTCTGTAGGCGCTCACAACGCCCTCCTCTCCCCGGCGGAATATGTCCTTGTCCAGTGGTTTCCCGGTCTCCATGTCCCAGAGGCGGCAGGTGTCAGGGCTCACCTCATCCCCCAGACGTATCCTCCCAGAGGAATCCCTTCCGAATTC
Organism: Methanothermobacter sp. K4; assembly: GCF_022014235.1. NCBI lineage: Archaea > Methanobacteriati > Methanobacteriota > Methanobacteria > Methanobacteriales > Methanobacteriaceae > Methanothermobacter > Methanothermobacter sp. K4. Next base: position 125,481 of record NZ_JAKLTD010000003.1, read on the forward strand.
CAGTTTGAAGTCAGGCAGAATTATGCCCTTTTCTCTGAAGAACTCCACAAGGACATCGTTTATCTCCAGTGTCATCCTCCTTATCTCTGAGATCTCGTCCCTGGTTGCTATCCCAAGGGCGAGGATTATGTCCTCATTGAGCATGGGGTCACCGTGTTCGTCGCTCTTGTAGTCCATCTGTATGATCGGGGGCCTGAATTCCTGCCCCTCAGTGAAGGGGAACCTTCTAACAATACTTCCCGCTGCAATGTTCCTCAGTATAACCTCTATGGGTATCATCTCAAGTTTCCTTGCAAGCATGCAGCCGGGTTCCGGGAGTTCCAGGTACTGGGTTGGTACACCGGCCCCCTCAAGGACCTCAAATATTTTGGCTGAAATAACAGAGTTATAGTAGCCCTTCATTTCAAGGGTGTCCTTCTTTTCACCGTCACCTGCGGTTATATCGTCCCTGAACCTCACGGCAACGATTTCAGGGTCATCTGTCATGAGAACATCCTTTGCCTTACCACTGTAGAGTGGGCCATCTATTTTCACGTTCATACTATCACTTTTAAAGCCTTGAGATTAGATCTCTCCTCTAAGACTTATATATGTGTAAATCTTATTAGAGTTATATTACGATTCAGTTTATATAACCTTGTGAACCTTATCATGCTTCTAAGGGTGATTAAATGTGTGGCATTGTGGCTTGTATACTCAAAGATAACAGGGCGGCGCCGGTACTCCTTGAATGCGTCAGGAGACTTGAGTACAGGGGCTATGACTCTGTAGGTATTGCAACGGCAGACCCCCAGATAAAAATCAAGAAGGACAGGGGTAAAATCGACGAGGTGGACTCAGAGCTGGATCTCGCTGATCTACCAGGCAGCATGGGGGTAGCCCATGTCAGGTGGGCCACACATGGCCTTCCAACCGCCGAAAACGCCCACCCACACACAGACTGCACTGGAGAGATAGCAGTCGTTCACAACGGGATAATAGAGAACTACCTGGAGGTTAAGAAGGAGCTTGAATCAGAGGGACATGTCTTCAGGTCCGAGACAGACACAGAGGTGATACCGCACCTCATAGAGAAGTACATGGATGAGGGTATGGACCTTGAAGCCGCAACAGCCACAGCACTCAGTAAACTTAGGGGAGCATATGCCATTGCAGCCATATCCTCGAGGGAACCCGGCAGGGTGGTGGGTGCAAGGAAGGAAAGCCCCCTCATAGTGGGTGTTGGTGATGGCGAGTTCTTCCTGGCCTCTGATGTCCCGGCCATCCTGAACCACACCAAGAACATCATATACCTGGATGACGGTGAGATGGTCATAATTGATGGTGATGTGAGGATAAGGGACCTTGATGGTAACACTGTGAGAAAGGAGGTCCATGTCATTGACTGGACAGCTGACATGGCTGAAAAGGCAGGATACGATCACTTCATGATCAAGGAGATACATGAGGAGCCAGGAGCCGTCAGGGATACCCTCACAGAGATGGAGGATGTTATGCGTGTGGTGGAGGAGATAGGTGAGGTTGAAAGGGTATGCTTTGTTGCCTGCGGGACCTCCTACCATGCATCACTGGTCGGCAAGTACCTCTTTGAGAGCATCCTGGGCATACCCACCGATGTCATCCTTGCAAGTGAGTTCAGGTACTCTGCACGTGCCCTCACAGACAGGACCCTTGCAGTATTCATAAGCCAGTCCGGGGAAACAGCCGACACCCTTAATGCATTGAGATCCGCAAATTCGAGGGCCAAGACCCTGGCGATAGTCAATGTCCTTGGAAGCTCGGCAACAAGGGAGGCCCAGCATGTCCTCTACACGAGGGCGGGTCCCGAGATAGGTGTTGCAGCCACAAAGACATATGTGAGTCAGCTAACCATCATATACATGCTGGTGGCTGCAATGGGGGCCCCTGAACTCATTGAGAAACTTGAGATGGTTCCCGCTGTCATGGAGGAGGCCCTTGGAGATGAAAATAAGATAAGGGCACTTGCATCACGCTACAGCAGGGTGAGCGATTTCTTTTTCATAGGGCGTGGATTCTCCTATCCAACAGCCCTTGAGGGCGCCCTTAAACTCAAGGAGATAACCTACATTCATGGGGAAGGTTATGCTGCAGGGGAACTCAAACATGGCCCCCTGGCACTCATCGATGATGGGGTGCCTGTTGTTGCCATCTCACCCCCCGGGCCATGCCATGACAAGACCCTGAGCAATGTTGAGGAGGTCAAAGCACGCGGTGCGAGGGTTATAGGTGTTGGGAGCACCCTTGATGAGGCCCTCATGAAGGAGGCCGATGACTTCATAGGTCTGAGCCCTGATGTTGATGAGGTACTCTCACCCCTTGTGTACATCGTTCCCCTCCAGCTACTCTCGTACTATGTGAGTGTTGAACGGGGACTTGACCCTGATAAGCCAAAGAACCTTGCAAAGTGTGTAACCGTTGAATGATGGAGATGACAGGAACCATAAAGAAGTACTATGGGGCCCTGACGCTTTTATGCGTCCTCATGGGTCTATTGTTCCCCCAGTTTTCAGTTTTCTCAGGCTACACGCCCCTGCTTCTTGCGTTGCTGGTTTTCTCCCTTGTCATTGAACACAGCCTGGAGGACTTCGGGAGGATCATACAGCACCCCCAGTTCCTTGGCCTGGTCTCTGTGTCCAATTTTCTGTTATACCCACTTCTGGGGTTCCTTTTTATTAAAATATTCAACTTCAGCGGTGATATGGTTGCTGGAGTCATACTACTCTCATTTGCACCATCCCCGGTTGTCGCGGCCCTCTGGACCGAACTCTCCGGTGGGGACGGCACCCCTGCCCTCTCAGCTGCCCTTACATCCATGCTACTATCTGTTGCAGTTTACCCCGCTGTCCTCTACCTAATGGGTGTGGCCTCACCTTCAGTGGCGTTCAGGGTCTTTGAACTCCTTGTATTCACAGTGTTCCTGCCCGCGGTGGTTGCCCTAATTCTGAGGCTTGAGGAGGAGAGGCTCATACCTGCAAGGAAGACCCTCAACTTACTGTCGGCGATACTCGGGCTTGTTATAATTGTTGTTGCGGTTGCCCATATGTCAGGTTCTGCGAGAACTGGGGGGGTCATGGAGATCGTCCTTACGGTGTCTGTGATGCTACTTGCAGGTTTCACCTATGGCTTCATTCTCGGAAGGCTTAGAGGGGATGATGGGGCCGCATATGTTTACACGGCGGGCATGCGTGATGGTGTGATCCCTGTTGGTGTGGCCCTCACCTACTTTTCACCTGCAGTTGCACTCCCTGCCACGATTTTACTTGTGGTGATGCCGGTATTCACTGGAATTGTTTACTATCTGGTTAGAGGTGGAGAATAGGATGGTAAACACCCTTTAAGTAACAGTTATTCTTCAATTTTGGGGACCCTGACATTCCACCTCATTATAAGATACTCTTCAAGGTCGCTATCTGGAACCATCTTCACTTTTTTTCTTTTACGTATAATCTGGCCGAGGTTTCTGTAGGCATCATATTTTGCTCTGAGGATGACGAACTTTCTTCTCTTCAGATTCAGAAAAACCTGCAGGATCTCTGTGAAAAGGAAAAGTGGAAAATACTTCAACAGAAGTTTGAGGGGCATATTTTTGATGAAGGTCCATGTGTAGTTTCTCCAGTTATGATAGACTGTGAAATCACTTATGAATGGGTTGGTACCACCCTTGTAGTGGTATACCATGGCATCTGGGGTGTAACAGGAGTCCCACCCTGCATTCCTGAGTCTGAGTGCAAGATCAAAGTCCTCATAATAGGCAAAAAAATCCTCATCAAAATACTCGCCATCAACTTCGATGTCCTCAAGGGCATCTCTCCTGTATAAACAGGCGCCGGCACAGCATCCAAGGATCCTGCCACGTTCATCAAAATTTTTCACCGGTTCATAGGCGCCCCTGTTGAACCCAAGACCATTCTTCGAGTACTCAAGACCCGCTGAATCCATCAGATCCTCCTTCTGACCCCATATCATTTTTGCCTGAACGCTACCGACCTTTTTATTTTTTTCTGCCTCTTTGATTAGATTCTCTATGAAATCCTCGAGAACCACGGTGTCATTGTTGAGACAGATTATATATCTGCACTCAGGGTCAGCCATCGCAACCCTTATCCCCTGATTATTTGAGGTTGCAAAGCCAAGGTTTTCATCGTTTTCAATTAAGAGGATCTTCTGATTGATTAGATCCCCAAAATTCTTTTTTATAAGATCAACGGACCCATCAGATGATCCATTGTCAATGAAGACTATTCTGAAGTTATTATAAGTCTGTTTGAGGATTGATTTAAAATATCCATGGAGAAATCTGCGCCCATTTAAATTTGGGGTTATTATATACGTTTCTGTCATAGGATCACTTTTATCGAATAATTGTATTTTAATGAATTAGGAATTCCAGGTCAATTCAAGATCTAGTATCGAAATGTTTATTTGGTTCTAGTTTTATTGATTCAAAATTACAAATATGATTCGTTGACTTATGTATACTATCCCATATTAACAAGGTATTATAAAACCGATTCTTAAAACTTATTTGAGGGGACCAAATGAGAATTGCGATGATAATAGAGGCCTGGAAGCCTATATGTGGAGGGGGACAAGTAGTTGCCTATGAAGTCTGTAAAGGACTATCTGAGAATTACAATTGTGAGATAGACCTTTTTGTAATGAACCTCGAGGGCTACACAGGTCCAGAGGTTGAAAAAAGGAATGAAAATTTCAGGATAATCCATATTGGTAAAAAAAAGAAATGGAAATTTAAAGATAGATTAATTTGGCTGATTGAAGTTTTTTTTACCTTATTAAAAGAAAATAAAAAGTGTAACTATGAGATGATATATGCTCATTCAAATTTACCAGGTATTATTGCCAAATTGGCCTCATTTATACTCAAAGTGCCTTCAGTCTACCATGTGCATGGCAGTGGTGTTAGGGTGATCAGTGAAATGTACAATGAAACTCTTGCAGGAAAGATTATTTATGTTCTTGAAGACATCCTCCAGACAAAAATAAAATATGATCTTGAAATAACTGTTGATAGGGATTTTTTAAACTTTGAAAATGTTAATGAGCCCGTATACATCCCTAATGGGGTGGATCACTTAAATTTTAAAGCTAAACCTAAAAAAGAGAAAGAAACTTTCAATATACTCTTTGTCGGCAGATTACATCCTCAAAAGGGACTTAAAATCCTCATAGATGCTTCCAGAGATCTTAAAAATCTTCTTGAAAAGAAAAATGTAAGGATAATTATTGTTGGTGATGGGCCTCAACGCAGTGAACTTTGTTCTATTGTTTATGAATATGGACTTGATGGGATTTTTGAGTTCAAGGGTGAAAAACGTGGGAATGATCTTATAGAAGAATATGTTAGTGCTGATCTTTTTATTTTACCGTCACTCTATGAGGGATTTCCGCTTACAGTTTTAGAGGCGTGGGCTGCAAAACTACCAGTTCTTGTTTCAGATGTTGGGGATTTACCATATGTAATAAAGGACGGAGAAAATGGATTCTTATTTAAAGGTGGGAGTTCATCTGATTTAAAAAAAAAGCTCAGCAGAATACTGGAAATGGATACTTCATCACTGGCACAAATCGCGGAGAGATCATATAGCAAACTTATAGAGGAATATACATGGGATAAAATAGTACCAAAAATCTATGAAGAATTAAAAAAGGTCAGATGATCTGGTTTAGAGGCTTTGGATTTAAAGATGATCCTTGAATCATTTCTATCTTGGAAATTAATTGCAATTCGATCTGTGAAAGCGGAGATAACTTTCTTATTATTACTCCATGGTATCCATCTTACTTTTAATTTTTATGATCTTAAAGCTACGATGTCACATAAATGTGAATATTGATTTAATACCAGATACATACATATATTACTGTACATGTAATTGAGGGGGATCCCATGAATCCACTGGCCCTGATTTCAATCTCTGCTTTTGTAACCGCAACCGTATCTGGAATATACATCTTTGTGAAGAACCCCAGGAGCCGTTTCAACAGGGCACTACTTGCTTTTTCGGCACTCGTCGCATACCTTTCACTCACAGATTTCGGCCTTTACATCTCAGAGTCCTATGGGATGGCAGCCATCTGGGTGAGGATGGGGTTCCTCTGGCCATTCGTGGTTCCGGTGATCCTTCACATGGTAATGATATTCACGGGAAGAATGAGAAGATGGTACACTCTCGCAGCACTCTACGTACCTGCATTTATATTTTCAGCCCTTGAACTTACAAGCAGCCTCATAACTGCAGGTCCGCTACTTACACCATGGGGATGGACATTTAAAACATCAGTATCGGCGTTATATGAAATTTCAACAATCTGGGGACTCACTCTGGGGATAATTGCACTTATCCTCGTTGTGATTCACCTGCGGTCCCCCTCGGGTGGAGGGAGGACTCAGGGGGCTTACCTCTTCACGGGCCTTATAGTTCCCATTATAACCGGGTTCCTAACTGACCTCATGCTCCCCTTTATAGGCTTTGAGGTCCCATCATTTACAAATGTTGCGGCTGCAGCAGGGGTATCAATAATAGCCTACGGGGTGCTCAGGTTTCACATACCACTTCTCAGTCCAATGAACGCGGCAATGGACATTGTAAGGAACATGAACAGTTTCCTCATCATAACAGACCTTGAATTCAGGATATCCTATGTTAACCCGGCAGCCGAGAGGTTAACGGGTTTCAGTGCAGCGGAACTTCTGGGGCGGAGGATAGATGAGGTCATGGAATTTGATGGTAAACTCGCTGGGATGATGGAATCAATGGTGGAATCAACCCTGAAATCAGGGGAGGGGGTGGTACCCGTTGTTGTATCCGCTGGCCATATACATGGAAGTGGCCGGGAACATGTCGGCTTCCTTTTCACGGGTTCAGATATAAGGCCAATTAAGGATATGGAGAAAAAACTTCAAAGGAGGGAGGAACGCCTTGTGCTTCTCACAGAACACATGGCCGATGGCCTCGGGGAATTCGACAGGGACTTCAACTTCAGGTACCTCAGCCCATCAGTGAAGAATATAACAGGGTACAGTCATGAGCACCTCATCAACCGATCCGCTACAGATTTCCTGGATTACGTGCACCCCGATGACCGGGAGAATGTCAGAGAGCTCATCATGAGTGATGAGGAAATGCACAGGGCAACATTCAGGATAAAAAGGCCAGATGGAAGCTACAGATGGGTGGAATACGTTGACAGGCCCATCCACAGTGATGGTGGTATCAGTGGCTACGTCTTCAGCCTGAGGGATATACACGAGCATAAACTCGCAGAGGAGGCCCTCAGGGTGAGCAGGGAGAAGTTCAGGGAGCTTTTCAGAAACATGAATGCAGGGGTAATCGTTTTAGGTCCTGTTAAAGGAGGTTTCAGGGTTTTATCCATGAATCCCGCCGCTGAGGAGATGGAGGGTGTCGTCTGCGGGGACGTGAAAGGAATGGAACTTGAGAGGGCACTTCCAGGAATCGCAGAATCCAGCATCATGGAGGCCCTTGAAGAGGTGACTGGGAAGGATGGACCACTGCACCTCCCCGAGGTTAAACATGGTGAGAGATGGCTTGAAGTGTACATATACAGTCTTTCAACAGGGGAGGTTGTCATAATATGCGGGGATATAACCCTCAGGAAGGAGTACGAGGACAGGCTGAGATCCTCCATAAGGGAGAAGGAGGCGCTGCTGAGGGAGGTTCACCACAGGGTCAAGAACAACTTCCAGATAATATCCAGCCTAATAAACCTCCAGTTACCTGAAATCCAGGATCCAGCACCGCTCCTGGACCTTCAGAGCAGGGTTCAATCCATGGCCCTCGTACATGAACTCCTCTATGAATCTGAGGATATCACCAGCATCGACATGAGGCGCTACATTGAGAGGCTCACATCATCCATCCTGGACAGCTACCATGCAGCGGGAATAGAACTCAATGTTTCAGTGGAGGATGTGACTCTCCCCATCGAGACAGCCGTGCCCCTGGGCCTCATAATAAATGAGCTTATCACAAATTCCGTGAAATATGCATTCAGTGAGGGGGGAGAGATCACAGTGGAACTGGAATCAGAGGGTGATGATTTCATACTCACCATTTCAGATAATGGTGTGGGTTTTTCACCTGGCTTTGTACTTGAGGAATCTGATTCACTGGGCCTGAAACTTGTAGGTGGACTTGTGGATCAGCTGGACGGGGACCTTGAGGTTAACATGGAGGATGGAACTGAATTCAGGGTTAAATTCTCTGTTGTACCCTACACACCTCGAATCTAGGAAGGGCAAACTTTAAGTTGAAATCCACTGGATCATTTAACATGGTACTCACACCAAGGGATGATGTTCTGGGGGAGGTTAGAAACTACTTTGAAAGGGAGCGCCGTTCTGGGATAAACAGGCGCACTGAGGCATGGCGTTCACTTTCAGAGAATTTCATAAGAACCGCTGATGGCTCATACACCCTTGAGTCAGATTCCCCCGGGGAGGCCATGCACACCAGGAGCGGCGCCATAACAGAGTCCTTTGAAAAATTTGTAAGGCCCTCGATACCACATGATGCAGAGGAAATCAGGGTTCTTGACCTCTGCTCTGGCCTTGGATACAATACAGCGGCGCTCCTTGAATTCACATCTGCCATTGAAGTTACAGTGGACATGGTGGAGGTCTCCCCTGAGACACTCTCAGCGGCCCTCATTGTCCCATCACCTGTACCATCCCATGAACTGGTTAAGGCTGCCTATGAGGATCGCCTAATGGATATGGGAATCGTCGGCATTAGGGCATATCCCCCACCACCCCCTCAGGTCACCCTGCGGGTTCACTGTGAGGATGCAAGGGAGACACTCCAGAAACTTGAGGCTGACTGCTATGATGCCATCTTCCTTGATGCGTTCAGTCCAGGGGTTTCACCTGAACTCTACACTGTGGAATTTCTATCACAGATAGCCAGGGTTATAAAGCCGGATGGAGTCCTTGCGACCTACACCTCCGCGGCTCCCCTGAGATCAGCCCTTATAGAGGCTGGTTTCCATGTTGGGGCAGGCCCTGTATTTGGAAGGAAGTCGGCAGGTACACTGGCCTCAAAGGACCCCTCAAAGCTTAAAGAGCCCCTGGAATGGATGGATGAGAGGATGGTGGCCCTCAGTGATGCGGGGATACCCTACAGGGATCCTTTGCTGTCTTCAGATGGTGAAACCATAATAGAGAGGCGTCGAGCTGAGCGCAGGCTTGCTCGCGGTGTTACAAGGATATCGTCCGCCGTTAAAACTCCGATCTACCTTGGAGTCTCCGTTGAAGGGGATAGGATCGGGCGCAGAGTCCGGCGGAACCTTGAGAGGATGGGAATATCTGATCCGGCAGGAGAGGAGGCACTCTACATAATATGCCCCCAGATGGATGAGTGTGTATGTGGCTGTGGCGAGGAAAGGTTGGCAACCTCCAGGGAGAGGATACTCTCAATGAGAAGGAGACTGCTGGAAGTGGTCAGTTTCAGAGGGATGATCAAGGAGAATCCAGTCTGATATTTTCATCGGGTTTTTTAGTGGTGCCATTCATAGATCTACTGTACTGATCATCACATGACAATGGATTCAATGAGTTCAAAATTTTTTTAAGATATATTGGGAGGATTTCATGTTTGAGATAAGATCAAAGGACAACCTGGGAAGAACGGGTATCCTGAAGACAGAACACGGAGAGGTTAAGACACCGGCACTGATGCCGGTTATACATCCTGGTAAGCAGACCATTGACGTTAAGAGGTTCGGCGCCGAGATTGTGATAACCAATGCATACATAATCTACAGGAACCCTGAACTCAGGGAAGAGGCACTCAGAAGGGGTGTCCATGGACTCATAAACTTCGATGGTCCTGTAATGACGGATTCGGGTTCATTCCAGCTATCAGAGTACGGCGACGTTGAGGTTGAAAACCATGAAATAGTCCGCTTCCAGGATGAGATAGGCACAGACATAGGGACATCCCTGGATATACCAACACCTCCTGGTGTGAGCCACAGGAGGGCCCTTGAGGAGGTTGAGATCACACTTCAAAGGGCGAGGGAGTCCCTTGAGTACAGGGAGAGGATGATGCTCAATGCCGTTGTCCAGGGGTCAACCCACCCGGACCTCAGGAGTTACTGTGCCTCACAGCTTGCAGAGCTCCCGGTGGAACTCCACCCCATAGGTGCCGTCGTACCTCTCATGGAGTCCTACAGGTACAGGGAACTGGTTGACGCTGTACTATCCTCTGTTTCGAAGCTTCCACCATCAAGGCCAAGGCACCTCATGGGGGCTGGGCATCCGATGATATTCGCCCTCGCCGCTTCCATGGGATGTGACCTCTTTGATTCGGCTGCCTACATACTCTATGCAGAGGATGGCCGTCTTCTGAGTACAGAGGGGACATATAAACTTGAGAACCTCCAGGAGATGCCGTGCTCATGCAGGGTATGCATGGAGTATACCCCATCTGAGCTACGAGGGATGGACGCTGAGGATAGAAGGAACCTCATAGCTGAACACAACCTCCATGTGAGCTTTGCAGAGATAAGGAAGGTCCGCCAGGCAATTTATGATGGGAGCCTAATGGAACTTGTTGAGGAGAGATGCAGGGCACATCCAAGGCTCCTTGAGGGTTACAGGAGGATGTCGGCTTATGTTGAACTTTCTGAGAGATTCGAGCCAAGGTCCAAACGCTCAGCATTCTTCTACACTGGACCAGAGTCACTGGGGCGTGTTGAGGTTCACAGGTATCTTCAGTGGGTTAAGAAAAACCTGAAGGGAAGGATGGCCATCGTCGGCCCATCAAGGAAACCCTACTCATCCAGTTTACCCTCCAGTATCAGTGGTTTCCGCTCCAAGAAGCCCCAGCCCGATGGAGAGTGGAGGGTGGTGGTTGCAGACGTGCCCTTTGGTCTCATACCACTTGAACTTGACCAGGTCTACCCACTCGCCCAGAGCGATGTGCCGGGTATCATGGACCTGGAGGCCAGGCACTTCCTCAGAGAACTGATCCTGGGTCTTGAGGGGGATGTGATCATCAGTGAGGACCTCTGCAGTGAACTTGAACTTCAGCTTCCACACCCCTATTCCGGGGAGGTGGAAACATGTGTTGATGACCTTGACCGCATAAGGATGATTGCAGAGTACCAGTTTGGTGAGGGAGCGGGTGATGCGCTGTTTTCTGCTGATGTGAGGATTGAGAGGAGCCGTAACACAGGGAAGATAAGACATATCTACTCAGAAGAGAAACTGATATGCACCATGAGGGCCTCTGACGGCCTTTTTGTGCTCTCATCTGAGGGTGCCAGGAGGCTTCATAGGGGCACAGCCTACCCCCGCTGCAGGGTGGCTGTGAATGAGGAGTCTGAACCATTTGCAAGGGAGGGCAGGAGTGTATTTGCAAAGTTTATAATTGACTGCGACAATAATATAAGGGCCGGTGATGAAGTTTTAATTGTTAATGCTCATGATGAACTTCTGGCCACAGGCAGGGCCCTCCTCTGTGCCGAGGAGATGATGGACCTCAACCATGGCCAGGCAGTGAAAACCAGGAAAGGAGGATTTTAAATGATACCGGGCATGGGAATGAACCCAAAGCAGCTGAAACAGATGCAGAGGGCCATGAAGCAGATGGGAATGGATATGAAGGACCTCCGTGGCGTTGAGGAGGTTGTGATCAAACTCAAGAAGAAGGAGATCATAATAAAAAATCCCCGCGTGAATGTCATGGACTTCATGGGTCAGAAGACCTATCAGGTGACAGGGAAGGCCCGTGAACGTGACCTTGAAGCTGAGGTTAAGATACCCGAGGATGACATTGAACTTGTCATGAACCAGACCGGTGTAAGCCGGGAGGAAGCCACCAGGGCCCTTCAGGAAACCGGGGGTGACCTGGCAGAGGCCATTATGAGGTTGAGCTGATGGTCTTGATAGCCCATATCTCGGATCTCCATGTGGGCGCACCCAACTTCAAGGAGGACATACTCCTTGAGGCGATAAGACAGATAAATGAGCTTAAACCTGACGCAACCGTTATAACAGGTGACCTTACAGATAACGGCTACTACCTTGAATTCCTTCAGGCCGCAGAGTACCTCAGCGACCTCAAGGGGCCCCACATATTTGTTCCAGGAAACCATGATGCAAGACATGTGGGAAACGAGACCTTTGAGGATGTCTTCAGGTACAGGAAGGGGACCTTTGTGATGGATGACCTCACAATAATAGGTCTTGACAGCAGTGAGCCGGATCTCGACTACGGCAAGATAGGGAGGTCCCAGCAGATCTGGATGGAGGAGGAACTTGGGAGGGCCTCAGAGAGGGGACATTTCAGGGTTATAGCCCTCCACCACCACATAATACCCGTTCCCAAGACCGGTCGTGAGAGGAACGTCCTTGCAGATGCAGGTGACATACTCTATTCAATAATCAGGAAGGGCGCTGACCTTGTGATATCGGGTCACAAGCATGTCCCCCATGTCTGGAGGGTTGAGGACACGTTCTTTGTAACCGCCGGGACGGTTTCATCCCTTAAACTGAGGGGTAAAGATATTAATTCATATAATACATATTACATTACTGAGGATTCTATAAGAATAGTTCTCAACCAGGTTCAGGGAGAAAGGATTGAACTGGCATCCCACAGCCTGCAGGAATAATCTCATCAGGTGGTTACTTGAGGGTAATTATAGATGCATCGAACGTCGCCCATTCAAGGAAAAACGACGATGATAGGCCATGCATAGAGAATATACTGTCAGCGGCAGAGGAACTTGAAAAACTCGGCTATGACCCTGTCATAATTGCCGATGCATCCCTGCGTCATGAGATAGATGATAAGGAGAAGTTCAGGAAACTCCTTGAGGAGGGGAAATTCCAGCAGGTGCCCTCAGGTACCACGGCTGATCACTTCATACTCAAGCTGGCCGAGGAGGAGGATGCCAAGATACTCTCGAATGACGTATTCAGGGAGTATAAGGACGAGTTTCAGGATATAAACAGCAGGAGGATACCCTACACATTCAGGGATGGCAGGATCCTCATAGGGACCTCTGGAAAGCCAAAGAAGGTTAAGAACATCCTCCAGAAAATCTGTAACGAAACCCTAAAGGAATTCGAGAGGAAGAGGATAGACGCATATAAGGCCAAAAGGGGCAAGAAACTCAGCGGGATAGCCATAGCCAAGGAGGCCATTGACAGAATAAGCAGGAGTCAGGAGGAGGGCCTTGAACCCAAACTTGAGGGTATATTCATGAAGCTCCCCCTCTTTGAGAAGTTCATGAGCATGGTGGAGGAGGTGGAGCGGACCAGCAACTACATAATATTCGTACTGGTGCACCCCAGGGACTACAGGGAGGCGGTGAAGTACGCCGGTAACATTGCTGTAACGGTTGGTGACAGGCTCAAACTGGAGCACGCCCCCCTGGTGGCTGTAAGGAACGACCTCTTCCTGAAACCTGGCACTTTTGAGCTGAACATAATGTACTCTGAGGATGTCATGGAGGAGGCCCCCTACAACGTTAACATAACCATAAATGATCACGATTACAGTTTTGTTAAGAAGAACTCAAGGAACATAGCAAGTACAATCGCAGCCAGGATAGGATCATGGAGGTTCCCCATAGTATCTGTTAAACCCAGCATGCTGCTTGAGAAGCCAGGGGAATTCGACGTGGTTCTTGAGAAGGGAGGCAATGATTGATGGTCATGGATTATCTGCTAAGGAAGATACTGGGATTTTTCATTGGACACAGGGTCCTGAGTATCGGGACCAAGTACATGCCCACCAACAGTACAGAAAGGGAATACGTGGACATGCTCAACTACACAAAGACGATGCTCATAGAGATAGAAAGGGCCCATATCAACACCAGCAACATCTTCGATAACCTCACAAGGGAACTTGGAACCGATAACATCCCCAAGAACAGAAAGTTCATTGAACTCAAACCTGCAGAGAACCGGGTTGATGAGTATGCGCTCCTCAGCAACATAATAATGGGAAGCGACCGCTACCTCTACATTGAGGTCTTCAACGGCGGGCGTATAATGGATGAATTCGTGTCCATAATAGAGAAGGAGAAGGGGAGGATCATCGAGAAGAGTTCAAGTGAGATACTCGCAAGGTTCCTCTCCAAGAACGACGCCATAAGGGTCGCCATAAAACTGATAGGTGCAGGAAGCAGAAGGGGGATAAATGTAAGGGCCGCCGCCGGGATGACGGGGGCAGCGGCAATTGAGAGGGCAATAAACCTCAACAGGGAGATTGGTGAGGTCCCGGGTGTTGGTTTCACAAAGCTTGGAGGGGAATTTGCCATAATATTCACCAGTGAATTTGAACCACTCTCAGGCAGCCCATCATACCGTGACAACTACCTCTTCATTGATATGATTGACTCGACAGGCTTCATAGAGAGATTTGGACGTGACAGCCTTGTTGAGATAATGAATGATATAAAGGCCTACATGGAGAATGACTGCAGCGGAAAGATTGAGGGTTACCGTGAGGGCGGGGACGACCTCATAGCGAACTTTCCCACAAAGGACATGGCTCTGAGGGCAGGGATAGACTCCGCATGGCATGCAATGGACAACGGTGCCAACATAAGGGTGGGTATCGGGAAGACCAGGCGTGAGGCCGGTGAGAGGGCCCAGATTGCCGACAGCATAAAGCTATGGAACCCCACATCCATCATGATATTTGATGTTGCAGATGGAATATATGGTTACTTCATCCCCTCACCCTTCACAAGGTCCGTTATTGACTTTCTGATGCATAAAAAGTCTGTGGCCTTCCTTGTATTCGTCTTCGTGTTTGTAGCCACCTTCCTTGGCTGGAATATGGGGCACTGGGAGTTTGGCATTATCGCAATACTCCTTGCCGTTATCTATGCTGCCACGGCATGAAAAGGAAAGTTATTTAAGGGTACTTCAAGATAATAATAAGGGGAATTGAAATGAGACCTGAAACCGAGGCTAAAATCATTGTTAGCTTCCTGATTTCCCTCATAGCATTCGGCTGCGGGTCAGGTCTGGGCATTGTTATAGGCCTTTCCAACGATAATATTACTGCAGTGGATATTAACGATACTCCATCCAGTGATGTCCAGCTCTCCCCCAGCAGCACCAACCACCTGCCCCTCAACGGGATAAAGGAGCGCGGTAGGGAGGAAGTCCAGAACAGTTACGGGGAAGTCAACGTTGTTAACAACAACCAGGGGTCCTCCAACAATACAACCTACTGAGAGGACTCCAGCGAACCTTTTTTTTGGGAGTAGTGGAGACTATGAAAATCAGGTTTATTGAAGGTGGCGTCTGCGCTGTTGATGGAGTGCTTGCGGCGGGTTGCCGTGAGGGCAAATATGGTGTTGGGCTTATTGTAAGCAGAAACGCGACTGCGGCGGGTGTTTTAACATCCAACAGGGTCCGGGCAGAACCTGTTAAACTGACGGAGAGGGTTATTGAGGGGGGCAGAATTTCAGCGATAGTTGCAAACAGTGGCAATGCCAACTGTTTCACAGGAAGAGATGGGATGAGTGATGCCCTTGGGATGGCAAGGGTAACAGCTGAATCACTCCAGCTGGATGCCGGTGAGGTTGCGGTTGCATCAACGGGCGTTATAGGAAGGAGGATGCCCATCAGGAAGATAGAATCCCTCATAAGAAGGGCTGCAGATCAACTTGAAAACTCCCCTGAAGCCTCAGGGAATCTTGCATCTGCAATAATGACCACAGACACATTCCCCAAGGAGGTTGCGGTGGAGTTCCAGCTTGAAGGCGGTGAGACAGCCCGTATAGGGGCGGTTGCCAAGGGTTCAGGGATGATAGCCCCAAACATGGCCACGATGCTCTCCTTCATAACTACTGATGTTGATGCATCACCTTCAGAGCTCAGGGAGGCCCTCAGGAGGGCGGTTGATGACAGCTTCAACATGCTCATAGTGGATGGTGATGAGAGCACCAATGACATGGTTATAATAGCATCAACCTGCAGGTCAGGGAGAATCGATGAGAACTTCACTGAGGCCCTTGGGGTCGTCTGCAGGGAACTTGCCCGTATGATGGCCCGTGACGGTGAGGGGGCCACCAAGTCATTCCAGGTTGATGTGGTGAATGCCAGGACACAGGAGGATGCGAGAATGGCTGCAAGGGCAATCGCAGGTTCATCCCTCGTTAAGACGGCAATATTTGGGGCCGACCCAAACTGGGGACGTATAGTTGCGGCTGCAGGATATTCAGGTGCAGAATTTGACCCTGACAGGATAAGTGTGAACCTGGAATCTGAGAGTGGATCTGTTGGGATAGTTGAGGAGGGGGAGGTCCTTGCCTTTGAGGGTACACCTGAACTTGAACTTGCAGAGAGGATAATGGGTGATGATGAGATAAGAATAACAGTTGACCTCAACGCCGGCAGTGAATCTGCAACTGCATACGGCTGTGATCTCACCTATGACTATGTGAGGATAAATGCAGAGTATACTACTTAAGTTGATGTATTGATCTATAGTGCAGTGAAGGGTGTTTGAATGAAGACCGTTAACATTCTGGTGGAGGCACTCCCCTACATCAAGAAGTTTCACAAAAAAAAGATAATGATAAAGTATGGCGGCCATGCCATGATAGATGAGGCCGCAATGGACTCAACCGCACGGGATACTGTGCTGTTGAAGTATGTGGGAATGGAGCCGGTGGTTGTCCATGGAGGTGGCCCTGAGATTTCAAGGGCCATGAATAAGATGGGCAAGGAGCCAAGATTCATAGAGGGCCTCAGGGTTACAGATGAGGAGACCATGGAGATAGTCAAGATGGTCCTCGTGGGTAAGATAAACACCAGCATCGTCTCAAAGATATGCTACCATGGTGGGAGGGCCATAGGACTGTCAGGTAAGGACAGCAACCTTCTTCTTGCAAAAAAGAGGGCTCCACATGTTGTTAAGGATGCTGAGACAGGTGAGAAAAGGGAGATAGACCTGGGACTTGTGGGTGAAATTGAATCAGTGGACCCTGGCATAATCAACATGCTCACAGATAACAATTACATCCCTGTGATATCACCCATAGGTGTTGACAGGAACGCCAACACACTGAACCTCAATGCAGATACGGTTGCAGGTGAGGTTGCAGCGGGTATAGGGGCAGAGAAGCTTATAGTGCTCACAGATGTGCCTGGAATACTCGAGGACCCCTCAGATCCCGACACCCTCATAAGGAAGGTGAGCGTTGATGAACTCAGCGACCTTGTAAAGAGCGGTATAGTGGAGGGGGGGATGCTCCCCAAGACACTCACATGCATACAGGCCATAAATGATGGTGTCTCATCGGCCCATATAATAGATGGAAGGGTTGAGCACTCACTTCTACTTGAAATATTTACCAAGAAGGGAATAGGGACCATGATAACCAGGTGATTGCCTCATTAATCCATTTTATATGGCTTATTCAACTAATTCCTGTTTTATGGCACTGGCCATCTCCATGGTACTGGCACTTCCCCCAAGGTCAGGTGTCATTATCCCCTTGAGCAGGGTCCTTTCAAGTGCTTTCTGTATTTTCTGTGCTTCCTCTGTTTTGTTGAGGTGTTTTAGCATGAGTGTTGTTGTGAGTATCATGGCTGTGGGGTTTGCTATGTTTTTTCCGGCTATCTGGGGTGCTGATCCGTGGACTGGTTCGAATATTGCGTTTTTTTCTCCTATGTTTGCTGATGGTGCGAGTCCGAGTCCTCCGATGAGTCCTGCTGCTTCGTCTGAGAGTATGTCTCCGAAGAGGTTTGTTGTGACCAGGACCTGGAATTCCTGGGGCTGTGTTATGAGGTACATGGCTGTGGCGTCCACATAGTAGTCCTCTGCCTCCATCTCAGGGTACTCTGATGCCACCCGGTAGAATTCCTCCCTGAACACCCCATCGGTCTTTTTAAGGACGTTGGCCTTGTGCACCGCGGTCACACGACTCCAGCCCTCCCTCCGGGCATACTCAAATGCGAACCTGCTGATTCTTCTGGAAGCACGGCGTGTTATGATCCTCCTTGCAACAGCACCATCAGCAGTGAACTCCTCATCACCCACATAGAGGTCCTCTGTGTTCTCCCTCACTATGACAAAGTCAAGGTCAGGGTAGAGGCACGGGACACCCGGAAGGGACTTAACAGGCCTCAAATTCGCAAAAAGATCGAGTTCACGCCTCAATGTAATTATGGCACTCTTCTGTCCCGGCACTGTTGTCACTGCACCAAAGAGGGTTGCATCAGACCTTCTGACGAGTTTCACTGTTTCCTCTGGTATGGTCTCACCGCACCTTATGAAGCACTCATTACCTGCCTCTGCATACACAAATTCCAGGTCAAGGTCCAGTCCTTTGAGAACGTGGAGGGCGGCCTCCATGACCTCCTTACCGATACCATCACCGGGTATAACTGTTATTCTGTACATCTGAATACCTTAAGCCAGTTTCATGAACACATCATTTGATGCATTGATGTTTCAATGGGAGATGGTATAATATTTAAGGATCCTATGATAAAAGTATACCTAAATGGGGGGAGTTTTCGTGTTTTACCTCAACTTTCTCAGTATATTTGATTCATTGAGGGATGAGAGAAGCGCACTCAGACACTACAAGAAGAAGCTTCACGAGTACCAGGAGCATGAGGCTGAGGTTCTCATAGATATAGGGGTCATCTACCTTGACAGGGGGGAAACAGAGAGGGCAGTGGGAAGCTTTGAGGAGTCCCTTGAAACCTACAGGAAACTCAAATTCCCTGAGGGCATCGCCTATGCCTCTGAACTCCTTGGTGACTCCCTGATGGCCCAGCGGGAATTTGACAGGGCAATGAAATGCTACTCAGAGGCCCTCTCAATATACTCTGAGATCAACGGCAAGGTTGCAGATGAACTGAGGGATAAGATATATGAGGCGGGTAAGATAAGGGAGGCGCTGAGTTCAGATGACACTGAACCTGAACCCGTCCAGGAGGATTCACAGTCCACAGACATACAATCTGAGACATACAAGATCTTCAGACTTGCAGATGACCTCATGGGTATCATAGACTCCTTTGAATCATATGTGGGGTGTTGGGAGGACCGTGACATAGACACCCTCCGTTCTAATCTGGAATCTGCCACAGTTATACGTGACCGCCCCATTGAGGCCCTTCTTAATCTTCTGATAGGTCGCTACATGATGGAGGAGGGTGAGCTCTATGATGCCCTCAAATTCATCAAAAGATCAAACAGGATATTCAGGGAGAGTGGAGATTCTGCGGGTGTTGCAGTGTCCCTCGTAATCCTAGGGGTTCTCCTGTTCCTTATTGACGAGCGGGAAAATCTCTACAATGTTTTTAAGGAGGGTCTCGAGATTTTCAGGTCACTTGGGCTTGAGGAGGCTGAGGGGGTTACCATGAAAATCATAAATATCCTTACCAGGACGTGAGGATTGTCTCTGCCATTTGCCATATACTTTCATAACCTTTTAGGAAAATCATAATATTCTCGGTAGGACGTGGGGACCATCTCTGCCATTTACATCAACTTCATAACCTTTTAGCCACATTTTTTGTCTGATCATGCAGTAAACCCATAATCCATGAAAATCCGCGGTGCCAGGCCCGCTGGTTTTCCAGGATGGATAAATATTATGTATTCATGTGGACATAACGAATATAAGAGGTGATAAAATGCAGAGGAGAGAAAACGTTGCGAGGCTCATTGAGCAGTTAAAGGAAGACGATGAACTCATGAGGGTTCAGGTTATTGAACTCCTTTGTGAGACAGGTGAACCAGCGGTTGAACAGCTCATTGAGGCCCTCAACGATGATAACAAGTTTGTGAGGAGGGGTGCTGCCGCGGCGCTTGGTAAGATAGGGGATCCCCGGGCAATAGAACCCCTCATTGAGGCTCTGGCCGATGAGAACAAATGGGTTCGAAGGGACGCATCCACTGCCCTTGCGAAGATGGGTGAAGAGGCAGTGGAACCCCTCCTTGAGAGCCTCTCAAGTGATGACTGGAAGATAAGGGGTGCTGCTGCATGGGTAATAGGGAACTTCAGGGACGAGAGGGCTGTTGAACCACTCATTGAACTCCTGGAGGATGATAGTGGCTTTGTGAGAAGTGGTGCTGCAAGGTCACTTGAGCAGATAGGCGGGGAGCGGGTGAGAGAAGCGATGGAGAAACTGGCAGAGACCGGCACGGGATTTGCAAGAAAGGTCGCCATCAGCTACCTTGAAACGCACCAGGAGGAGTAATTTTTGAAGGTAAGTATAATTGGATCAACAGGGCGTGTTGGAAGGGCAACGGCACTCTGCCTTGCAGAGGAGGAGGCTGTGAAAACACTGCACCTCATATCAAGGAGGGAGAGTCTTGAGCAGAACATTGGAGAGGTCCTTGATATGAGTGATGCCCTTGCAGCCAAGGGGGTTTCGGTTAAGCTGGAGAACTCTGCTGACATCGAAAATGTCCATGGCTCGAGGATAGTTGTTATAACCGCGGGTGTTCCCAGAACTGCTGATATGGACAGGGATGACCTTGCATTTCAGAATGGGGTTATCGTTGCCGAGTATGCAAGACAGATTGCCAGGTTCGCCCCGGATTCAATTATACTTGTTGTGACCAATCCTGTTGATGTGATGACCTATGTTGCACTTAAGTATTCGGGCTTTCACCCCAGCAGGGTCTTTGGCCTTGGAAACCACCTTGACTCCCTCAGGCTCAAGAATTACATGGCAAGGCATTTCAATGTTCATGTTAGCGAGGTCCACACCAGGGTTATCGGGCAGCACGGCCCCTACATGGTCCCCCTAATCAGCTCGACCTCCATAGGGGGTATACCAATTGAGCACTATGCAAGGAGGGACTACTTCTCTGGTTACAGGAAGTTTGACCTCAAGAAGACCATAGAGAAGGTCATCAATGCAGGTAGCAACATCATAAGCAGGAAGGGGGCCACTGAGTATGGTCCGGCCTTCGCCATCTCCAACATAGTGACAACGATACTGAATGATGAGCGAAGGATACTCACGGTTTCAACCCTCATGGAGGGTGAGATTGATGGCATCAGGGACGTGTGCCTGGGTGTGCCTGTGAAGCTCGGTAAGAATGGTATAGAGGGTGTTGTTCCAGTCCTGATGGACAGGGATGAGAGGGAAGCCTTCAGAGAGGCTGCAAACCATGTCAGAAACTCCACCATGAAGGTTATGGAGTTTCTGGATGAGGAGCTTCCACTTTAGCATGGTCAGGGGTCCCGGTGAATCAACGGATTTTAGGGGATGGTTCTCTCATTCACCCGTTCTCATTTCAGGGGGTCCACTGGCGTGCTGATTATCCTTTCAGGTGGGGACCCCTGATTTTATAGAACCCTTTCAGAGCCCCCATGGAAATATTTATATAACTGTTCAATTATAACTTAATTCAAGACCTGGTTTCTGAACATTGTACACTAAGATTCTACCGGGTCGGGTTCAGAGATAACCGGCAACACTTTTCCGGTATATTTATATGGTCATATGCCAAAAACCTATTCAAAAAAACTGAAAGGAGACACCATGATAAGGATAGGCATTCTTGATCTTCAGGGCGATGTTTCCGAGCACCTCGAGATGACCCGGAGGGCAGTTGAGAGGATGGATGTGGATGCAGAGGTAGTGAAGGTGAGGAAAGCAGAGGATGCATCAGCTGTAGATGCAATAATAATCTCCGGCGGTGAGAGCACCGTCATAGGTAAACTGATGGAGGAGACAGGGATAAAGGATGTTATCCTCACGGAGAACAAAGCAGTCATGGGGACCTGCGCAGGGATGGTTCTCCTTGCGAGGGAAACAGACTATGAACAGCCCCTCCTGGGACTCATCGACATGAAGGTTAAGAGAAACGCCTTTGGAAGGCAGAAAGATTCCTTTGAGGAGGACATAGAGATCCTTGGAAGAAAATTCCATGGGATATTCATAAGGGCACCTGCCGCACTTGAGGTGGGTGAAGGGGCTGAGGTACTATCGAGAATCGATGAAGGGATCATCGCAGTGAAGGAGGGCTGCAACCTTGCACTCGCCTTCCACCCTGAACTGGGAGAGGACACAGAACTTCACGAATACTTTATAAAGGAGGTATTGAATTGTGTGGAATAGCAGGAGTGGTCTACAAGGATGGTAAACTTCACAGTGTAGGGGCAGACATGACGAGGATGCTCCATGCACTGCAGCACAGGGGCCCTGACTCAGCGG
Organism: Methanothermobacter sp. K4; assembly: GCF_022014235.1. NCBI lineage: Archaea > Methanobacteriati > Methanobacteriota > Methanobacteria > Methanobacteriales > Methanobacteriaceae > Methanothermobacter > Methanothermobacter sp. K4. The sequence continues at coordinate 147,709 of NZ_JAKLTD010000003.1, forward strand.
GATTCTCAATTTATGGAGGTCTTGGTCTTGAAGAAAACGAGTACCTCCTCAACATTGAGGTTAAAGAAAAGAGGGGACTTCTTGAGAGGGTTAAGGAGACAGTTGAAGCAGTAAGCCCCATAAGGAAAGATGAAATCATCCCATCAGTTGAGGACTACATAATATACCGCTGCAGGATCACCCTTGAATCATTCTCACAGCTTAAACCACTCATAATGGAGATAGACAGGATAGAGGATGTCATGGTACTCAATGGAAGCCACTCCTTTGAAATGATAAAGGATGTTGGATCTGTACTTGAAATAGCAGACCGCTACGACACCTGGTCAAAGAGGGGGACACATGCCATAGGCTACACAAGGTTCTCAACAGAGAGCATAGTTGACAGGTACCATGCACACCCATTCCAGAGCTACATCATCCCCGACATAACCGTGGTACACAACGGCCAGATAACCAACTACTGGAAGATAAGGGAACCCCTTGAGCGGAAGGGACACATATTCGAGACAAACAACGACACAGAATGCATAGTCCACTACGTTGCAGATAAACTGGCATCAGGCTACAACCTGGAGGAGGCACTTGAGCAGTCAGTGAAGGACATGGACGGCCCATTCTCATACATAGTCGGAACACCCACCGGTGTTGGGATAGCAAAGGACCAGCTCGGCCTCAGGCCAGGTGTGATGGCAGAGAACGATGAAGTATTTGCGGTTGCATCAGAGGAGGTCTCCCTGAGGGAGGTCATGGATACAAGCGAGGTTGAACAGATATCCCCCGGCGAGGTCAGGGTATACGAGATATAGGGTGATATGATGAGGGAAGCAGTAGTTGATGCAGAATCAAAAACCCCCAGGGAGGTTAACAGGGCTATAAAGAGCCTGGCAAAGGACCACGACAGGATAGTGGTTAAAAACCCCAACGCCATGCACTACATCGGCGCGGGACTCACAGAGGACGTGGAGCTCATAATAGATGGTTCAGCAGGATACTTCGCAGCGACAATGATACACGGACCCAGTGTTAAGATAAATGGTAACGCAGGATGGTTCCCTGCAGACAACATGACAGAAGGCGAGGTCATAATAGAGGGATCTGCAGGAGATGGTGTTGGACAGGGAATCTACGGTGGAACAGTCGTTGTAAGGAAGGGTGCAGGGTCAAGAACAGGAGAGATAATGAAGAACGGGACCATCATCATAGGTGGAAACTCAGGTTTCATGACAGGCCTCTTCATGATGGGCGGTCGCATAATAGTCCTGGGGGACCTTGCAGAGGACGCCGGGGAGTCCATCATAAGGGGAACAATATACGTTGGTGGAGAAATAAAAAGCCTTGGAAAGAACGCAAAGGTTGAGGACATAACCCCCGAGGAGGAAGAGGAACTCAGAGGTGTCCTCTCAGAATACGGGTTTGAACTTGAAGATGAGGAATACCATTCCTTCAGAAAGATTGTCCCAAGAAGCAAAAGGCCATTCTATGGCGAAGAATCGGAGGAAGGATAATGAGCAGATATGCAATGGTAGGAACACCCTGCCAGATAACAGCGGCCACACTGATGAAAGAATATAACAGGGAATTCCCTGTTGAACTCAGAATCGGACTATTCTGCATGGAGAACTTCTCCTACACCTACCTGAAGGAACTCGCAGAGGAGGAGGGTGTTGACTTCAGGGATGTTTCAGAGTGCAGGATAGAGAAGGGCAGGCTCTGGTTCCACCTCAACGATGGAAGCACAGTCTCCATACCCCTTGAAAGGGTCAGATCAGCAATGAGGAAAAACTGCTCGGTGTGTATGGACTTCACATCAGAACAGTCAGACATTTCAGTGGGATCTGTGGGTTCACCTAAGGGATGGTCAACACTCATAATAAGGACAGAAAGGGGTAAAGAGCTCGTTGAGGGAGCCTCAGAGGCAGGATACATTGAGACTGCACCCATAACAGGGAAGGGCCTCAGACTCCTTGAAAGACTTGCATCAGGTAAAAAGGAGGAGAACCTTGAGGAGATACAGAGAAGGGAGTCAGTTGCAAGGCCTGTCCTCTACTGGAGGGTGATGCCCCAGGATCTTTATCTTGAGGAAATTAAGGACTACCAGTTCGATGACCTTAAGTCTGATGTCATCGATGTTGGCGCATGTGTGCTCTGCGGGGCCTGCGAGGCGTCATGCCCGGAGGGTATAGTGAGGATAGACGATAGAAAACCCGAGGTTAAGGGCGAATGTCCTGAGGGCTGCAACGCATGCTATGTGGCATGTCCAAGGACCTACGTACCCGACAGCATAATAAGCCATGAATCTGCAGCCGAACCACTGGGGAAATACACTGAGATACTCTCTGCAAGGGCCCCAATGTTCAGGGGGCAGGATGGTGGTGTTGTAACCGCACTCCTAACCTATGCTCTCAGGGAGGGAATTGTGGACGGGGCACTGGTGGTTGACAGGGACCCTGCAGTGCCATGGAAACCAGTACCCCTACTGGCAGAGGATCCAGAGGATGTTGTGAGGGCTGCAGGTACCAAGTACTCAGTATGTCCGATATTGAGGGTATTAAATGAATAAGAGGGGTTAAAGATGCCTTTTAAGGTTGAGAGAAAGGAAGATGTATGTAAGAGGAACTTTGACCGTCCCGGCTGCTGCTGGTACATGTGTGATAACCGGGATGAGTCACTCTGCGCAAACTGCTTCTCATGCTATAACAACTGTCCACATGATGTTTACGAGATAATAAACGGGGAACCAGTACCCCTGAGGCATGAAAACTGTGTGGGGTGCCGTATATGTGAGGAGATGTGCCCCAACAACGCAATAGAGGTTAACGCCGTGCCTGAGGACAGGAGGAATGTATGGTCATTCACGGACCTTATTGAGATACAGAGGAAATCCAGGGAGGGTTCATACAAGGTTAGGGGCTGCGGTGCAGTGAGGAGGATACCCACCTTTGATGACCTTGTGATCATACCCGCCCAGGTATCAAGGCCGCCCATAGACAAGTACAGGGAGCCCTGCAATACAAAGGTGGTGCTGGGTAACAGGTTTGCTGAGAACCCCCTGGAACTTGACACACCAATCATGATAGCGGCAATGTCCTTCGGCGCCCTCAGCAAGGAGGCCAAGATAGCCCTTGCAATGGGAGCAACCCTCGCAGGCACAGCCACAAACACAGGTGAGGGGGGAATGCTCCCTGAAGAGCGTAAATACGCCTCAAAACTCATTGCACAGTATGCATCAGGACGCTTCGGTGTCTCTGCAGAGTACCTCAACAATTCAGAGGCCATCGAGATCAAGATAGGTCAGGGTGCCAAGTCTGGTATGGGAGGACATCTGCTTGCAGAGAAGGTAACAGCAGAGGTCTCAAGGATAAGGATGATACCGGAGGGTACCGATGCGCTGAGCCCGGCAAGGCACATGGATATCGTCGGGCCCGAGGACCTGAGCATGAAGATATCACAGCTCCGTGAGATAACCGACTGGAAGGTCCCGATAATGGTCAAGTTCACATCTGGCCGTGTTGCCGATGACGTTAAGATAGCTGCAAAGGCAGGGGCCGATATAGTCGTGGTGGATGGTATGCAGGGAGGTACAGGTGCAGGGCCGGATGTTGTAACAGAGCACTCTGGTATACCCACAATAGCAGCAATAGTGGAGGCCGATGAGGCCCTCAAGGAGGTCAACCTCCGTGATGAGGTGAGCCTTGTTGCTGCAGGCGGTATAAGGAGTGGGGCCGACGTTGCAAAGGCAATTGCACTTGGTGCGGATGCTGTCTACATTGGTACAGCGGCCCTTGTCTCAATTGGCTGCCGTGTCTGCCAGATGTGCTACACAGGCACGTGCAGGAAGGGTATTGCAACCCAGGATCCCAGGCTCAGGAAGCGCCTTGACTATGTCGAGGCAGGTAAAAACGTTGCAAGGTACATAGAGGCCATGACAGAGGAGGTTTGCATGCTGACGCAGCAGGCGGGTAACACTGACGTGAGTAAACTTGAAAAGGATGACCTTAGGGCACTTACAGTCGAGGCCTCTGCACTGACGGGAGTTAAGATGGCTGGAATGGAGGCACCGGCCCGGTTTTAGCCACCAGAACATTTAATTTTCCTGAAACTTCATTTTTTAAATTTTTCCATTTTCCCTTTTATGAAACCTATTTAAACAGGGCATCCCATAGAGTAATAACAGATTCTTTCTGGAGGGAATAATTTGAATGAGTACAGCAACAGGTCACTCAGGGTTTATGTTCTCATAGCGGCAACACTATCATCCTTTCTAACGCCCTTCATGGGGTCATCCATCAACGTTGCCCTTCCTGTGATAGCGCTTCAGTTCGGGATAGATGCAATACTGCAGACATGGATTCCAACGGCATTTCTCCTTGCAGCGGCAATCTTTGCTGTCCCCTTTGGAAGGATATCTGAGATATACGGTATGAAGAGGATTTTCATCTATGGAAACCTGATATTCACGGTTTCATCAATCCTATCAGCATTCTCACCCTCTGCCCTTGCTCTCATAGTATTCAGGGCAATACAGGGTGTGGGCTCAGCTATGATATTCGTCACGGGCCTTGCAATGCTCACCCGTGTATTCCCGCCAATGGAGAGGGGTAAGGCCATAGGTATAAACACGGCAGCAGTGTACATTGGCCTTTCAATGGGTCCGGTTCTAGGGGGTTTTCTCACGCATTTCCTGGGCTGGCAGAGCATATTCCTTGTCACGGTGCCGGTAACGCTCATTGTTCTTGCGGTGTGTCTCCTTAAGGTTGAGGGGGAATGGGCTGATGCCTCAGGGGAAAGTTTTGATGTCCCAGGTTCAATATCCTACTGTATATTCCTGTTTCTTTTAATGTATGGATTCTCCGCCCTTCCCGATGCTGCGGGGGCGCTCATGATAATCCTCAGTATTCTGGCATTCGGAGTATTCCTTAAAATTGAACTCTCATCAGAGAGCCCGGTATTCAATGTGAGACTCTTCAGGAATCTCAGATTCAGTTTCTCAAGTCTCGCAGCCCTCATAAATTACAGCGCAACCTTTGCAGTTTCCCTGCTTCTGAGCTATCATCTTCAGTACATCAAGGGACTTGACCCTGGCTCCAGTGGACTCATACTCGTCACTCAGCCCATTGTCATGGCCTTCGTGGCCCCCCTGGCAGGGAGAGCCTCTGACAGGTTCAACCCCCAGATACTTGCAGGTATAGGGATGGCGGTAAACGCAGCTGCGCTTCTGAGCCTCAGTATCCTTGATAGGGGCACGCCAATCTTTATGATAGTGGTATCACTTCTCGTCCTGGGTCTTGGGTTCGGGTTTTTCTCATCCCCCAACACCAATGCAATCATGGGATCTGTTGAGAGGAGGGACTATGGTATTGCATCTGCCACCGTCAGTTCCATGCGCCTCATCGGGCAGGCCTTCAGTATAGGTATAGTGACACTCATCTTCGCATTCCTGATAGGGAGGGTTCCAATATCCCCTGCAAATTATGACCTCCTCATAGAGAGCACAAGGATATGCTTCCTTGTATTTGGGGTTCTATGTTTCATAGGGGTTTTTGCTGCAACAGCCCACAGGAATGACGGTTGATGAGCGGACCCTGATAAATTTTTCACAAAAAGTGATTTAATCTACACTTTTTTCATTTTTTTGGAAAATTATTTAAACTAATTTTTATTTAATTTTTATTGAGGGGGGAAATGTTTGAAAGATGATCACCTCAAGGTCTATGTGCTCTCCGCAGTGACCCTCTCATCATTCCTTGCACCATTCATGGGTTCATCAATCAATGTGGCCCTCCCACTTATCGGCGAGAGCCTTAATATGGGACCCTCCCAGCAGACCTGGATTATAATGGCATTTCTTTTAACGGCAAACATATTTCTATTGCCATTTGGGAGGCTATCTGAGTTATACGGGATAAAGAGACTCTTCATTTCAGGTAACATCATATTCATCACGGCATCACTTCTCTGTGCACTGGCACCTGATGCAACTTCAATCATCCTGTTTCGGGCATTTCAGGGGATCGGGGCCTCCATGGTACTGGTAACGAGGCTTTCCCTTATATCAATGGTGTTCCCGGCATCTGAGCGTGGCAGGGCCATTGGTGTGAATACTGCGGCAATAGACATGGGTCTGTTCGCAGGTCCCATCCTGGGAGGTTTTCTGGCAGAGATCTTGGGATGGGAGTCCATATTCCTATTCACGGTTCCACTGGGAATCCTTGTTATACTCATCTCACTGTCCAGAGTTGATGATGAGTGGATGGTTAGCGGAAATGAAAAATTCGATTTTGAGGGGTCACTGACCTACTGCACCTTCCTGTTTCTATTCATCCAGGGTTTCTCCACCCTTGCAAGTATAAGGGGGCTCCTGCTTCTGGTTCTAAGTTTTCTGGCGTTTTCTCTGTTCATCAAAACAGAAACACAGGCAAAAAACCCCCTCTTCAATTTTAAATTATTTAAAAACAGAAAATTTGCCTTTTCATCCCTTGAAGCCCTCTTGGTATTCACATCGACATTTGCGGTTTCCCTCCTACTCAGCTACCATCTCCAGTACGTCAGGGGACTCAGCCCATCTGCCAGCGGAATTATACTTATAGTTCAACCCCTCATGATGGCCATGATCGCGCCCCTCGCAGGTAGAATGGCCGATATGGTGAAGCCTCATATTCTGACATCAGCGGGTATGTTGCTGATCTTCACGGCACTCATGGGATTTGCAACACTGGGCCCTGATACACCTGAAACAGCAGTAATAATGGGACTTATGCTACTTGGAACAGGTATGGGACTTTTCTCATCCCCAAATACAACAAAGATTATGTGTTCAGTTAAGAGGGATCAGGCTGGGATGGCGTCTGCCACGGTGACCTCCATGCGCCTCATTGGCCAGGCCTTCAGTATGGGTATAGTGACACTCATCTTCGCCTTTCTGATAGGGAGTGTTTCAGCATCCCCTTCAAATTATGGTCTCCTCATGGAGAGCACAAGGATATGCTTCCTTTTATTTGGTATTATCTGTTTCATAGGCCTCTTTGCTACAACAACCTACAGAAACAGTGATTAAATCATTCTGTACTGTTTGACAGTTAAAAGGGATGATCTGAGGGTCGCAGTATCAACCGTAAGTTCAATGAGGTCTATCGGGCAGATTCTAAGTGTCGGAACGGTCCCCGCCCTTTTTGATTTTTATGGGGGAGTCAGATATTTTACCCTCAAGGATATAATATATTGATTGAGGGAACAAGGATTCGCTTCATCATATTTGCCTTGCTATGCATGATGGGGATACTTGCTCTGCTTTGGGTGTTAAAGATGAGGATAAGGGTTCTTAAGGACGGACCATACCTTGTAGAGGGCTCTGTACCACTCTATGAGGAGGTAATTGTAACCGATGAGAATGGACACACAAGGGAATTTGTTGAGAGAAGAGAGTTCCCGCTGAAGGAGAGGTACCTCCTCTGTCGCTGCGGCGCATCGAAGAACAAACCCTACTGTGATGGAACACACCTTGAGGTGGGCTTTGATGGTACCGAAACAGCATCAACGAAACCCTACATTGAAAGGGCGACCGTATTCAGGGCAGGGGACCTTGAACTCACCGATGTTCCTGAACTATGCGACCACTCAAGGTTCTGCCTGCGGGCAGGGGGTATAAGGGAACTCCTCAGGAAAGGCGACAGGGAGAGCATACAGATCGCCATAGAGGAGGCAATGATCTGCCCATCAGGGAGACTTGTCCTGTGGGACAGGAGAACAGGGAAACCCTATGAAAGGGACTATGAAAAATCGATAGTGGTTGTTCATGATAAACAGAAGAAGTGTGAGGGGCCCCTCTGGGTGAGGGGTGGTATAAAAATAGAATCAGCCGATGGGAAGGAGTATGAGGCCAGAAACAGGGTCACCCTCTGTAGGTGCGGGTTATCTGAGAACAAACCATTCTGTGATGGTAGCCACTGGATGAGTGCAGAGGAGAAACTTGAATTTAAGAAGAAGTGGGGTATTGAGTAGTTTTTCGCAGAGGAAGTTTAAGAAGAAGAAGGAGGTAACCGGAGATTCCTACCCCATTTTCCTTTTCATCCACAGGGCCCCTGTCAAAAGGCCAACTATGACCCCTATCAGCGCCCCTGAAAGGAAAGGAGTCATAAAGCCGCTACCCATCTTTTCTGTATTCACTGAGTTGAGTTCAAGGAGTTTCTCCCTGATTGATGCCTCATCGGCACTGCAGTATGTCACCCTGGTGGCAAGTTCAGGATGCCTTTGGAGGAAGGCCCTCACGGTGTCCTGGTAGGCAACTGCCAGTATCATTTTGTTGGGGTTTCCAAGGGCATGTTCCAGTTCATGTTCCACGTCCGATGGGCTCTGGAAACGGTACACGGTGACGTTGACCCCTGTCTCATCGGCCACTGAACGTGCGAGTTTTCCTGTGGAGTTATCGGCTATTACAATGAATGACTCTGGTGTTATCTCCATTCCATGGGCTGAAACACCGCCAATAATAAGAAATATTATTAGAAACACTAATTTCTTCACATGGATCACCTAGACCTTTTCCATTGCAATGAGCTCGGGTTTCATCCTCTCAAGGAATGAGAATATGAACATGCTTGCAGCACCCTCCACAACACCCACAAATATGTAGAAGGGTATGAGTGTTGACATGAGCATTTCAGGGCCCGCAACACCCGCTGCCAGGAGTATCATGATGTGTAATGCGGTTGCAATCATTATACCAAGGAAGGTGGCTGAGAATACAGCAAGGCCCCTGTCAAGTTCACTTAAGACATGGTAGACTCCATAGGTTCCGATTCCAAGGCCGATACCCATTGTCAGTATATTTGCCCCCATGCTGGTTATCCCCCCCATTCCAAGCATGAAGAACTGGACGAGCAGGCAGAGCACCGCCACCATAACCGCCGTTAGGGGGCCGAGTATTATGGCTGCGAGGGGCACCATGAAGAAATGCACCGGGACACCGAAGGGTGATGGCACGGATATGGATGATGCAACCACAGCGGCCGCTGCAAAAAGCCCCGTTCCAGCTATTCTTTTTTCCTTTTCGGGTTTCTTTGAGAATATGTAGAAGAATATGCCTATGTTCACGAGTGCAACAGCCCAGTAGACTGCAGACTGCCACAGTGGTATGATTCCATCAGGTATATGCACTGTTGAACCTCCGTTAAGTGGTATCAGGTATATGCACTTTTATTTTTTGATATTCAGTTGCGTGGGAACCTGAATGCGGTTAAACCAAAAACCAGGCACAGCCCTGCCAGTGCAGGTATGAATCCGTAATCTGGTTTATTCACATTAACATCTGCTGTTTCTGTGGTATTCTCCCTTTCATCTGTAGTGTTACTTTCAGGCCGAGCATTGCTTTCATCGCCGGATTGCCCTGAATCTGATGAGTCCCCTCTACTTTCACCGGTGGTTTTATGACCACCTGATGCGCTTGATTTGCTGCTGCTCTGACCTGAAGGCTTATTTGAAGTACTGGATGAATCTGATGTGGTGGATGAGTCGGGTTTTGTGGCATCTGAATCCGATGGCTCCTCAATGTAGTAACCATGACCCGGGTGGGCCCATGTATGATGCGAGAGGCCTGCAATCAGCGCAACAGTCGCTAGGATGATAAGGAACCTTCTCATTGTATCACCACAGATTAGTTAAAACATCTTCAATATATAAAATCTTTTATTACTCTGGATACTTATAGGGATCCGAAGGTAATACCAAAAATGGAGTTGTGGTCGTGGAACTCCCATTGATGAGGAGATCTTAAGAAATCAAAGGGTAAATTCTCTCTGTGATTCAGGAAATTAAAAGAATCTGGGAGGGTGATGGATCAGCCTCCACCCATAAAATAGAAATCAGCCTCTATCTACTTTGAGGACTCCAGAACATCCAGAAGGGCATGTGAGATATCCCTGAAACTGTAACCCTCACTCACAAGGTTTCCCAGGAGCTCGGAGTCACCGTAACTCTTGGATTTAAGGTTCCTCCGGAGCACCTCAACAAGGTCCTCCTCGTAACCCCTCCTTATCTCCTGCGGGGATGGCATGTTGCTCTTCTTTATCCTTTTACCTGTGAATGACTGGATCCGCCTTAACCGGTGAACCTCCCTTCCAACAACCAGTGTGAAAGATTTTCCACTTGAACCGGCACGCCCGGTACGCCCTATCCTGTGAACGTAGTACTCGTTCTCGAATGGGAGATCATAGTTCACAACGACCTCCACATCAGGCACATGTATACCGCGTGCCGCAACATCAGTTGCAATAAGGAGGTTGAACCTTCCCTTTCTGAAGCGTTCCATGACACGTTCACGCTTTGACTGTGATAGATCACCGTGAATTTCATCCACAGAGTAACCCATACGTCCAAGCTGTTTTCTGAGCCTCTGAATCCTCCTTTTGGTGTTGCAGAATATGAGGCCCATTCCGATATCATTGGATGTCAGTATCCAGTCAAGGAGTTCAACCTTGTCCTCCTCCCTGGTTTTGAAATAGAACTCATCTATTCTGGGGCTGTGCTTCTTCTCAACACGGAGAATCTGGGGGCTCCTCATATACCTCTCCGCGATCCTTAATACAGGCTTTGAGATGGTTGCAGAGAACAGCATGGTCTGTCTCCTTTCAGGGACGTGGGACAGTATCCTCTCTATGTCCTCTATGAATCCCATGTTGAGCATCTCATCGGCCTCATCAAGCACAACCGTGGATACGCCTCCAAGGTCAACAGTACCCCTCTCAATATGATCTATGAGCCTTCCTGGTGTTGCAACGATAACATGGACACCCCTCCTGAGCTCAGCTATCTGACCTCCGATTCCCTGACCACCATAGACTGCAAGCACCCTCACGTTAAGGTACTTGCCTATCCTCCTTATCTCATCGGTGACCTGTAGGCAGAGTTCACGGGTAGGGCAGATCACAAGTGCCTGGGGAACCCTCTCTGGTTCAAGGTTCTCAAGCAGTGGTATGGCAAAGGCTGCGGTTTTCCCGGTCCCGGTCTGGGCCTCCCCAACAACGTCCATACCATCAAGTGTAACAGGTAATGTAAGTGCCTGGATTGGGGTTGTACCCTCAAATCCCATATCATCAAGGGCCCTGTTAATCTCCCCTGAAATATCAAATTCACTGAATTTCAATTCTTTCATTTTATCTTTTCCTTAATTCTTAAAAATCGATTATTCAATTATCAGCTGCCAGCCGGCAGATCTGAAACATGATAGCCCCAATTTCTGCCAGGCACATGATAATTAAAAATCAGCACATATCCATGTTGAACCCCGCACTATTTAAAGTAATGGTTTTGGGCTGTGAATTAATTTTCAGGGTGATAGTTCATTCTAAGAAATGATACTCTGGTTTCAGACGACTCGCGGGATTTTTTCAGGGAGAAAGAGCCTTATTACACGCATGGGAGTCACTATCATGTTTATCCTTTCATCGTGACCCTCAAAAGGTACACTTTCAATGATCTGCAGCTCATGTACCGTTGTGGCTATGGGGGTATCCTCGTCTATGGCCCCCTGATCCCTGAGTTCAGATATCTCCCTGTCACCGTATCCTCCACCCTTACCTAGGCGGTTTCCCTCCAGGTCAACCGCCACTGATCCCTCAACAACAAGGTCAACCTCAGGGAATCTTTTGATGAATGAACCATACATGTAGGCGCCCCTTATGGTTGATGCAGCATCAGCATCCGGAACATCCCCTGAAATTAAAAGGTAACCATCCTTTATCTTCGGCGTGGGCACTACAAGGTCCTTTCCATCATCAAGGGCCAGTCTTCGCACGGGTCGCTGGGCAGAATCAGGAGATGAGAATACAACACCTGCTCTCTCCCACTCGATGGTCCTTGAGAGCCTCTCTGCAGCTTCAACTGACCCCTGAAAGTCGGGTATGCGGCCATGGGGACGGCTGCTTACACCCCTATCCTTCAGGAGTTTCCAGATCCTCTCCCTGATCACTTCTTTATCCATCATCATTTTTCTCTGAAGACAGATTCAAATGGATCATAAATCCTATTAAGCATCGTCCACATTCTTCTCTGCACTGACAACCCGTGTACCTGCAATGGCGTCGAGGATCCTCAGACGGTTCCTGAGGCGTCCCAGGATGACGTCAAGTATGAGGGGGAACCAGAGTATCCTTGAAAGGTTCCTTATGACAACCTGCCGCAACTTGAGTTCACCCTCCTCTGATATCACAACGAGACCCATCATCCTCTTACCCACTGTTCCGCCATGGTACTCAAGGTAGCTGAAATAAAGGATGGTTATGATGCCAAGGAGGGGGAGCCAGTAGCTGTAGATTGAGAAAAGATTCAGGAGAAGTGCTAATGGATAAAAAATGACTGTGAGAAGGTACATTACACCTGTAACCACCAGGAAATCAACTGCAAACGCATAGAGCCTCTTCTTCTTAAGTTCCATAACACCCCTCCTGTATCGGCTCAGCACACCCTTGGAACAGGATCAGCAACAGGGGCCTCAAGTATCCTCCTGCCGCCAAGGCTTGTTTCAAGAATCACATGACTGTCCTGATTCGCTTCACCTATTATCCTTGCGTTTTCACCGTATGGTGCCTTCTTCACGGCTCTGAGGACATCCTCAGCGTATTCAGGGTCGACACCCATGATGACCTTGCCCTCATTGGCAACCTCATAGGGGTCGATGCCCAGCATCTCAGAGACAGCCCTCACCTCCTCCCTCACAGGGATCATATCCTCATCAACAACCATACCGACCCCTGATTTATCTGCGAGTTCGTTGAGGGCATTTGCTATACCGCCCCTTGTGGGGTCCTTCATGGCGGTAACACCACCAACCTCAAGGGCTGCCTCAACCATGCTCCATACAGGGGCAACGTCTGATTCAAGGTCGGTGTCGAATCCAAAACCTTCACGGAAGGCCATGAGGGCCATTCCATGGTCCCCCACGCTGCCTGTGAGTATGATCTTATCACCGGGCCTCAGTCCTGAGTCCCTTATTATCTCACCACGCTTCACAACACCTATACCCGTGGTGGTTATGACCATCCTGTCCAGTTTACCCCTTTCCATAACCTTGGTGTCCCCGGTGACGATTGACACACCTGTCTCCCTGGAGACACTGTCCATTGACTGCACGATCCTCTCAAGATCCTCACCAGGGAACCCCTCGCTGAGGATCATTGCACTTGCAATTGCAAGGGGCCTTGCGCCCATAACTGATATGTCGTTGACTGTACCCGCAACTGATATCTTACCTATGTCACCGCCGGGGAAGAATAGAGGGTCGACTGTGTGGCCATCGGTACTCATAACTATCTCGTAGTCGCCGAGGGGTATGCTTGCACCGTCATCGAGGTCCTCAAGGCCAACTCCGCCGTTAACCCTCGTATTATGGATATTGGATAGTATTATGTTTGATATGAGGTCCTGCATCACTTCTCCGCCTGCACCATGGGACATGCCGATCTTCATAGATTCACCTGTACAATCTCTTGCTTATAAGGTATCTTGCTGATGGTATAAAACCTTTGATTGGTGTAATTGTTTATTGGGTGGGGTGGAGTCTTTTGTTGGGGGACAATTTTAAACCTTTGATTGGTGTAATTGTTTATTGGGTGGGGTGGAGTCTTTTGTTGGGGGAG